>JBDUCV010000055.1:0-13791 GCA_040003255.1 Actinomycetota bacterium
ACCTAGCGGTCCATCCCCCATCGATCGCGATCGATGCGCCGGTGATGTAGGCGGCGCCCGAGGTGCAGAGGAATACCGCGACGTCGGCCACCTCGTCCGGCTCGATCAGCCGCTTGATCACGGTCTCGGACAGCATGACCTGCTCGACGACGTCGTCAGCTGAGATGCCGCGCAGCGCCGCCTGGCCCTCGATCTGACCTTCGACCAGCGCGGTGCGGACGTAGCCGGGCGCGATGCAGTTGGAGGTGACGCCGTGCCCGCCGGCTTCGAGGGCGATCACCTTCGACAGACCTTCAAGTCCATGCTTGGCGGCCACGTAAGCCGACTTATACGGCGAAGCCCGATGTCCGTGGACCGATGAGATGTTGATGACGCGGCCCCAGCCGCGCTCGTACATGGCGGGTAACGCCGCCCGAGCCAGCAAGAAGGGGGCCTGCAGCATCAGGTTCAGGATCCGGTTGAAGACCTCTGGTGGGAACTCATGGACCGGCGCGACGTGCTGAATACCGGCGTTGTTCACCAGGATGTCGACATCGATGGCGAGCGCCGCAGTCGCGGTGGCATCGGTCAGGTCGGCGACCAGGGCTGCGCCGCCGACCTCGGCGGCAAGTTGGCCCGCCTCGTCGGCGTTGACGTCCAGCACCGTGACGTGGGCGCCGGTTTGTGCCAGGCGTCGGACGCAAGCAGCCCCGATCCCACTAGCTCCCCCGCTGACCAGCGCCCTACGTCCGGTGAGATCGGCCGACGTCGGATTCATGTCCGCCTCTCTTCGCTTGCGGTGGGCGGGCAGGCCGAGCCGGCCGGTGGGTTCGTCGCTGAACCCACCGGCCTACCCGCAGGCTGTTACGGCTTGTAGTCCTTGGCGATGTCAGACTCGAACAGTTCCTTCTCGACCTTCAAACCGTCGATGGCGAGATTCGCCTTGTTCGGGCGGATGATGTAGGTCTTACGCGCCGGAATCTCACCTTGCTTGCTGTAGTCCAGCGGCGCGATGATGCCCTCGGTGTCGACATTGTTCAGTGAGTGGAACGCCTTCTCGATGCCCTCTCGAGAGAGGTCCTTCGCTTCACAGGCAGCCTTGAGCGTCTGCGCGTAGATCTTGCCGACCCCGTAGCCGTAGGTCACGCCGGCGTTCGAACTCGCCGACGGGAACTTCGCCTTGAACGCGGCGAGCACCTTCTTGGCTGCTGGCAGATCCGCAGACAGCGGCACCGACGAGGCCACCAGGAAGAGGTTCTTCTCGATCGCGGGCCCCGCTGGCGAGTTGAGCAGCAACGGGCTGAAGTTCGGGTTGTTGCCGAGAATCGGCACATCCAGCCCAATGGTCGCCGCCACACCGGCGGCGGAGGCCAGTTGCTTGGGGGCGACAGTCAGCAGGATCGCCTTGACGCCGGCCTGCTTGAATGCCTGAACGGCACTGGTCATATCGGTCTCAGTCGCCTTCGGCCGCTGGGACACGATGGTGAGGCCGAGCTTTTCGGCCGCGTACTTCGACCCCTTCAGCCCGTTGTTGCCGTAGGCGCCCTCGAATGCGATGTGACCGAGCGTGTCGCCCTTGTGGATGAGGCCCTTCTCGAGCAGGTAGGAGATGCCGTTGATCATCTCGATGTCGTAGGTGGCGCCGGAGATCTGAATGTCCGGACTGGTCAGCAGGGTGGACGCCCAGGTGGCCGTCGCCGACACCATGTGGTCGTTGGTGATGGTAGGCAGCAGTGCTGTCGTCGCCGGCGAACCGATGATCTGCAGCATCCCGGCGACATCGGGCGCGATCTCGGCGTACTCGCTGACCGCCTTCTGCACGTCGTAGGCGGTGTCCTTGACGGTGATGCTGAGTTTTCGACCGCAGATGCCACCGGCGGCGTTGATCTCATCAATGGCGAGCTGGTTGCCCTGCGTAACCGTGGTGCCAAGGGCGGCGAACACCCCGGACTGATCCGTCAGCACACCCAGGTTGATCTTGTCGGCGGTGACGCCGGGACCAGTCTTGACGCCATTCTGCGTCTTGCCTCCGCTGTCCTTCGCCTTCGTGCTACAAGCGGCGACGCTGAGAGCGAGCGCCAGCGCAAGTCCGAGCACCGCTTGCGCGCGGGTGCGGGTACGGGTCATACCGGATCCTCCTGGGTGATGGTGTTGTTGCCCAACTTAGGCCTCGTGCGCTTCGTTTCCGCGGCTGGACCTCCGCTATTTTCCCCCCGACCGCGGCTTGCCAGTCGTTTGCCGAGCGCACTCAAGCCACCGGGGGCAAACATGACGACCAAGATGATGGCGACACCGAACAGCGCGGCACTGATCTTTCCGGCGTCATAGCCTCCGCTCGCGGACGCCGCGACGAACGGAAGGGAATCGGAGTAGCGGCTAAGCAGCGTTGGCAGGGCGGTGACAAAGACCGCTCCGAGCGTCGCGCCGCCCACCGACCCCAGGCCACCGATGACGACCATCGCGAGGTAGCTGATCGACAACGGCAAGATGAAGTAGTCCGGCGTCACCCGGGTGAATGCCAACGCCACCAACACCCCGGCCAGGCCCGCGTACATGCTCGACAACACGAACACCCCGGCCTTTGTACGGCGGATGTCGACGCCCATGGTGGCGGCGGCCACCTCGCTGTCACGCATCGTCTGCATGGCCCGACCCATCCGGCCCCGAAGGACGTTCGAGCCGAAGATATACGCCAGGACCGCGAGCGCCAGGAACATGTACCAGAGCCGTTCGAAGCGTCCGAAGGGCACATTCAGCACGGTCAGCGGCGGATCGTCCGCAGCGAAATGAAATCCCAACAGGGAGAAATCGGTTGCTGGACGGCCGTTGAAGCCACCGGTCAGGGCCCCGGCGTTCTCGTAGATAAAGGAGCCGATGAACACCAGACTCAGCGAGGCGACACCGAGGTAGATACCGCGCAGGCGACTGGCGATCGGGCTGAACACCAGGCCGACGACTCCGGCCGCGATAACCGCGAGCACCAGGGCCAGCAACGGCGGCAGACCCAGGCCGTGCGCTTTCGACGCCTTCGACGGGTCCGGTAGGCCGGCGAAATAGGAGTAGGAGTACGCCCCCACCGCAAGGAAGAACGCGTGTGCCAGCGATAGTTGTCCCGCGGCTCCGGTCAGGATGGTCAGCCCGATAGCCCCGATGACCGCCGCCATCGAAAACAGGCCCGTTTGCAGCAGCGAGTTGTCGAGATACAACGGCAACGCGGCGAGGATCAGCACCGCGATGATTCGGATGACGGTGCCGCCTCTCAGGCCGCGCACTCGTGCAATGAGCCGGTCAGACACGAGACAACTCCCGGGTGCCGAGCAGCCCTGAGGGACGCACTAGCAGGATCACCAGCATGACGAGGTATGGGATGACGTCGGCCAAGCTGCCGCCTAGGAGGGTGACGCTGTAACCGGCGGTCATCGCTTCGGCCAGCCCGATCGCCAGGCCACCCACCACCGCGCCCGCGGTTGAGTCCAGGCCGCCGAGAATCGCCGCGGGAAAGGCACGCAAGGCGACCTCCCGCGCGCCCGGGTCGAGGCCCGGACTCGGGAAGGCGGTCAAGAAGACAACTGCCACCGCGGCGAGCGCTCCGGCAATGACCCACGCGGTTGCGGTAACCCGACCACGTCTGATGCCCATCAGCGCCGCCGCCTCGTTGTCCTCGGCTCCGGCTCGCATGGCGACGCCCCAGCTCGAGAACTTGAACGCGGCGAAGAAGCCGCCGAGCAGCACGAACGCGACAGCAATCGCGGCTAGGCGCGCTTGCGGCAAGGACAAGCCGGCGAAGTGCACGAGCTTGTTGCCCCACGGATCTCCGATGGTCAGCACGTCAGAGCCGAAGCGTCGGATGAGTTCGGTGATCACCAGGATGTCGATGCCGATGGTCAGAATGGCCAGTGCGTTGACATCGCCGCCCCGAACCTTGCGAATGAACACCCGCTCGATGACTAGGGCGGTAAAGGCGGTGGCGGCAACCCCGACCAGCAGCGCTGGAACGAACGGCATGTGGTCGTGGGCGCGAGTCGTGATGTAGCCACCGAGCACCAACAGGCTGCCCTGTGCGAAGTTCACGACCTCAGTTGCCTTGAACACGATGACGAAACCCAGGGCGATCAGGGCGTAGATGCTGCCCAGGCTGACGCCGTTGAGGATCAGCTCGATGAACCGGGTCATTCTTCGGTCTCCTTGGCATCGTCGCGTCCAGCTGCTGACGGCCCATCCTCGGTTTCGTCCTCACCGGTGCCCAGATAGGCACGAACCACATTGGGGTCGTCCTGAACCTCCGCCGGTGTTCCGTCGGCGATGAGCCGACCGAAGTCAAGGACGGTGACCCGATCGGAGATGCCCATCACCAGGCCCATGTCGTGCTCGACCAGCAGGATTGAGATGCCCAGCTCGCGGCGCACCTCGGCGATCAGAGCTGCCATCTGGTCGGACTCGTCGGCATTCATGCCGGCCACCGGTTCGTCCAACAGCAGCAACCGAGGTTCGCATGCCAACGCGCGGGCAACCTCGACCCGCTTCTGGTCGCCGTAGGACAGCAGTCCGGCAGGCCTGCCGAGCTTGTCGCCGAGCCCGACGAATTCGGCGATCTCCTGGATCCGGGCGCCGTGCGCCCGGCCCTCTCGCACGGCGGACGGTAGGCGCAAGCCGGAGGTCACGAAGCCGGCCCGGGTCAGCGCATGCCTACCGAGCATGAGGTTCTCAGCCACCGTCTGGCCCTTTGACAACGCGATGTTCTGGAAGGCCCGGGCGATGCCGAGGCGGGCGATCCGGTGCGGCCGCAGCCCAATCAGATCCTCGTCGCCGAACCGAACGGCACCTGATGTGGCCCGGTAAATGCCGGACAGGACGTTGAACATGGTCGACTTTCCGGCGCCGTTCGGACCGATGATCGCGTGAATGCTGCCTGGGGCCACAGTGAACGAGACATCGCTCAAGGCTTTGATGCCCGCGAAGGTGACCGAGACGTCTTCGACGATCAGTGTTGGGATCTCGGCGGCCGGCGCCATTTCGGCGACCGTTTCGGCACTCATCCCTGCCACCGAGTCAGCGTCGACGCCCGGCGAATCGGCTCGTCCACGGCCTGGTCGCCGGTCGCGGCCGTCGAGGATGTGGCGTGCCCCAGGTAAAGCTGCTTTACGTCATCACTGGCGGCGAGTTCCTTTGCCGGGCCGGACAGCGACACCCGTCCGACGTCCAGGACGTAGGCGGTGTCTGCGATCCCGAGCGCCATGACCGCGTTCTGCTCGATGAGCAGGACGGAGGTGCCGTCGGCGTTGATAGCCCGCAGGATGCGTCCGATCTGGCCGACCATCTTCGGTGCCAGGCCGAGGCTGGGCTCGTCCAGGATGATCAATTTCGGTGCCGCCATCAGAGCGCGGCCGATCGCCAGTATTTGCTGCTCACCGCCGGAGAGCAGCGCCGCCCGCTGGGTACGGCGCTGCGCGAGAATGGGGAATAGATCAAACACGCGTTCTCTCGACGCGCGCCGGCCGGCCTTGTCGGCTGCGCCGAGCCCACCGGCCCGCAGGTTCTCCTCGACGGTCAGCCGTCCGAAGATTCGCCTGCCTTCTGGAACCTGGACGATGCCGAGGCGGACGGTGCGGGCCGCATCCAACCCGGCCAGGCTCTTACCCTGATAGGTGATCGCTCCGCTGACGACCGCCCCGTGATGCAATCGCAGCGTCGACGACACAGTCCGCAGCAACGTCGTCTTGCCCGCTCCGTTGCTGCCGAGAACGGCGACAATCTTCTTGTCGGGTACTTGGAGGCTGACCCCCTGCAGGGCCCGCACGGCACCGCCGTATGACACGTGCAGATCAGAAACTTCGAGCATGTGTCGCCCTCTCGACGCCGCGCAGCAGGGAACTCCGCCGCCATCCGGGAGCGGGGCAAGCACTGACCCGGCGGCAGCGTGGCGCAAACGTAGCCGGATATGTCTTGCCGGTCTATGTGCCATCGGACGTCGGGTGCGGACATAACGTCCACCGAGTTCCCCAGGTAACGAGTCGGTCTCGATTGGGCGCCGAGCAGACAAATGGCCGATATGTTGAGGCTCACAACATTCATCGCGGCGCATCGCGCTCGGCGGTCGCCTGAGAACGCGAAAGGCGGTACGGCCATGCGCAAGCGTGCACTCGGCCTCGTCGTGGTTGGGGTCGCGGCATCGCTCGTCCTGAGCGCATGCTCGTCCAGCAAGAGCAGCGACAAGAGCAGCGCCGGCGGGTCAAGCGGCGGAGCCGCCAAGGGCAAGGTCGGCGTGATCCTGCCCGACACCCAGACCTCGGCCCGATGGGAAGACTTCGACAAGCCGCTCATCACCGCGGCCTTCAAGGCGGCCGGCGTCGACGTCGACGTGCAGAACGCCCAGGGTGACAAGAACAAGATGATCTCCATCGCGCAGGCGATGATCCAAGAGAAGGTTTCCGTGCTCGCGATCGTCAACCTCGATAGCGCGAGCGGTGCGCAGATCGAGGCGACGGCGAAGCAGGCCGGCGTCAAGACCATCGATTACGACCGACTCACCCTCGGCGGTACCGCGGACTACTACGTGTCCTTCGACAACGTCGCGGTCGGCAAGCTGCAGGGGCAGGGACTAGTCAACTGCCTGACCGCCGAGAAGAAGACCGCGCCGCAGATCATCGAGATCAACGGCTCCCCTACCGACAACAACGCCACGCTGTTCAAGCAGGGCTACGACTCGGTGCTCGAGCCAAAGTACGCGTCCGGCTGGAAGAAGGTCGGCGACAAGAGCATCCCTGACTGGAAGAACGTGCTCGGTGGCACCACCTTCGAACAGCTGCTTTCCGCCAACGGCGGCAAGGTCGACGGCGTGCTCGCCGCGAACGACGGCCTCGGCAACGCTGTGATCACGGTGCTGAAGAAGACCGGTCTGAAGGTTCCGGTCACTGGTCAGGACGCCACCGTGCAAGGCCTGCAGAACATCCTCGCCGGTGACCAGTGCATGACGGTCTACAAGTCGATCAAGAAGGAAGCCCAGGGTCTGGTCGACCTCGCGATCGCGATGCTGAAGAACGAGAAGGCGCAAACCACCGGGACGGTCAAGGACACTCAGGCCAACCGGGACGTGCCGTCTCTGCTGCTCACCCCGATCGCGATCACCAAAGCCAACGTGAAGGCCGTCGTCGACGACGAGTTCGTCAAGGCTTCCGCTCTCTGCGCTGGCGCGGCGGCTGCAGCTTGTACGGCCGCCGGCATCAAGTAAACAGGAGCTCCTGAACACGCTGCGCGAACGGAGACTGTGGTGGACGAACCCATCCTCGAACTGCGTGGCGTGAACAAGAGCTTCGGCCCGGTTCGCGTCCTGCACGACATCGACTTCGCCGTCTACCCCGGCCAGGTGAGCGCCCTGGTCGGGGACAACGGGGCAGGCAAGTCGACGCTCGTCAAGTGCATCGCTGGTATCTATGCCTTCGACCATGGCGAGGTGCTTTTCGACGGTAGTCCGGTGCACATCCATGGCCCGCGCGACGCGGCCGCGCTGGGTATCGAGATCGTCTACCAGGACCTCGCCCTGTGCGACAACCTCGACATCGTCCAGAACATGTTTCTCGGCCGCGAGATCGAGACCCGCGTCGGTTCCCTGGACGAGGGCACCATGGAACGCAAGGCCCGCGAGACGCTGGCCAGCCTGTCGGTGCGCACGGTCAAATCGGTCCGCCAGATCGTGGCGAGTCTGTCCGGCGGTCAGCGGCAGACCGTGGCGATCGCCAAAGCCGTGCTGTGGAATTCGCGGGTCGTGTTCCTGGACGAGCCCACCGCGGCACTCGGGGTGGCGCAGACACGACAGGTGCTCAACCTGGTGCGGCGCCTTGCCGACGCGGGGCTCGGAGTCGTGCTCATCTCACACAACATGAACGACGTCATGGAAGTTGCCGACCGGGTGGCGGCCCTTTACCTGGGGCGCATCGCCGCCGAGGTGAAGGTCGCGGATTCGTCGGTGAGCCAGATCGTCGAGCTGATCACCACCGGTCGCTCCGGCGACATCGGCCTGTCCCGAGCCACCGCCAACGTGAGCATGTGAGGCGACGATGACGGAGCCCACCAGTACCTCGGCGCCCCCGCTGAGTGAGCCCCCGACCGAGGTCTCCGGCGATGCGGAGAGCAGCCCAGGCAGCGACTTTTCCAGCGACGTTGGCGCGCGAAACATCGCCGAAGCCGCCCGCGGCTACCTCCAGCGGGTCCGGGGCGGTGAGGTCGGGGCACTGCCGGCTCTAGCGGGTGTGCTCGTCCTGGTCGTCGTCTTCGCAAACGCCAGCAACGTCTTCTTGAGCAAGGGCAACTTCGCCAACTTCCTGACCCAGGCAGCTCCGACGGCCGTGCTGGCGATGGGTCTGGTGTTCGTGCTGCTGCTAGGCGAGATCGACTTGTCGGCCGGAACTGCGAGCGGCGTGTGCGCCGCCACGATGGCGATCGCGCTGGTGCACAAGGGCAACCTGCACAGCGCCTTGGGCACGCCGACCTACCTCGCCATGCTCGGCCTGATGATCGCGATGGCCGCGGTGACGGTCTTCTACCGGCTGTGGTTCGCGACGGCGTTCATCGGCGTCGGCGTCGCCCTGATCCTCACGGGCGTCGACAAGAACGCGCTGGCCGCAATCTTCGTGTCGATATCGGTCGGGGTAGCCATCGGCACACTGATCGGCTTCCTCGTCGCCCGCATCGGCATCCCTTCCTTCGTTGTCACACTGGCCCTTTTCCTGGCGTGGCAGGGCGTGCTCCTGCAACTCATCGGGCTGGGGTCAGCCGTTCCGGTGCGCCAGTTCGATCTGATCAACAAGATCGAGAACCAGAACATGAGCCCGACCTGGTCCTGGATCCTCTGGCTGGTCGCCGTCGGCGGCTACGCGGCCTACACGGTCATCCGGTCGATTCGACGCCGAGCGGCCAAGCTCACCGCTGAGCCGCTGGACTTGGTCGTCCTGCGCGTCGCGCTCATCGGTGCCGCCACTGGAGTGGCGTTGTGGGTGCTGAACCAAGATCGGTCGACGACGGTCTTCGTGAAGATCCAAGGAGTGCCCTACGTCGTCCCGATCATCGCGGTCGTGTTCATCGGCTGGACGCTGATCCTGTCCAAGTCCCGATACGGCCGGTTCGTCTATGCGGTGGGCGGCAATACCGAGGCCGCGCGGCGAGCCGGTATCGACACGGTCCGGGTTCGCCTGTCGGTGTTCGTGATCGCATCTGGCATGGCCGGCCTCGCCGGCGTCATCCAGGCATCGAAGCAGGGTGGCGTCGACACCGCGTTCGGCAATGGCACCACGCTGCTGTACGCCGTCGCGGCTGCGGTCATCGGCGGAACCTCACTGTTCGGTGGCAAGGGCAAGATGCGCGACGCGATCATCGGCGCGCTCGTCATCGCCATGATCCCGAACGGTCTGGGCCTGCTGCGCAACATCAAACCGTCCTACGAGTTCCTGATCACCGGTCTGGTCCTGCTGCTCGCGGCGAGTGTCGACGCGCTGTCGCGCAAGCGCGCAGCCGCGGGGAGATGACCCGGCGGCTCGTTCGTGGCGCCGGCGCAGCGCGCCCGGACGAGATCCGCCGGCACAACCTGGGGCTGCTGCTCGAGCAGGTTCATCGCGATGGCGAACTCACCCGTGCCGAGTTGACCCGCCGGCTCGGGCTGAATAGGTCGACCATCGGTGCGCTCGTGGCCGATCTGACGAGCCTCGGGCTGCTCGCCGAGCATGTGCCCAGCGGCAGCGAGCGGGCCGGCCGGCCGTCTCATCAGGTCGGGCCACGACCGGACGGTCCCTACGTCGTCGCAGTCGACATCGAGGTCGACCGGGTGACCGGCGCTGCGGTTGGGCTGGGCGGGCGCGTGCTCGCCCGGCGCGAGACCCGGCTGGAGGCCGGGCGCAGCAGTCCCGCCGACGTGGCCGAGGTGATCGCCGCCATGGTCGACCCGCTCGGCGCGGCGCTCCCGGCGGTTGCATGGCCGGTTGGCCTGGCGGCGAGCATTCCCGGCACGATCCGCCGCACGGACGGCGTGGTCGAGTTCGCCCCAAACCTGCACTGGCAAGAGGTGGGCTTCGCCGACCTGCTGGCGGCCAAGGTCCGTTGTGGACTGCCGATTCATCTCGGTAATGACGCCGACCTCGGCGCCCTGGCCGAACACTTGCGTGGGGCCGGGCGTCAGCGCGACGACGTGGTCTTCCTGAACGGAAAGATCGGCGTCGGGGCGGGCATCATCGCGGACGGTCATTCGTTGCGCGGCCACGACGGGCTGGCCGGCGAGATCGGGCACGTGATGCTCGACCCGGACGGGCCCCCGTGCCGATGCGGGGGGCGCGGGTGCGTCGAGACCTATATCGGCGAGGGCGCGCTGCTTCGGCTGGCCGGACGCACCGCAGCCCCGAGCCGGGAAAGTGTGCATGAAATCGTCCAGGCCGCCCGGGCCGGCGAAGCGCGAGCGCTTAACGGCGTGCGCGCGGTCGGGGTGTCCCTCGGCCGCACCGTCGCCAGCCTGGTCAACCTGCTCAATCCGCAGGTGGTGATCATGGGTGGATCGTTGTCCTGCGTGCTCGACGTCGCCCGTGCCGAGGTCGAAACGGAGTTGAACCGCCGCGCGATGACGGCGTCGCGCCGCGGTGTCGAGTTGCGGACCGCGGGCCTGGGCGAGGACTCCTCGCTGCTCGGGGCGGCCGAGTTGGCGTTTCGACCGTTGCTCGCTGATCCGGCCGACTTCGCGCCGCTCCCCAATGTCGCGCCGCTCCGCAACGCCGCGACCTAGGACTCATCGACTTAATAGGCCCAGGAGGCAACCGTGACCACGCCATCTTCCGCAGACAAGTTCAGCTTCGGCCTCTGGACGGTTGGCTGGCAGGCGCGTGATCCGTTCGGCGACGCGACCCGGCCACCGCTCGACCCGGTCGAGTCGGTGCATCGACTCGCCGAGCTCGGTGCCTACGGCATCAGCTTCCACGACGACGACGTGATTCCCTTCGGCTCGTCCGACAGTGACCGCGACAAGCACATCGATCGGCTCAAAGGCGCCCTGGCCGAAACCGGCCTGGTCGTGCCGATGGTCACCACGAACCTGTTCACCCATCCGGTGTTCAAGGACGGCGGATTCACCAGCAACGATCGCTCGGTGCGCCGGTTCGCGCTGCGCAAGGTCATGCGAAATATCGACCTGGCAGCATCGCTAGGTGCGCAGACCTACGTCTTCTGGGGCGGGCGGGAAGGCGCCGAGACCGACGCTGCCAAGGACATCCGGGCCGCGCTCGATCGCTACCGCGAGGGCATCGACCTGTTGGCCGGCTACGTGCAGGACCGTGGCTACGGATTGCGCTTCGCGCTCGAGCCGAAGCCGAACGAACCACGCGGCGACATCCTGCTACCGACGGTCGGCCATGCCCTGGCGTTCATCGCCGAGCTCGAGCACGCCGACATGGTTGGCGTCAATCCCGAGGTCGGCCACGAACAAATGGCTGGGCTGAACTTCATGCATGGCGTCGCCCAAGCGCTGTGGGCCGGCAAGCTGTTCCACATCGACCTCAACGGCCAGCGCGGAATCAAGTACGACCAGGACCAGGTCTTCGGACACGGCGACCTGATCAACGCCTTCTTTCTGGTGGATCTGCTCGAGAACGGAGCCGCGGGCGGCAGCGGCCCCACCTACGATGGCCCGCGGCACTTCGATTACAAGCCGCTGCGCACCGAGGACATCGACGGGGTGTGGGCGTCGGCTGTGGCCAACATACGCACCTACCTATTGCTGAAGGAGCGGGCGGCCGCCTTCCGAGCAGACCCCGAGGTCGCCGAGGCGCTGCGTGCATCCCGAGTACCCGAACTGGCCCAGTCGACGCTCGACGAGGGCGAGACCTACCAGGCGCTGCTCGCGGACCGTTCGTCCTACGAGGACTTCGACGCCGACGCGGCCGGTGCACCTGGCTACGGCTTTGTGCGGCTTTCGCAGCTCGCGGTCGAGCATCTGCTCGGGGCGCGCGGATAGCGCCGCGATGACCCTGGTGGCCGGGGTGGACTCGTCCACCCAGTCCTGCAAGGTCGTGATCCGCGATGCCGAGACCGGCAGACTGGTCCGCGACGGCCAGGCGCCGCATCCCAACGGCACCGAGGTGGCGGCCGATGCGTGGTGGCAGGCGCTGCAGCATGCCGCGGCCGCAGCCGGCGGGCTCGATGACGTCGAGGCGATTTCGGTGGCCGGGCAGCAACACGGCATGGTGTGCCTCGACGACGCCGGCGATGTCGTCCGCGACGCGCTGCTGTGGAACGACACCCGCTCGGCGCAGGCCGCGACGGATCTGATTACCGAGTTCGGCGGCGCTGGCGCGTGGGCCACAGCGGTCGGCTTGGTGCCTGTCGCGTCCTTCACGGTCACCAAGCTGCGCTGGCTCGCCGAGCACGAGCCGGCCAGCGTCGCACGCACGTCGGCGGTGTGCCTGCCGCACGACTGGCTCAGCTGGCGGCTGGCCGGCACCGGTCGGCTGGCCGACCTGCGCACTGACCGCAGCGACGCCAGCGGCACCGGCTACTGGTCGCCGGTGACCGGCGCGTACCGGCCTGACATCCTGCGCCTGGCACTCGGGCGCGAACCGAGCGTGCCCGATGTCCTCGGACCCGCCGAGCAGGCCGGGCTGACGGCCGCCGGAGCGGTGCTCGGACCCGGCACCGGCGACAACGCAGGAGCCGCGCTCGGGCTCGGCGCCCAGCCGGGTGATGTCATCGTGTCGATCGGGACGTCCGGTGTGGTCAGCGCGGTGAGCATTACGCCAACGGCTGATGAGACCGGCACCGTCGCGGGGTTCGCCGACGCGACTGGGCGCTTTCTGCCGTTGGTTGCGACCCTCAACGCCGCGCGGGTGCTCGACGCCGCAGCCGCCATGCTGCGCGTCGATCATGCCGAGCTGTCGCGGCTGGCGCTCGGTGCACCGCCCGGGTCCGGCGGACTCGTGGTCGTCCCCTACCTCGAGGGCGAACGCACCCCGAACCGACCCGACGCCACCGGGGCGGTGCACGGGCTGCAGCTGGCGAACGCCACGTCGTCGAACCTGGCTCGGGCAGCTGTCGAGGGACTGTTGTGCGGCCTAGCCGACGGGCTGGATGCCATGCTCTCGCAGGGCGTCGCCATCGACCGGGTGCTACTGGTCGGAGGCGGCGCACGTTCGCCCGCCGTCGCGCGGATCGCACCTACCATCTTCGGCCGGCCCGTGCTCGTGCCGCAGCCCAGTGAGTACGTGGCAGACGGCGCCGCACGGCAGGCGGCCTGGGTGCACAGCCGCCGCGCCGACCCGCCGCGCTGGACGCTGGACGCACCGACCACCCTGCAGGCCGACGCCGAGCCTTTGGTGCGCGCGCAATACGCGGAGGTCCGCGAATTGACCGCCTTACGACGGCCGTGACGACCGCGGCTCCCGCCGGGTTCCCGCCCTTCGCCTTCGCCTTTGCCCCGCCCTGACACGCTGTGCGGGCTCCGTGGCGTGTCACCGCGGAGCAAAGGCGGGGTGACGCAGCCAGCGTCGGCGCTCAGCGTGAGCACGGGCTTACCTGGGCTAGCAGGATTCGGTTCTGCGACGTCGCATACCTCGTCCTCGCCGAACGGCTGGCCGCGCCGTTTGCGACGCTGGACAAGAAGCTCGCCGCGGCGCGCCGCACCGCCGGAGTGCAAGTTTTCATACACGGGCCGAGCTGCGCTGCAACCCGCCGGTGTTACGTCGTCCGCTCGAGAGATCCATCGACCGACTCGGCCGCACGCCCCTGCTGCCGGTAGATCAGGATCCCCATCGTGGGCAGATACAGCATCAGTGCCAGGAAGGCGAGGAA
>JBDUCV010000112.1:0-4024 GCA_040003255.1 Actinomycetota bacterium
CCGACCGCACCGATCCTGAGTACGTAGCCGTCGGTCGGATCGGCCGGCCGCACGGGCTGGGCGGTGACGTGTTCGTCGCCCCGTGGACCGACGATCCGGCCAGCCGTTTCGCCACCGGGGCCGTCCTGATCGCCGACCCTGGATCACTCACCATCGGGTGGTCGCGCGTCCAAGGTGGCGGCAAGCTGGTTGTGCATTTCGACGGGGTAAACGAGCGGGCCGCCGCCGAGTTGTTGCACGGGGTGGAATTGCGGGTGGCCGCCGCCGACCGGCCGCCGATCGATGACCCTGACGAGTTCTACGACACCGAGCTCATTGGCTTGCGTGCAATGACGGTCGACGGACGCGAGCTCGGACCGGTGTGCGACGTCGTCCACTCACGGGGTGGCGACCATCTGCTGCTCGACGTCGACGGCCACGAACGGCTCGTGCCGTTCGTGAGCTCGATCGTGCCGTCCGTGGACGTGGAGGCGGGCATCGTGGTCATCGATGCGCCTGAAGGTCTGTTCGAGCTGTGAGCCCCCAGCTGACGATCGATGCCGTCTCGATCTTTCCGGACTACCTAATCCCGCTGCGGCAATCGTTGCTGGGCCGGGCGATCGTGCGCGGTGACGTCGTGGTGCGCGTCCACGACCTACGCCACTGGACCGACGACGTGCATCGCACCGTCGACGACGCGCCGTACGGCGGCGGGCCCGGCATGGTGATGTCGCCGGAACCGTGGGGTCGGGCCCTGGACGCGATCGCCCCTCCCGGCGCAAGCGTGCAGCCCCGACTCATCGTGCCGGGTCCCGGCGGACGCAGACTCACTCAGGCGCTGGTTGCCGAGTTGGCGACCGAGACGTGGCTGGTATTCGCCTGCGGGCGCTACGAGGGGATCGACGCCCGGGTCGCCGACTACGCAGCGAGCCGGATGCGGGTCGACGAGATCAGCCTCGGCGACTATGTCCTGGCGGGCGGTGAGGCGGCCGTGCTCGTGATCGTCGAGGCAGTGACCCGGCTGCTGCCCGGTGTACTGGGCAATGCCGAGTCCGCCGCCCAGGATTCCTTCACCGAGGCAGCCGGCGGGCTGCTGGAAGCACCCAGCTACACCCGTCCAGCGGTATGGCGTGGGTTCCCGGTGCCGCCCGTGCTGTTGTCCGGCCATCACGCGGAGATCGAACGTTGGCGGACCGAACAGTCGGTGCTGCGCACCACGCAGCGCCGCCCCGACCTGCTCTAAGACCAGCTCCGGTTTCACGTTGAGCGCTGCGATATGGCACCATCGTGGGGTTGCCCGCGCGTTTGCTCCGCATGAGGAGTTCGCGCGACACGAAGCCCGTATGGCCCAGGCTCGCTGACCCGCGCTCGGGCGACGAGACCGCTACGAGAACCACCAGCTGAAGGAAGCGAAGCCGCGATGAACACCCTCGACACCCTCGACGCCGAGTCACTGCGCGAGGACGTCCCCGACTTCCGTCCGGGCGACACGCTCAAGGTGCACGTCCGCGTCGTCGAGGGTGCCCGCTCGCGCGTCCAGATCTTCCAAGGCGTGGTCATCCGTCGCCAGGGCGGTGGCCTACGTGAAACGTTCACTGTCCGTAAGGTCAGTTTCGGCGTCGGCGTCGAGCGTACGTTCCCCGTGCACACCCCGGTTATCGACAAGATCGAGGTCGTCACCCGCGGCGACGTCCGCCGGGCCAAGCTGTATTACTTGCGTGATCTGCGGGGCAAGGCCGCCAAGATCAAGGAGAAGCGCGAGACCGTCGCCCGCTGACCAGGCGGCGGCGATCCGAAGCGTCCATATGGCCGGAAACGACTTCCAGCGCGCCGACGACCCGACCGCAGGCGCTGCGCCGCGGGGCGATGCGTATGAATCCGACGCCTCGGCGCGCGACGATCAGCTGGCCGACACGATGCCGCTGGACATCGACCAAGGCGGCGACGGCGCTGCGCCGGTTTCCGCACCGCATCAGGTCAGCGGGCAGGCTGCGAACCAGAACGGCCCCGCCCGCGTGAGTTCGCACCGGCGTTCTCGTCGCCGGCGGGACAGGTCACGCAAGTCGCCGTGGTGGGAACTGCCAGTGCTCGTGGTGATTGCGGTCGCTGTGGCAGTCCTGATCAAGACGTTCCTGGTGCAGCCGTTCTACATTCCGTCCGAGTCGATGGAACGGACGTTGCATGGCTGCGCGGGCTGCTCGGGTGACCGGATTCTTGTCAACAAGCCGATCTATTACCTGCGTGACGTGCACCCCGGTGACATCGTCGTCTTCAACGCGCCCAGCGCCAGGTGGTCCAACGAACCGTTGCCCGGGCCACCCAGCAATCCGGTCGCCAAGGGTCTGCGCTGGTTCGGGCAGCTCGTCGGACTCGTACCTCCTGACGAACACGATCTGGTCAAGCGGGTGATCGCGACGGGCGGTCAAACGATCAAGTGCTGCGATGCCAGCGGCAAGGTCCAGGTCAGCGACGCGGGGCCGGACGGTCCGTTCCGCACCCTGACTGAGCCCTACATCTCTGACCGGTTGAGCGGGGCCGAGGCGACCTTCGGACCGGTGACAGTCCCGAAGGGCCGACTGTGGGTGATGGGCGACAACCGGGCCCACTCCGAAGACTCGCGCTGGCACTATCAGGTCGACTACAGGGGCGATCCGGTGGGTAGCACGGTGCCGAACGGCAAGGTGATCGGCAAGGCAGTCCTGATCGCGTGGCCCCCGTCGCGTTGGCGCACGCTCGGCACACCGTCCAGCTTCGCCGCGGCCGCAGCGGCAACCACGCCGATGGCCGGCGCGTTGGCAATTGTCCTGCCGCTCGGGCTGCGCCGGCGCCGACGTTGAAACTGCCGGTACCTCGCGTCGGGGCCCGGGTGCTGCTCCTCGATGCGGGTGGCCGCATCCTGCTCATTCACGAGCATCTCGAGGAGGGCGATGCGGTCGTCGATCACTGGCTGACGCCGGGCGGAGGCGTCGAGCCGGGGGAGACTCTGGCCCAAGCGGCGGTGCGCGAGACCTTCGAAGAGACTGGGCTAAGCGTCGAGCTCGCAGCGAACGCGCCGGTCGTGCACAAACGACGGCGTATGTGGTCCTGGCGCGGCGTGACCTATGACCAGACCGACCACTACTTCCTGGCGCAGATCGATGGTGACCTGACGATCACCCACCCAGGTCTGACCGGGATGGAGCAAATCACCCTGATCGGCGAGCGCTGGTGGAGTGTGGCCGAGCTGCGGGCCAGCGACGCAACGGTCGTTCCGGCTGACCTCGCCGACGTCCTGGATCGGCTCACTTCGCGACGGCCGGCTCCCGCGTAACGTCACCTGCGCAATGACCAGATCCGCTGCCCCTTCGCGCCGTACGGTCGCCGATATGCCGTTGCGACCACCGCGGGTCCTCGTTCGCCGCGATGCCGGCCTGTCCGCCTACGAGCACGCACTCTGGCGTGCAGGCTTCTGTGCGGTCGCCGGGGCTGACGAAGCGGGCCGCGGCGCCTGTGCCGGCCCGCTCGTAGTTGCGGCCTGCGTCCTGCCGTCGGGGCGTCGCGGGCAGATCGACGGGCTGGCCGATTCGAAGGTGCTCGCACCGGCAACCCGCGAACGCCTCTACGGCGAGATTGTCCGCAAAGCGCGGGCTTACTCGCTGGTCGTGCTTACGGCCGCCGAGATCGACGCGCGGGGGTTGCATGTGGCCAACCTGGCCGGCATGCGGCGGGCCTTGGCGGCTCTGCGACCAGCCCCGGCGTACGCGCTCACCGATGGGTTTGCGGTCCCGGGCCTTGGTCTGCCCGCGACGGCGGTTTGGAAGGGCGATGCGGTGGTCGCCTGTATCGCCGCGGCGTCGATCCTCGCGAAGGTCACCCGTGACCGGATGATGGTCGAGATGCACCAGCGCTGGCCGTATTACGACTTCGCCAAGCACAAGGGTTACGTCACCCCGGAGCACGCCGACGCCCTCGACGCGCACGGCCCGTGTCCCGAACATCGGGCGTCATACGTCAATGTCCGACGGGCGGCTATGCGGGGTGAGGCGTCGGTGCGACAGAATGGGCC
>JBDUCV010000056.1:0-13528 GCA_040003255.1 Actinomycetota bacterium
GCCGGCGGCGCGGTAGGCCGCCGCAGGTTCAGCGCGAAACGAAGCCAAAAATCCTCGTTACAGGTCGAGCCGCGAGGGGAATAATGAGCTTGCCGTCACGACACCCGCGGTTGCCCACCGTGTCGTCGCCTGCCAATGCGCGGCCTTTCGGGTCAGCGCCTCTAGGTTGGCGATGGCAGATCACGCTGTCGCTCCCGAAGGAGAGGTAAATGATTATTTTCGGACTGGTTCTGCTGGTGATCGGATTGATCGCCAAGATCTCCATTCTGTGGACGATCGGCATCATCGTTCTGATCATCGGCTTGGTGCTTTTCGCACTCGGCTCCGCTGGTCGCGCCGTCGGCGGTCGAAGGCACTACTGGTAACTGACGGCTGCCCGGCCCGGACCCGACGGCGGTCCGGGCCGTGTGCTGTCCGGACTTCCCGCGGTACGGGCCGGGCTATGGTGCAGGCGTGACGGATTCCGGCCCGGACGAGCCGCGCGTCGATGAGCGGGCCGCCCTGCTTCCAGAGGAGACCGCCGTCGGCAGCGACAACCCGCATCGCCAGGCCGAGGTGATTCTCGAGGACTCCGACCGGCGTACCGCCGAGCCCGAGCAGACGCTGCGCGAATCGACCCAAACTCCGGATCGCGACTCGCCCCGCTGACTCACGCGCCGACACGCGCGACTCACCCGGGGTTCACGACCAGCGCGCTGCCACCTCCCGAGCGCACTGGTTCGGCGGCTGCCTGGAAGACGCCGCCGGGCAGGAAGTCGATACCGGTCGCATTGCCTATCCATCCGTTCAGCGGCACCACCGGGCCGGTCTGTTCGACGAACTTCTCGCCGTAAGTCACGGTCAATTCGTGCGCGAGTTCACTGGTGATGAAGTCGTGTTCGGCAACCGTGGACGCGGTGTTGCGCTGGGTGGCGCGCGCTGCGGCGATCGCGTTCGGCAGCGTCATCCCGAAGTCGACATGGTTGATCAGCGTCTGCAGCACCGTCGTGATGATCGTCGAACCACCCGGAGAGCCGAGGGTGAAATCGGGAACGCCGTGCTTCAACACGATCGTCGGGCTCATGCTCGACCGCGGGCGCTTGCCCGGTGCCGGCAGGTTCGGGTTGTACACGCCCGGTGCAGACGGCGCGAAGTTGAAGTCGGTCATTTCGTTGTTGAGCAGGAACCCGCGCCCGGGAACGGTGATCCCGCTACCGGCGAGTTGCTCGATCGTGTTGGTGTAGCTCACGACGTTGCCCCACCGGTCGGCAACGACGAGGTGGTTGGTTTCGGTTCCCTCGCGTGCCGGGCTGCTCGCACCCGATAGCGGGCAGGCTGCGTACGGCGGGAACGGACTGCCCGGCGCGACCGGGGACGTCAGGGCGGTGTTGCCGACCAGGCAGCGCCGGCTCGCCGCGAACGCTGGGTCGAGCAGCCCTTGCAAGGGCACGGGCACGTAGTCCGGGTCGCCGACCCACGCGTTGCGATCAGCGAACGCCAGCCGGGACGCCTCGAGGTAATGGAACAGCGCCTGCGCGCGCGGCTCGGCACTGAGATCCCACCCCTGCAAGATGTTGAGGGCCTCGCCCGTGGTCGAGCCACCACTGGATGGCGGCGCCATTCCGTAGATATCCAGTCCGCGGTAGGTGACGTGCGTGGGCGTACGGCTCTTCGCGACGTAGTTGGCGACGTCCTGGGCGGTCATGATCCCGGGGCGCACGGTCAGTGGGGTACCGGGCCATACCGGCGGGTGTTGCACGGTATCGGCGATCTCTTGGCCGAGTGGCCCGGTGTAGAGGTAATCGGCGCCGTGGGCGGCGAGCTGGGTGTAGGTCAGGGCCAGGTCGGGGTTGCGCAGCGTCGATCCGACCGGCAACGGTTGGCCGTCCGCGGTGAGGAACAGCTTGCGGCTACTGGTAAACGCCTGCAGGTCCGGGAGCGCCGCCAGCTCTTGCTGGACGAAGTTCGGGGTGATCTCGAAGCCGCGACGGGCGACGTCGATCGCCGGCCGCAAGTCACGCGCAAATCTGTTGCGACCGTAGAGCTGCACCGCCTTGGCCCAGGTCGCCACCATCCCGGGCACGCCGACGGACAATCCGGAATGCCGGGCCTCTTCGAAGGCGAGCGGCTTGCCGGTCTGTGGATCGATGAATAGTGCGGGCGTGCATGCTGAGGGGCACATCTCCCGCCCGTCGATGGTGACTACCTGGTGGCTGGCGGCAAGGTAGATCACCATGAACCCGCCGCCGCCTGGCCCGGCTACGAAAGGTTCGGTTACGCCGAGTGTGCTCGCAACCGCGACGGCGGCGTCGATTGCGTTGCCACCGGCGCGAAGGACCTCTATACCCGCCTTGGAGGCGTTGAACTCAGCGGATGCGACTGCACCTCCGGTGCCAGTTGCAACGGCCTGCTTGACATAGCTAGGTGGTTTGCCGGCACCGGCCGGTGAGACGAGTACCGATGTGCAGAGCGCGGTGACTGCCACGGCGGCGGTCGCGGTGAAGACCAGGCCAGAACGCATGAGCCACCCCAGATCGACAGGAAACACCTAGACCTGGCGTACTCGAATCGGTGCCGGGTGTCAATGTTGGCGAACGTCGGTGGCGTCAACCGGCCACTCAGGTCGCGGCGGCGTCGGCAGCGCGCTTGAGAGCCTGACGCACCTCGGTCAAGGCGGGAACCCCGGCCGTGCCGTCGACGCCGCGATAGACCCGGCAGCTCAACCCAGCCGGTTGGCCTCGCGCCGCGAACGGATCAACCCCGTCGAGCAGGAAGGTCGGGGATCCGGTGAATCCGCGCCGCTCCGCTTCGGCCTGGCTGGTGATCACGGTCGTGCGGACGGCAGTGTCGCTCAGCCCGACGTCGGTCAGCCCGGTGCGCAAGAGCCGCAACGCGGCGTCCTGGTGGGGGCAGTCGGACACAACCAGCAATTCCACGTCCATGCGATCATCATCCGCTTCACCAGATGGTGCCGATTGGCCAAAGGTCGGTATGCAGGCTGGACGCCGGCACCCGGCCGTGTTTGTGTGCGCTGTGGCTATTTCGTCGAGATCTGCGTCGACCGTGCGGCCCGCTCCGTTGCGGCCATGGCGGTTCATCGTCGGCTTCGGCTTCGTGAGCCTCTTTGCGGACATGGTCTATGAGGGCGCGCGCAGCATCATCGGGCCCTATCTGGCGACGCTCGGCGCATCTGCCGCGCTGGTCGGGATCGTGGCCGGCGCTGGCGAGTTCATCGGCTATGGCCTGCGGGTGCTGACCGGATATCTAGTTCAACACAGCCGGCACTACTGGGCCTGGACCATCAGCGGCTACGCCCTGACCGTGCTGAGTGTGCCGCTGATCGGCAGCACGCACGTTTTGGCGCCAGCGCTGCTGCTGTACGGCGCCGAGCGGCTCGGCAAAGCAGTGCGTTCCCCAGCCAAAGACACGCTGCTGTCGCACGCCTCAGCGCAGACGGGCCGGGGCCGCGCGTTCGGGGTGCATCAGGCAATGGATCAGCTCGGCGCCGTTGCCGGGCCGCTGCTGCTTGCGGCCGTGCTCTCGTGGCGCAGCGGCGATTACCGACTCGCATTCGGCGTCCTGCTGGTTCCCGGCGTGGTCGTTCTACTCCTGTTGGGCTGGCTCCGTTGGCGCGTTCCCGACCCGGCCGCTCAGTACGAACCGAGCGACCCGACGGCTCCATCGACGTCGGACGGAAGGCGTGGCCGCCTGCCGCCGCTGCTCTGGCGCTACGTGACCGCCGTCGCGGTGCTCTCCTGCGGGGTGGCGTCCTTTCCGCTACTGGCCTTCCACGCGCAGACCACGGGGCTCGTGTCTGACGCGCAAATCCCGCTGCTGTTCGCTCTAGCGATGTTCGTCGATGGGCTAAGCGGTCTGGTCACCGGTCGGATGTATGACCGCCGCGGACCGCGGGTGCTTCTCGCTGTTCCGGCAGCTGCAGCGGCCGCGGCCATCGCCTTCAGCAATACCGCTTACCTCGTGTGGATCGGGGTGGCGGTCTGGGGCGTGGTCAACGGCGTCCTGGACTCCACCGTCAAAGCCGTCGTCACCGAGCTGGTCGACACCCGAGCGCGCGCACCAGCGTTCGGCTGGCTCGCGTTCGTGCGCGGGCTCGGACTGCTCCTCGGCGGCGCCGCTCTCGGCATCGCCTACGACCACAGCAGCATCCTCACCATCGGCATCATTCTTGCCGCGAATATGGTCGCATTCATCGCCTTGTGGTCGGTGTTGAACCGGCTCGGGCACGGCCAGGCCGTCCACTCGACACACACGTAGGCCCGGGCCGTCCGTTCGGCACGCGGGGAGGCCCGGGCCGAGAATCAGCCGGGCCGCCTCTCGGAAAATCGCCGCGTGTTTGGCTCCGGCCGGAATCCCCCCGCGCGGGTACGGTTCGGGCCATGAGCGTGCTGAACCTGCCGGCCGCCGTCGACATCCGCGAGGTGGGTCCGCGCGACGGTCTGCAACTCGAGGCTCCGGTCGCGCTTGAGGCGAAGCTGCACATGCTCGAAGCCCTGGCGGCGACCGGCGTCCGGCGGATCGAGGCGACGGCGTTCGTGTCGCCGCGCGCGTTGCCGGCAATGGCCGACGCCGAGCAAGTCGCGAGGGAGCTGCACCGGTGGACGGACGTGCGGTGGTCGGCGCTCGTGGCCAGCCCGACTGGGGCCCGGCGGGCAATCTCGGCTGGGATGACGGATCTTGAATATGTCGTTTCGGCGAGCGACGGCCACAGCGTGGCCAACGCCGGCCGGACCAGTGACGAGGCGGTTCGACTCGTCGCCGAAGTGGCCGCGCTCGTCCATGACGCCGGCGGGCAATGCGAGGTGATCATCGCCGTGGCCTGGGACTGCCCATTCGATGGCAGTACCGCAGTCGCCCGCACGGTTGAGGTCGCGCGTCGCGCGGTCGAGCTGGGCGCTGATCAGCTGTGCCTCGGCGACACGATCGGCACGACGACCCCGGCGCGGGTAGTAAATCTCGTCGACGAGGTGCGCCGAGCCTGCCCCGGCATCGACCTCGGCGTCCACTTCCATGACACGCGGGGCACCGGCCAGGCAAATGTTCTCGCCGCGGTACAGGCCGGCGTGACTCAGCTCGACGCGTCTGTGGGCGGACTAGGAGGCTGTCCGTTCGCCCCCGGCGCCAGCGGCAATATCGCTACCGAGGAGCTGCTGTACATGCTCTCGGACTCCGGCGTGCATACCGGCCTGGACTTCGACTCGGTGCTCACTGCCGCGCGCGTCACCGAGATGGCCGTCGGGCACGCCCTGCCGAGCTCGCTTTACCGGGCGGGAGGACGCTCGGTGCCACTCGGCCGGGCAGGTGTGCGCACACCTTGAGGTTTCCCGGCCTGTCGATTCCGCGATCAGGGCTCAGCAGCCAGCCCTGCGCACTCTCGGTCTTGCGCCCACTGCTGGTTGATCCGGGCCGCTTCGCTACCGGTGGCTGGTAGCGGGACGCCACGGGCATCGAGGTGTGCCGGCGCGAAGGTGGCGGCGACCACCCGATTCGGTCGCAAGGTCAGGGTCAGTAGGCCCGCATCGTCCTGCAGGTTGCCGAACGAGCGCCACCACAGGTAGTTGGACAACCCGTAGGCGACGTACACGCCGTCCGAGCGCCAGCCGGCGCCCTGCAGCTCGTGCGCGTGCGTGCCGATGACGGCGGTCGCTCCGGCGGCCGCCAGCTGGTCGGCGAGCCCTCGCTGGTCTGCGTTCGGGCATCGGGTGTACTCAGTGCCCCAATGCAGGTAAACGATCACCGTGTCGCCCGCGGCCTTCGCGGCGCGCACCGCCGCGATGAGCTGCGACGAGAAGGCGTTGGCGATGCCGGCCGAGCTGTCGTCGGCCGAGAAATTGGCCAGCGTCTCGTCCGGTACCTGACTGGCCGCGAGGACGGCGATGTGCACGCCGTTGATCGTTGCCCGATAGGGGGCGTAGGCGCGGCCCGCGTTCGCGCCGATGCCGACGACGGGGAATCTGCTGGACGAGATCGCGGCGAGGGTGTCCTGCAGCCCGACCGAGCCGTAGTCGGCACCGTGATTGTTGGCCATCGTCGCGATGTCGACGCCGGCGGCACGAAGTGCCGAGAACGCCGACGCGGGCGCACGGAAGGTATACGACTTGTGTTCCGGCTGACCCCGGGTCGTCACGGCGGTTTCGAGGTTGACCATGGTCAGATCGGCCTTCGAGAGCGCCGCTGCAGCCTCGCCGAAGGCGCTTTCCGGGTCGGCTGCCAACCGGGTTGCGGTGCGTTCCATGAAGTGCACGTCACCGGCGAAGGCGAAGCTGAACTGACCGCTCGGCGCTGCGGCGATGGTCACTGCAGATGTTCTCGGCGGTGCGCTCGGCCATGTGGCCGACGCGGACGCGGCGGCCGGGACCGGCTGGCTCGGGTGACTCGAGGAACCAGCGCCCCCTGACGTGCAGGCCGTCAGCAGCAGCGTGATCGCACCCGAGCAGGCGGCCCACGATCGTCGTCGAATTCGCACAGCGGGCATCCGATCACACCGGCTTGGTGCGGTGCGACACTGACCGGCGTGGTCGAGGGTGAGCGCAATGTGCTGGGCGGCGAGCTGGAGATTTGCGGCACCGACCCGGTGACCGGCTTCTACCGGGACGGTTGCTGCACGAGTGGGCCCGAGGATCTCGGCAGTCACACGGTGTGCGCCGTCGTCACCGCCGAGTTTTTGGCCCACCAGCTCGAGGTCGGCAACGATCTGACCACACCGCGCCCGGAGTACTCCTTCACCGGATTACATCCGGGCGACCGGTGGTGTGTGGTCGCGGCTCGGTGGCTGCAGGCTTACCGTGACGGAGCTGCCGCTCCCGTCGTCCTCGCAGCGACGAACGCCCGCGCGCTGGAGGTCGTGCCGATCTCGGCGTTGCGCGAACACGCCGTCGACGTCCCGACCGACCTGCGTTCGCTCGACTAGCGGCACCCGCACGAGCGGCCAAGCTATATCGGGGGCGAGTCGGGCCGGCCGCCATTAGCATTCGACGGCGAAGCCCGTACCGGAATCGAGGAGATCACTGTGTCCGCCGCCCAGCCCCCGCACCCGCACGCTTCGAACGTGAAGGTGGCGGCGGGGACGACGGCGTTCGATGCGCTGGCCAATGCCCGGGTACCCCTTGACGGGCCGGGGGGCGCGGTCGTGGTCCGCGAACTGGCCAGCGGCAAGCTACGCGACCTTTCTTGGGCGCCTGACGAAGACGTCGAGATCGAACCGGTTGGCGCTGCCTCCCCGGACGGCCTCGCAGTGCTTCGGCATTCATCCGCACACGTGCTCGCCCAAGCCGTGCAAGACCTGTTCCCCGGTACCCAGCTCGGTATCGGGCCGCCCATCGAGAACGGCTTCTACTACGACTTCCTGCCTTCGCGGCCGTTCACCCCTGACGATCTGGTCACGATCGAGAAGCGAATGGCAGAGATCATCAAGGCGTCCCAGCGGTTCGCGCGGCGTCCCGTCGGCGATGCCGAAGCCGCTGCCGAGCTGGCCGACGAGCCGTTCAAACTCGAACTGATCGGGTTGAAGGGGACAGGTAATGCGGAGGAGTCGGTCGAGGTCGGCGGCGGCGCCTTGACCATGTACGACAACCTCGACTCTAGGACCGGCGAACGTGTCTGGACGGACCTCTGCCGTGGCCCGCATGTTCCGACGACGCGGCGAATCCCCGCGGTGAAGCTAACGCGTACCGCGGCTGCGTACTGGCGCGGCAACGAGAAGAATCCGCAGCTGCAACGGATCTATGGCACCGCATGGGCGTCCCGCGACGATCTCAAGGCTTACCTTGCCCAGCTCGAGGAAGCCGCCAAGCGCGATCATCGCAAGCTCGGCGCCGAACTCGACCTGTTCAGTTTTCCGGACGAGATCGGGCCGGGCCTTGCGGTCTTTCACCCCAAGGGCGGCCGGCTGCGCAAGGAGCTGGAGGACTACTCGCGCAGCAAGCACGTCGAGGCCGGCTACGACTTCGTCAACACCCCGCACATCTCAAAGGCCCAGTTGTTCGAGACCTCGGGTCACCTGCAGTGGTACGCCGACGGGATGTACCCGCCGATGCATCTGGACGCGGAGATCAGCGCCGACGGCGTAGTGCGCCGTCAGGGGCAGGACTACTACCCCAAGCCGATGAACTGCCCTATGCACATCATGATCTTCAAGGCTCGGGGACGTTCCTATCGGGAGTTGCCGTTGCGGCTATTCGAGTTCGGGACGGTCTACCGGTATGAGAAGTCCGGCGTCGTGCATGGTCTAACGCGCGCGCGTGGGTTTACCCAGGACGATGCGCATATCTTCTGCAGCCCCGACCAGTTGCAAGTTGAGCTCACCAACCTGTTGGCGTTCGTCATCGGCTTGCTGCGCGACTACGGGCTGACCGAGTTCAGCGCGGAGCTGTCGACGCGCCCGGAGAAGTTCGTCGGCGAGATCGCGGACTGGGACCGTGCCGAGGCTGCCCTTGAGGCTGCGCTGCGCAGCTCGGGGCTCGAATACCGCGTCGCCGAGGGCGAGGGCGCCTTCTACGCGCCGAAGATCGACGTCCATGTGCGCGACGCCATCGGCCGCCGGTGGCAGCTGTCGACCTTGCAGGTCGACCTGCAGCTGCCGCCCCGATTCGACCTGGAGTACACCGCCCCGGACGGCGGCCGCGCGCGCCCGGACATGATCCATCGCGCTCTGTTCGGCTCAATCGAACGGTTCTTGGGAATTCTGGTCGAGCACTATGCGGGGGCCTTCCCGGCCTGGTTATCGCCAGTGCAGGCCATCGCCATCCCGGTTACCGACGAGCAAGTGTCCTACCTCGCGGGCATTGTCGACGCACTGCGCGAGCGGGGTCTCCGGGCGCTCCTTGATGACTCCGACGATCGGATGCAGAAGAAGATCCGCACGGCGCAGCGCGCCAAGGTGCCGTTCATGCTCATCGCGGGCGAGACCGACGCCGAGGCCGGGGCGGTGTCGTTTCGATATCGCGACGGTGGGCAGCGCAACGCGATCCCAATCGAGCAGGCGATCGACGAGATCGCCGACGTGGTCGCGCGACGTCTGAACTCGTCCCCGGCCGCAGCAGACTTCGGGTGACCGAGGTCAGGCCGGCGGCAAGCTTCGCGGGCGAGCCAGATGGTTTCGGCCGGCTATGGACGCCGCACCGGCTCGCCTATATCCAGGGTGAGGGTAAGCCCGACCACGCCGACGCGGGGGACCAGTGCCCGTTCTGCCGAGCGCCAGACCTGTCCGACGAGGATGCGCTGATTGTCGCGCGGGGAACACACGCCTACGCGGTGCTCAATCTGTTCCCCTACAACGCCGGGCACCTAATGGCGGTGCCTTACCGCCACGTCGCCGACTACTCGGATCTTCGCCCCGAAGAGGTCGCCGAGGTCGCCGAGATCACCCAGATCGCGATGCGCACGCTGCGTGCCGTCGCCGGGCCGCACGGGTTCAACATCGGTATGAACCAGGGTGCCGCCGCCGGGGCGGGCATCGCGGCGCACTTGCACCAGCACGTCGTCCCCCGGTGGGGTGGCGACACCAACTTCGTCCCGATCGTCGCGCACACCAGGGTGCTGCCCCAACTGCTCGGCGAGACCCGGCAGGCACTCGCCGAGGCGTGGGCCACGCCATGACGGTGCTGCACCTGCGGGGCGTATTCCTGCCCGACGAGATCGAGCGCGACGCGTGGGTCGTCGACGGCGTACTCACCTTCGAGCGCTACTCCGGCGAAACGGAGACGATCGTCGATGGCGGATGGATCATCCCCGGCCTGGTGGATGCCCACTGTCACATCGGACTGGCCCCCGACGGTTTCGTCGAGAGCCTGGACGGGCAGGTCGAGCAGGCCCTCGCCGACCGCGACGCCGGGGCGCTGCTGCTGCGCGACGCGGGGTCTCCGGTCGACAACAGGGGTGTGCAAGGGCGCGCGGACCTGCCACGCCTGATCCGGGCGGGGCGGCATATTGCCCGTCCGCATCGCTACATCCGGCACCTGGGCGTCGAGGTCGAGCCCGACCAGCTGGTTGACGAGGTCACCGTCCAGGCCCGACGCGGCGACGGCTGGGTCAAGCTCGCGGCCGACTGGATCGACCGCGATGTGGGTGATCTCGCGCCGGTCTGGCCCGACGACGCGTTGGCCGCCGCAATCGGGCGGGCGCACGAGCTCGGAGTTCGGGTTGCCGCGCACGTCTTCGGCGAGGACGCGCTAGCCGGTCTGATCGCGGCTGGCATCGACTCGATCGAACACGGCACCGGGCTGACCGCAGAGCTGGTCGATGAGGTCGCTCGGCGCGGGATCGCCCTCGTCCCCACTTTGATCAACATTGACACATTCCCGGGAATAGCGGCGAGGGGCGAGGCGAAGTTCCCGATCTACGCGGCGCACATTCGGGCGCTGCACGCCAGCTCACGTGACCGGGTGCGCGCCGCTTGGGAAGCCGGCGTGCCGATCTACTCAGGCACTGACGCCGGTGGTTCGCTCGTGCACGGATTGATCCGCGACGAGCTGCGTGAACTCGTCGGGGCCGGCATCCCACAGTCCGACGTGATCGCGCTGTCGTCGTGGCGGGCACGTGCCTGGCTTGGCCTACCGGGGTTGGACGAGGGCGCGCCGGCTGATCTGGTGTGCTACCGCGACGATCCGCGCTTCGAACTCACGACGCTGGACGCCCCGGTCCGCATGGTCCTGCGGGGGAACGTCATCCGATGAGCGGCGAGCCGCCGGGCACGTAGCATTGCGCTTCATGGCACGCGTGCTCACACCGCAGTCCGAAGACTTCCCCCGTTGGTATCAGGACGTGATTGCCAAGGCGGAGCTGGCCGACAACGGTCCGGTGCGCGGCACCATGGTGATCCGTCCCTACGGCTACGCAATCTGGGAAAGAATGCAGGCCGAGATGGACGCGCGGATCAAGGCCGCGGGCGTGCAGAACGCATACTTCCCGCTGTTCATCCCGCAGTCCTATCTGGCCCGCGAGGCGGAGCACGTCGAGGGTTTCAGCCCGGAGCTGGCGGTCGTCACGCATGCCGGCGGTAAGGAGCTCGAGGAACCGATCGTCGTTCGCCCCACGTCCGAGACGGTCATCGGCGAATACATGGCCAAGTGGATTCAGAGCTATCGCGATTTGCCCTTGCTGCTCAATCAGTGGGCGAACGTCGTGCGCTGGGAGCTCCGTCCGCGCCTGTTCCTGCGGACCAGTGAATTCCTGTGGCAAGAGGGCCACACCGCCCACGCTAGCTACGAGGACGCCCGCGACTTCGCCACCCGCATCACGCATGAGGTCTACGAAGACATGATTGTCAATACGATCGCGGTGCCCGTCATCGTCGGACGCAAGACCAAGCGTGAACGCTTCGCCGGCGCGATCAACTCCACCGCGCTCGAAGCGATGACGCGCGACGGAAAGGCGCTGCAGATGGGCACCTCGCACGAGCTGGGGCAGAACTTTGCCACCGCCTTCGACATCCGCTACCTCTCCGCCCAGGGCAGCCGCGAGCTGGCGTGGACGACGTCGTGGGGGACGTCTACCCGCATGGTCGGCGGCCTGATCATGATCCACGGTGACGACGACGGCCTGAGAGTTCCACCGGTGCTGGCACCCACTCAGGTCGTTGTCATGGCGGTCAAGGCTGAAGCGGTCGACACGGTTAACAAGATCGGGGCGCAGCTGCGGGCCACTGGCATCCGGGTGACGGTTGACGATCGCGCCGACATGCCGTTCGGACGACGCGCGGTCGACTGGGAACTTAAAGGGGTGCCGCTGCGAGTCGAGGTCGGACCCCGCGACATCGCTGCTGGACAGGCCACCGTCGCGCACCGGATCGCTGGCGGGAAGGAGCAGGTGCCGATCGACTCGTTGGTCGGCGCGCTGTCCGCCCGGCTGGCCGCTGATCAACAAGCCATGCTGGCGACCGCCATCGCCGACCGGGACGCACGGATCAGCGAGGTCACCTCGATCGACGAGGCCGTTGAGGCTTCGGCAACTGGCTGGGCGCGTATGTCGTGGTCGGCGCTGGGCGAGGAAGGAGAGGCCGTGCTCGCGCAATCCGCAGTCTCGGTGCGCTGCCTGCAGCGGGCGGACGGGTCCGTGCCGGAACGTGACGACGAGCCGAATCTCGTGGCGTTTCTTGCCCGCTCATACTGAGTTTGCGAGTCGGGCAGGTCAAACCACCATGCATGAAGGTCAGGTTGACGTCTGGAAACTGGCTCTTGCTTAGCAGATGAAGAGCGGGTAGATATTGCGCTACGCCGATCCGCAAGGAAAGGCGGGACCGGGAGGAAAGTCAGCTCGACTCGGTGTGTCGCCTCGTGTGATGCGCCGGGAACCGCGGGTGACGACGCGGCGGGCAGGCGGAACTTTCGCGAAGATCTGGAAACGTCACGTGCCCGGATCGCAACGTGGGGCCCCTCGAACTCATACTTCGAGGGGCCCCACACCTTTTGTACAGGTGGATGCACCCCACCCGGCGCAGACGCGCGGGAGCGGATTCGGCGGGTCGCGTCTTTTCGGGCGTGCGCCGGCCGCCACGCCGACCATGGCACAATGGTTGGCTGAGTACCGACGGCACCGGCCGGAACGTGGACCCTCTCCCCACGACTGGTCTGTCCACCCGGATATTGCATCCCGAGCCCCCACCCCGGGACGCAGCAAGTCCATCCCTGCGACCACTGGAGCACCGACACTCGTGGCAACCAAGATCAAGCTCATGCGTTTGGGCAAGATGCGCGAGCCGCACTACCGCATCGTCGTCGCGGACGCGCGAACCAAGCGCGACGGTCGCTCGATCGAGACGATCGGCGAGTACCACCCGAAGCACGATCCCTCGATCATCAAGGTCGACCCGGACCGCGCCGCATACTGGCTCGGCGTGGGCGCGCAGCCAACCGAAGCCGTCACCGCGATCTTCAAGGCGACCGGTGACTGGCAGAAGTACAAGGGTCTGCCCGCGCCTCCACCTTTGAAGATGGCTGCGCCGAAGCCCAACAAACTCGAGCGCTTCAACGCCGCGCTGGCCGAGAACTCGGGTGAATCGACGACCGAGGCGACCACACCTCGTAAGCGCCCCGCAAAGAAGGCGGCCGAACCTGCCCCGGCCGCCGTGACCAGCGAAGCCGCCGAGGCCCCGGGCGCCGTGACCAGCGAAGCCGCCGAGGCCCCGGCCGCCCCAAGCGCCAGCCCGGCGCCCACTGACTTGGCGAGCGAGCAGGCGGAGAGCTGACGTGCTCGAGGAAGCCCTCGAGCACTTGGTGCGCGGCATCGTCGACCACCCCGACGACGTCCACGTCGACATGGTGGACAACCGCCGTGGGGCGCGGCTCGAGGTCCGGGTGCACCCCGACGACCTCGGCCGGGTCATCGGTCGCAGCGGCCGCACGGCGAAGGCCCTGCGCCAGATCGTGACTGGTGTGGGCGGCAAGGGGATCCGGGTCGACGTCATCGACGTCGACCGGAACTGATCGGGGCAAGCAGTCGTGGCCGGTCACCCGCCAGAGGGCCGCGCCGATGCGCCAACCGACCGCACCGATCCTGAGTACGTAGCCGTCGGTCGGATCGGCCGGCCGCACGG
>JBDUCV010000057.1:0-12799 GCA_040003255.1 Actinomycetota bacterium
GGGCCACCCGGGCGGCCGAGGCCACCAGTTCGTTGTCCAGGACCGAATCCGGCGGGACGACCGGACGCCATGCCCGGACTGGGTCGCGGCGGCATCATCCCGGGGTTCGGTCGCGGACCTCCGGGCCCGGCCGGTCGCGGCCCGCCTGGACGTGGCGGCATGCCACCGGCCAGCGGCCCGCCGGGACGTGGGGCTGCGGGACGCTGCGGGAGGCTGGCGCCACCGGTTCCGAAGGGGTTATTGGCGACTCGCGGGCCCGGGCGCGGACCTGCCGGATGAGTCCCCGGTGTGCCCGGCTCGGGAGCCAGCGGAGGCGCCGAGACGGCGGGTGCCGGTGCTGCGGCGGCCAGCGGCTCGACCGCTGCCGGAAGGTACGGAAGCGGGGCGGCCGGCGTGAGGTCGAGTCCGGTCGACGCCGAGAGCGGCTCGGGCGCGGGCGCGGCCTTCTTGGCCGGCGCCTTCTTGGCCGGAGGTGCGGTGTTGGGGTACGCCTCGCGTAGCCGTCGGGCGACGGGCGCCTCGACGGTCGAGGAAGCGCTCTTGACGAACTCGCCCAGCTCATTGAGCTTCGCGAGGACGTCTTTGCTGGTCATGCCGAGCTCCTTGGCGAGCTCGTGTACGCGGGCCTTGCCTGCCACTGGACTCCTTCGAGAGGACCGGGCGGCGACCCACTCGGTCCCGTTAGACGGGGGACGTACTCATCGCTGGCGCTTCATCGAGTGCCCATAGCTCTTCACTCACCTTGTGCGAGACGAGTCAGGTGGGGATCCACCCTGGTGCGAATCGTGCCGGTCATCAAGCGCCAAGAGGCTTGCGAGGAAGTCACGCACGGGCGACACATCGGACAGTCCCGGGACCCGCAGGGCCCGGGAGAACGCCCGGCGCCGCTCGGCGAGATCGACGCACCGTGGGCCGGGGTGCAACCAGGCACCCCGGCCGGGCACGCGACGACGCGGATCCGGGACGACCTGCACCGTGCTCGAACCTGCGGTGCTGGCGGCCGGTGCCGCGACAACGCGAAGCAACTCGGCGGCCGCCGCTCGTTGTCGACATCCGATGCAGGTGCGGATCGGCGTTGCTTGCTCCCCGACCTTGACCTGCGCAGCACCGGATGACGGCGCCGACCGGACGACCACGAGGAAGCCTACTCCGCGAGGTCGGGCGTGTCGCGTCCCGACACCGTCGACTCACCGGTCGCTTGTTCGGCGTCGCTGTGGATGTCGATGCGCCACCCGGTCAGGCGCGCAGCCAGCCGAGCATTCTGGCCCTCACGACCGATCGCGAGTGACAACTGGAAGTCGGGGACCACAACCCGAACCGATTGGGCCACCGGGTCGACGACCTGCGAAGCCACCGCCGTCGCCGGAGATAGCGCGTTGCCGACGTAGGTGGCCGGGTCGTCGGCGTAATCGATGATGTCGATCTTCTCGCCGTGCAGCTCGGCGACGACATTGCGCACCCGCTGCCCCATCGGGCCGATGCACGCGCCTTTGGCATTGAGCCCCGGTACCGCCGTCCGCACGGCGATCTTGCTGCGATGACCGGCCTCGCGGGCGACCCCAACGATCTCTACGCTGCCGTCCGCGATCTCGGGCACTTCGAGCGCGAACAGCTTGCGTACGAGGTTTGGATGGGTGCGGCTGACGGTGACTTGCGGCCCGCGCATACCCCGCATCACGCCGACGACATAACACTTGATCCGGGTACCGTGTCCGTATTCCTCCCCCGGCACCTGTTCCGAGTGCGGCAGCAATGCCTCGATCTTGCCGATGTCGACTAGAACCAGACGACGCTGTGCAGCCTGCGCGTCGGCCTGGATGACGCCGGTCACGATGTCACCCTCCCGGCCTGAGTACTCCCCGAACGTCTGATCGTGCTCGGCATCGCGTAGTCGCTGCAGGATCACTTGCCGCGCCGTCATGGCGGCGACCCGGCCGAAGTCGGTGGGCGTGTCGTCGAACTCCTCGACCAGGTCGCCGTCCGGGTTGATGTCTTGCGCCCACACAATGACCTCGCCGGACTTGCGGTCGATCGCGACCCGCGCGTGCGGCATGGAATGCGGGGTGTGCTTGTACGCCGTCAGCAGCGCCATCTCGAGCGCGTCGACAATAAGGTCGAAGGAGATTTCCTTCTCGCGCTCGATGCTGCGCAGCGCGGAGATGTCGACGTTGACCATGCTCACTCCTGCCCGGGACCGTCGGCACGGTTGAACTCGACCTGCACCTGGCCTGGCCCGATTCCGTCCCACAACGCGGTGCGGACCTCGCCGTTCACGTCGAGGCGAACGCCACGCTCATCGACGTCGAGCACCCGGCCGGTAACCGAAATGGAGTCGAAATCGACCCGCACCAGCCTGCCGATCGAGCGGTGCCAGTGCCGCGGTTCGCTCAGCGGGCGCTCGACGCCGGGCGAGGTGACTTCCAGGACGTAGGGGCCGGCGAAGTCGATGCCGCCGTTCGCGTCGTCGGCGTCGTCTAACACTGCGGAAACCACCCGGCTGACGGCAGCGATGCCGTCAAGGTCGACGCCACCGTCGGCGTCGACGACGACCCGCACCAAGCGCCGCCGGCCGACGAGCGCGACGGAGACGTCCTCGAGGTCGAATCCGCGGGATTGCACCGGCGCGGCGAGCACGTCGAGCAGGTGCCGGCGCTCGTCCGCGCTGGATCGTCCTGGCTCGGCGGGGGGCATCGGGCGGTCCTCCTCGGTGTGCAGTTGTCGCGCGTCGCGGTGCGGGAGCATCCATCAGTGTCTCCCGCGCACGCGCGCACAGCCTATCGAGTCTGCAACACTTGCCGCTGCCATGGCACTCAGCCCGACCGACCACCTCGTCCGGGGCGGCGTGTGATCTCCCGGCGGGCGGTTCTCACTTCCGCCGGGGTCTTCGTGGCCGGCATCTCTGGCGTTTTGGCCGGTGCCCGTCATCCGCTGCATCGTCGCCTGCCAAAGCCGGTCGCCGGCCCCGCCTGGCTGCTCGACGCGGCCGACCGCGAACGGGCGCTCCTCGCCTCCGTTGACGCGGCGGGTGAGACGAACTTCCTCTTAGCGACGATCCGCTCCGACCACGCCGATCACCTGAGCACGCTCGACGCGATGATGGCCGCCGCGCCGCGCCCGACCGCCATCGCGACGGGCACCGCTGCAGCGCGGCCCGATGTGCGGCAGGCCGAGCTCGATGCGGCAGCTGCGGGCGCGAACGCCTCCCTGGAGCTGTCTGGCGCCGAGGCAGCATTGCTCGCCAGCATCAGCGCCTGCGAGGCATCACACGCCGAACTACTGCGTTGAGCAGGTGACCGTGAGCGGTGCGATCCAGGCGTGGCAGCGAGCACTGGCCGCGGAACACGCTGCAGTATTCGGCTACGACGTCCTCGGTCCGCGTCTGGACCCGGGCGGCCAGCAGCAAGCCCGCAACGATGGAGCAGCCCACGCAGCTAGCCGCGACGCGACCATCGCCGCGCTCGTCGCCGCCGGCCAAGTCCCGGTGGGGCCACTGCCCGACTACCCGTTACCGTTCACGGTCGCCAGCCCCCGGGCCGCCCGGGCGCTGGCGGTCCGACTCGAGGAGGGCACCGCAGCCGCCTGGCGCTACCTGGTGGCGGCCGACGCCGATCACCGCAATCCCAGCGAGCTCTCCCGTACCCAGCTGATGACGGTGCGAGACGGCGCGGTACGCGAGCTTCGCGCCAGCGCCGTGCGGGCGGTGCGCTGGCGCAGGCTGGTGAGCCCCAACGCACCGACCGTGCCGTTCCCCGGAATCTGAGCGGTCGGCCCGCAGCTGGTGGACGGGGTGCGTCACCGCCATCCGTCGATGACCGCGGCGAGGTCGGACAATCGCGTGATCACCGCATCAGGTTCGCCTTCGACGCTTCCGCGCTGCCATTGCGGGATGGTGCTGTGCGGCACGAGCACCGCCCGCATCCCGGCGGCCTTGGCGCCATGGATGTCGTCGAAGAGCCGATCACCGACGAACACCGCATCGGCGGCGTCCTGCACCCCGACGGCGGCCAGCGCAGCGCGAAATGCCTCGGGGTGCGGCTTCGTCCAGGCGATCTCCGAGGTATAGACCGCGCCGTCGATCAGGGCGAGGACCTCGTCCCGGGCGAAGATCCGCTCGTGGTGTTCACGCGGCCAGATCGTGTTGGACAGCACGCCGATCCGGATGTCCCATTGCCGCAGCTGCGCAAAAAGCGGCGGCACGTCCGGGTCGATGAGCGTGTGCGGTTCCCACCAGTCGTGATAGTCGGCGAGAAATATGTCGTCCGCATCTACCCCGGCGGCCTCGAGTACGTCGGCGAGCGTCGCGCTGCGATGCTCGTCGCGGGAGCGCTGCCAAGCCTGCGTTTCGGCGGCATGCAGCCGCGCAGCGCGGTCCGGCTCGCCAGCCGCGGCCAGCCAGGCTTCGTGCGGATCGACGGTGTGCCATGGCGTCAACGTGCCGCCCCAGTCGAAAATCACGGCCCGGACGCTCACTCGGTGACCCTAGAACAACACTGTCGACAAGGTGCCGACCTCTCGCATCCCAAGCCGGGCGTACATGCGCCGGGCGGAAGTATTGAAGTCGTTGACGTAGAGGCTCGCCGTCGGCGCGCGGGTGAGCGCGATGCGCAGGACGGTGGCCATTGCCGCGGTGCCGAGGCCGCGTCCTCGGATGTCCGGCCGCACCCACACTCCCTGCACCTGGCAGGTGCGCGCCGTGACCGCCGCCAACTCGGCCTTGAATACCACCTGGCCGTGCGTGTCGATCTTGACCAAGACGCGGCCCGCAGCGATCAGCTCGGCGAGGCGGTCGAGATGGGTCGGGCGACGAGGCCCGTCGAACGGGGCGACGCCGAGTTCCTCGGCGAACATGGCGGCCGCGGCCGGCAGGTAGCTAGCCAGCTCGTTGCGGCTCGCCGGTCGGACGTCGGGGTCGGCCGCGACGCCGGCGACCCCGACGGACGCGGCGTCCGCGGCCAACAACGGCTGTGCGAGCCGGATGATCCGAGCTGGTCCCCAGCTGCGTTCGAGCACGAGTCGCAGCGCTTCGACGGCGTCGACGGCGCCGATGAGCGACGAGCACCGACGAGGCGCCGCAGCGAGTCGGGCTGCGAAGGCGTCCCACGCCGCGGGGTCACCGCCGATCGGGGCGACGCTGCCGCCGACGTAGCAGGCAGCGTCGATCGGCTCGCCGGCCCCGAGGAACCACCCGCCCAAGGCGGGCCCGCGCACCTTGCCGGCGGCCTCGAGTCGCGCCGTGACCGCGGCGTTGGCGATCGGGTCGGCGTCCAGCATTGCCCGCAGGGCGGGCAGGTCGGCGTCGTGGAGCTCGCGCAAGCCACGCGTTGCCGGCCGCAGGGCGATCACGGCTGCGGACGCTACCGGGTGAGCGGTGCAGATCGGGTCAGGACACCGATACCGTCGGCTCGCCCGACCCGACTCCCGCGGCTTGCATCTGCTCGGCGAGTCGCATCGCCTCCTCGATCAGCGTCTCGACGATCTGCGACTCCGGAACGGTCTTGATGACCTCGCCGCGCACGAAGATCTGCCCCTTGCCGTTACCCGACGCCACCCCGAGGTCGGCCTCGCGCGCCTCGCCTGGTCCGTTCACCACACAGCCCATGACCGCGACCCGCAACGGCACCTCCATGCCTGCCAGCCCGGCGGTGACCTCGTCGGCCAGGGTGTAGACGTCGACCTGCGCGCGTCCGCACGAGGGGCAGGAGACGATCTCGAGCCGCCGCTGCCGCAGGTTGAGCGACTCGAGAATTGCCAGGCCGACCTTGACCTCCTCGACCGGGGGCGCGGACAGCGAGACGCGGATCGTGTCGCCGATGCCGCGGCTGAGCAGTGCGCCGAACGCGACCGACGACTTGATCGTTCCTTGGAACGTCGGTCCGGCCTCGGTGACGCCCAAGTGCAGCGGATAGTCACACTGCGCGGCGAGCTGCTCGTACGCGCGCACCATCACAACCGGGTCGTTGTGCTTGACCGAGATCTTGAAATCGCGGAAGTCATGCTCCTCGAACAGCGCCGCCTCGTTCAGCGCTGACTCGACGAGCGCCTCGGGCGTTGCCTTGCCGTACTTGGCGAGCAGCCGCTTGTCGAGCGATCCGGCGTTGACGCCGATGCGCAGCGATACCCCCGCCTCACGGGCGGCCTTGGCGATTTCGCCCACCTTGTCGTCGAAGGCCTTGATGTTGCCTGGATTCACCCGGACGGCGGCGCATCCGGCGTCGATCGCCGCGAAGACGTACTTCGGCTGGAAGTGGATGTCGGCGATCACTGGGATCTGTGACTTGCGCGCGATCGCCGGCAGCGCGTCGGCGTCGTCCTGCGACGGAACCGCCACCCGGACGATGTCGCAGCCCGAGGCGGTCAGTTCGGCGATCTGCTGCAGGGTGGCGTCGATGTCGGCGGTAAGTGTGGTGGTCATCGACTGCACGGTTATCGGGGCGTCGCCACCCACGACGACCGACCCGACCTTGATCGGCCGCGATCTGCGGCGGGGGGCGAGGACCGGCGGCGGAGCGGTCGGCATGCCTAGTAAGACGGGAGAGGTCACGATATCCAGTATGGCTCGCGCCGCTCAGCGGCCCGGTGTGCGCCTCGTCAGCCGTTCAGCGTGATGGGCTTGACAATGTCTGCGTAGACGACGAGCAAGGTGAGCACGATCAGGATGGAGGCGACGCCGTACATGATCGGCAGCATCTGCGCCGTGTCGACATAGATCGGCTGCCGCTCGAGGTACTTGCCGCCCTGCACCCGGGCCAGACCGCGGGCACGCAACCGGGCCCGTCCACGCTTGACGGCCTCGACCAGCGCCCCGGCTACATGGCCCCCGTCCAGCGGCAGCAGGGGCAGCAGGTTGAAGAAGAACAGCAGCAGGTTGATCCCGGCAAGCAGGCTGATCAGGAAAAAGGCCTTGTCCTGGATATCCAGCACCTTGCTGTCTGCGATCTCGCCGCCCAGCCGACCGATGCCTACGACGCCGATCGCCCCGGCCGGGTCACGCTCCTTGCCTTCGAAGACGGTGCCGAACAAGCTGGCGATCTTCGAGGGGTAGCTGCCGAGCGCCCGCAGTCCCTGGGCGAATTGGTCGACGATCTGGCCCGGGATCTCGCCAGCCGGGACGGCGGCGTAGTAAGAGTTGCCCTTGACCTCGACTCCGAGGTAGCCGGCTGTCTTTGTCTGCGTTCCCGAGGAATTCGCGTATTTCACGTTCGGCACCGGGGTCAACGACACGATCTGATTGACGCCGCTCCGAGTGACGCCGATTCGCAACGGCATACCCGCGGATTTCTCGATCACCCCGACCGCGTCCTGCCAGGCGGTGATCGGCGCCCCGTTGATCGAAGTGATGGTGTCGCCGCTACGCAGGACGCCATAGGCCGGAGCACGAGTGGCATTCGCCGGACAGCTGTCGCCCGTGATCCGCGCGGTGGCCGGGACGACGCACTTGACCACCGCGTTGACCTGCGTGGTCGGGTCGTTGTGCTTCATACCCAGCGTCGAGAGCAAGACGATGGTGAGGATCAGATAAATGATCAGGTTCATCGTCGGGCCGCCAAGCATGACGACGATCTTCTTGCCCGGCGTGAGCCGGTAGAACTGCCTCGGCTCGTCGCCTGGCGCGACCTCGGCGCGACTTACGGCGCGGAACTCCTCGACCGCCGTCGCCATTCGAGTGGGCCAGCGGGAGCGGCCACCGTCGCGGCGAGGAGGCACCATGCCGATCATCCGGATGTAGCCGCCGAGCGGGATAGCCTTGAGGCCGAACTCAGTGTCGCCCCGCTTGCGCGACCACACCGTCGGGCCGAAGCCGACCATGTACTGGGTCACCTTCACGCCGAACTTCTTGGCCGGCACCATGTGGCCAATCTCGTGCAGCGCGATCGAGGCGAGCAGGCCGACGGCGAAGGCGAGGACGCCGAACACGTAGAGCACGTCGTCCTCCTTCTAAGATCCGATAACCGCCGAGGCACGGTCGCGCGCCCATTGCTGCGCCGCTTCGATCTCGTCGACGGTACCTGGACCTGAGCCCGAAGCGTGTCCTCCGCTCAGCCATTCCTCCAGTACCACGGCGATGCCCTCATCGATGCCCAGGAACGGCACTCGCCCGGCGTGGAATGCGGCCACCAGCTCCTCGTTGGCCGCGTTGTACACCGCGGGGGCGCATCCGGCTGCCTTCCCCGCCGCGCGAGCCAGCTCGAGCGCCGGGAACGCGGTGTTGTCGACCGGCTCGAACGTCCAGCGCTGCGCGCTGCTCCAGTCGACCGGAGTAGCCGCGCCGGGCACCCGGTCCGGCCAGCCGAGTGCCAGCGCGATCGGCAGCCGCATGTCCGGTGGCGAGGTCTGGGCGATAGTCGAACCGTCGACGAACTCGACCATCGAGTGCACCATCGACTGCGGGTGCAGCACGACCTCGATGCGGTCGTAGGGCACCCCGAACAACAGGTGTGCCTCGATCATCTCCAGCCCTTTGTTGACCAAAGTGGCCGAATTCGTGGTGATCAACGTCCCCATGGCCCACGTCGGGTGAACCAGTGCCTGGGCCGGCGTCACGTCGCGCAGCGCGGCGCGGGTGCGCCCGCGGAATGGTCCCCCACTGGCAGTCAACACCAGCCTGTTGACCTCGGCCGCAGTCCCAGCGCGTAGGCATTGCGCCAGCGCCGAATGTTCGGAGTCGACTGGGACGAGCTGGCCCGGCTTCGCCCGGCCGAGCACCAACTCGCCACCTGCGACCAGCGACTCCTTGTTGGCCAGGGCCACGGTGCGTCCGGCGTCGAGGGCTGCCAGTGTCGCGCGCAGCCCCTGCGCCCCATCGACGGCGTTCAGGACGACGTCGGCGTCCATCGCGGCGAGCTGGGTCGCCGCGGCCGGCCCGGCGACGACGGTCGGCAGCGGCTGGTGCTCGGGCCAGGCGAGGGCGAGCGCTTCGCGCACGTCGCCCGCCACCGCTTCGCGCCCGACGCCGACCACCGAGACGCGCAGCTGCACCGCTTGCGCAACCAGTGCCGCGACGTCGCGGCCACCCGCGCACACCCCGACCACGGCGAACCGATCTGGCGCGGCCCGCACGACATCAATCACCTGCCGGCCTACCGAACCGGTCGAGCCGAGCAGGATGACGCGGCGGGGGTTCACCCGGCCCATTCTCACCGCCCGCCACCCAAGTGCCACAATGAAGCAGTCCCGATCGCGAACAGGAGCACCACCGTGGCTCTCAGGCCCGGCAGCGAGCAGCCCGATGTCGGGGCTCCAGATGACTACGCCGCGCACCACCCCACCGAGCACCCGTCTGATTGGGGCTGGCACGGCGAGTGGGGCCGGTGGGCGCGGATCGGCGGCTGGGTCAGCGCGATCATCCTCATCCTGATGATCACTACCACGCAGTACAACGGGCAGGGCACGCTGTGGCTGATCCTGTCCGCCGCCGGGATCGTCGCTGCGCTTGTTTGGGACATCAATCGGCGCCGAACGTCCTGGCGCCAGTAGTCAGCCAACGGTTCGTCATCGGGCCGTAAGCATTATCGGCGCAGTAGGCGCACCGCGGCCACTACCGTCAAGCAATGAGCTTGCGCCCGCGTCGTCTGACCGTCGTCTGGCTGTCGGCCGCGGTAGCGATGCTGCTTGCCGGCGGGCTCGCCTGGTTCCAGCCGTGGAAGCTCTGGCTGGACCAGCGGGTTGACGAGGCACTGCCCGCGATTGCGTTGATCGCTGCAGCGACGCCTACGCCGGATATCCGGTCAACCGACCCGGCGACGCCGCCGCCGAACAGCACGCCGTCCCCCATAGGCCCGGTCCTGTTGTCGACTGGCAGGTTCATCAGCCACGAACACATCACCAGCGGCTCGGTCAGCGTCGTCGAGCTGCCGGACGGCAGCCGGATTCTCGCCATTGCGGGACTGAACACCAGCAACGGTCCTGACCTGCACGTCTGGTTGAGCGATGCTCCGGTACTGCCGGGCAGCGACGGCTGGCACCTATTCGACGATGGCAGCTACCTCAGCCTCGGTACGCTCAAGGGCAACTTGGGCAACCAGAGCTACCCAATCCCGCGCACCGCGGACCTGTCCCGGCTCGCGAGCGTGACGATCTGGTGCGCCCGATTCAAGGTTTCCTTCGGCGCGGCAGCGCTGCGCGCCGCCTAGCCACCGCTCGGTCGGCCTTAGTCCATGTCCGCCCAGCGTCGGTCAGCGTCCGTCCAGCAATGGCCGGCGCGGATCCCAAGCCGGTCCCCCGGCAGCATCCTGACGGCGCCGGGCGATCCCCGACAACGCCTCGAGCACGACCCGGTTGGCGAGGAACGACGTGATGTCGGCGTGGTCGTACGGTGGCGACACCTCGACTACGTCGATCCCCACGACAGGCAGCTCGTAGCAAACGCGGCGTACCGAGTCGAGCAACTGCCGAGCCGACAGCCCGCCCGGCTCCGGCGTACCGGTGCCCGGAGCATGGCTCGGATCGCATACGTCGATATCGACGGACAGGAAGACGCCGTCGCAATCATCGGTGGCGATCTTGAACGTCTCGGTCAGACACTCGTCCAGACCGCGGGCACCGACCTCGCTCATCTCATAGGACCGCATTGCGTGCTCCGCCATCCAGTCGAGCGTCTCGGGCGGCGGCCAGTAGCCGCGCAGCCCGATCTGCAGAAACCGGTCCCCGCGCAGCGCGCCGGACTCGATAAGCCGGCGCATCGGCTGACCGTGGCCGATCAGCGAACCGAACGCGATGTTGCCGGTGTCGGCGTGCGCGTCGAAATGCACCATCGACACTCGCCCCTGGCCGAGATGCTGCGCCACGCCGGCTGCATCGGGCCAGGCGATCGTGTGGTCGCCACCGAGAATGAGCGGGATCGCACCGGTGCTGGCGACCGCGTAGACCGCGGCTTGAAGGTCGCGTACCGAGCGTTCGGCATCGCCCGAGAACATTTCGACGTCGCCGGCGTCATAAACGCGCAGGTCGCGCAGCCCGTCGACACGCAAGGCCAGCGACGGACGAGATCCGTCGTGCGGCAGGTAGCACGTCTGCCGGATGTACTGCGGGCCGAACCGCGTCCCAGCCCGATGCGAGGTGCCACCATCGAACGGGGCGCCGAGTATCACCACATCTGCGTCAGCGAAGGTCGCCGGCTCGGCCCAGTCGCAGCGGTCGACGCCGAGGAAGGTGATGTCGGGCCCGAACTGCGGACCGTAGCGGCTCATGCGACTAACCTCTCACGCCACGGTGCCGCCCGTTGCCGCCGCTGGAGTTCCGGTGGACGACGAAAGGCCACTGAGCGGAATCCGCAGCTCGGTCGCAATTTGACTGCGGATTCGCTTGCCAAATCTGCTTGAAGTGAGCAAAATCGTTGTGTGGCCCGAATTGAGTCTCATCCGATGCCCGACGAGGTCAGCAAGGCGATCATCCAGCAGCTACAGGAGGATGGCCGACGCGCGTATGCCGGCATCGGCAAGGCCGTCGGCCTGAGCGAGGCGGCGGTCCGCCAGCGGGTGCAGAAACTGGTCGACACCGGTGTTATGCAGATCGTCGCCGTCACCGACCCGACGCAAGTGGGCTTCGCCCGGCAAGCGATGATCGCGATCTCGGCGACCGGCGACATCGAGATGGTTGCCGATCGATTGGCCGACCTCGCGGAGGTTGTCTACATCGTGGTGATCGCGGGGTCATTCGACATCCTCGCCGAGGTCGTGGTCACCGACGACGAACATCTGCTCCGATTGATCAACGGGCAGATCCGCACGATTCCCGGAGTGCAACGCACCGAGACGTTCCTCTACCTGAAACTGACCAAGCAGACCTACAACTGGGGTGCCCGATGACTACTACACCGCTCGACACGTCCCTCACCGATCACGAGTACGACGCGGGCTCGCTCGCCGCGAAGGCGCGCGACCACCTGTGGATGCACTTCACCCGGCAGTCGTCCTACGCCACGGCCCCGGTTCCGACGATCGTGCGCGGCGAAGGTGCCTACATCTGGGACGTCAACGGCAAGCGGTACTTGGACGGACTGGCGGGCTTGTTCGTCGTGCAGGCCGGTCACGGACGGGTCGAACTCGCCGAGGCCGCCTACCGCCAGGCGAGCCAACTGGCGTTCTTCCCGCTGTGGTCCTATGCCCACCCCCAGGCCATCGAGCTCGCCGATCGGCTTGCCGACTACGCGCCGGGTGACCTGAACAAGGTCTTTTTCACCACCGGTGGTGGTGAGGCGGTCGAGACGGCGTGGAAACTCGCCAAGCAGTACTTCAAGCTGACCGGAAAACCCATGAAGCACAAGGTGATCAGCCGTGCGGTGGCATACCACGGCACCCCGCAGGGAGCACTGTCGATCACCGGCATCCCAGCCGCGAAACAGATGTTCGAACCGCTCGTACCGGGTGGCCACAAGGTGGCGAACACGAACTTTTATCGGGCCCCCGAACACGGTGACGACCTGGAAGCATTCGGCCGCTGGGCCGCGGATCAGATCGACTTCGCCATCCAGATGGAGGGCCCCGAGACCGTCGCCTGCGTGTTCCTCGAGCCGGTGCAGAATTCCGGCGGCTGTTTCCCGCCGCCGCCCGGGTACTTCCAGCGCGTCCGCGAGATTTGCGACCGTCACGATGTGCTGCTCGTCTCTGACGAGGTCATCTGCGCGTTCGGCCGGCTAGGGACGACGTTCGCGTGCGACAAGTTTGGCTACCTGCCCGACATGATCACCTGTGCGAAGGGGATGACCAGCGGCTACTCGCCCATCGGCGCGTGCGTGATCAGCGACAAGATCGCCGAGCCGTTCTGGAACGGCAGCGACTACTTCCCGCACGGTTACACCTTC
>JBDUCV010000113.1:0-3724 GCA_040003255.1 Actinomycetota bacterium
CCGGGCTGGGGGCGAGTTCGCCAGCGAACGCGCGCACGGCGCGGGCGAACGTGGCGGGTTGTTCGGCGTAGGTGACGTGGCCGCAGTCGGGAATCTCGATCAGCCGCGCGTCGGGCAGCGAGTCGGCGAGGACGTGCGCGATCGTTCTCAGTGCGGGGTGGCTGTCGGCGCCGGCGATCACCAGCACGGGCAGTGTGACGGCGTCCAGGTCGGCGGGGGTGATCTGGGTGGCCGGCGATTGCAGGCCGGCGAGCAGCACCTCGGCGTTGTCGCGGTAGCGGTCTTTTCGTGGTTCGTCGGCGATCGCCCAGAGTCCTGGGCACACCGCGGCGAAGAACGCGTCCGCCGCAGCCCGTGGCCCGCCGGATGCTTCGGCTGCTGACACCGGCCCGGCGATGTCAGCCATCAGTGCCGAGCCGGCGATCGGGTCGAGGCTGCCCTGGGGCGGCTCGGAAAGCACGGCTCCGCGCAGCAGGTGTGGGTGGCGCAGCACCAGTTCCAAGCCGATGCAGGCGCCGCCGCTGGAGGCCACCAGCAAACACGGTCGCAGGCCCAGGGCGTCGATCAGCGCGGCGGCGTCGTCAGCGTGGGTGGTGTTGGACTGCCCGCCTTGGCCGGGAGTGCTGCGGCTGTGCCCGCGCCGGTCATAGGTGACGCACCGGAGGGACGGCGACAGGCGCTCGACCTGGTCCTGCCAGACCCAGGCGCCACCGGAGGCGCCGTGGATGAACAGCACCGGCGGTCCGTCTCCGGTGTCCTCGTAGTACAGGCTGGCGTCGCGGACGGCGATGCTGGTCATCTCGCGCTCCTCACATCGGGATTCACTAGATGCCCAGACTGCGCCGCCCGGCGGGTAGGCCGCATCGGGTGAACACCCCAATCCGGCGAGGAAGATCAGGACAGCAGCCGGTTCTCCATCGCGAACAATGCCGCGGCGGCCCGTGACCGGACGCCGATCTTGGCGTAGAGGTTCTCGACGTGCCTGCCCACGGTCTTGGGTGAGAGGACCAGCAGTCGCGCGACTTCCCGGTTGGAACGGCCACGGGCGATCAGCCGGAGCACCTCGAGCTCCCGGTCGGACAGTCCCGCCGCCGGTCTGGCGGTCCGCATAGCTGTGTCGGGTGGCTGCCCACCGGCTGCGAGAACTGCCTCCACCGCCGCGCGGTCCAGTCCCGGTTCGGCACGGATCACCGCGCACGCCGCGTCGGTAGAGAGGGCCGGTCGGTGTGGACGGTCAGCCGTCAGCGCGGCCCACACGTCGGCCGCCGCCAGCAGTCGTGACGACGCCGACAACTGCTCGCCCAAACAGCCGCGGTGGTAGCCGGACCCGTCCAGGCGCTCATGATGCTGGCCGCCCAGCTCGGCTATCGGCCGCAGCGGCGGGCAGCGCGACAAGATCCGTTCGCCGTAATAAGGATGCAGCCTGACCTGCTCCTGCTGCCCAACGCTCAGCGGGCCGGCGGTATCCCATACCCCGGCACTTACGCCGACCCTGCCGACGTCGTGCACGAGTCCTGCCCGCCGCAGCAGCACCAGGTCCGCCTCGGCCAATCCGCGCTGCTGGCCGGCTTGTTCGGCCAACTCGGCCACCCGCGGCGAATGCCCGCGCGTCCACGGCGACTTCAAGTCAGCGAAATCGGCGAACGCCGCGAGCCCAGCGTCTATCGCCGGGCCGTCGACGAGCCGGACCGGCTCAGGTTCGGCCGCAAGCACCGCCGCCCATACATCGTGACCCTGCAAACCGGCCAAGAACTGCGCCCCGCTCGCCCGGCAAACGTCGGCGACCATCGGGTCGTAGCCGCGGCCGCGGCGCCGAAGCAGCACATCGGCAGCTACCGCCGGTCCGGCCGCCCGAGTCCACAACTCCAGATCACGGGCCACGGCCACTACCCGAACGGGCAGCGGAACCGCCTCGCCCGCCAGGCCCTGCGGAAAACCCTTGCCGTCCCAACGCTCATAGGCATGCGCCAACGACTGCGCCACCGCAGCGCCCATCCCGAGCCGGACGGCCAACCGGGCACCCACCTCGCAATGCGCCGACAAGGACCGCGCCGCTGATCCTGGATCCGTCAGCGCACTGGCCAGCAACCGCGCCCGACGCGGCAGCGGCTGCTCCGCGCCCAGCGTGCGGATGAAGCGACGCATTGTCTCCGTCTGCGAGCCCATGAATACGGGGGCCATCGCCGCGAGAAACGTCGCATCCTCGCCGCCGGTCATTACCGCGCTGTCGGCAGCGTCAGCAGTGCAGCCGAGGAAGCGCAGCAAGGCAACCTGGTGGATCACGCCGACGGTCGCGTCGTCGAGGCCCAGGTCCCGAGCGATCGCCACCGACAACACGCACGTCCGCAGGGAATGATCAGATACCTGCCCCGTGCCCAGATCAGTCGCCAACGCCACCGCGGCCAACAACTCCGTCGAGCGGAACCCGCCCGCGGCGGCGTCGCCCGCTCCCGCGCCCACCCGCCAAGTATGGCCCTTGTGTTACCAGGAAAGTCGGCGATTCTGGGTGACCCTCTCGCATACAATCCTCGGCTCTTGAGCACAGGACGTCTAGCTAGAACTAGACCTCTCGGAGGACGTTTGGGCTTCATCGCGTCTGGCACGGATGGCGGCGGCCCATCTGCGAGGGACCGAACTGGTCGAGGCGGATCGACCGAAGTCACATTCACCCTCGACCGTTCGCATTCGTGCTGGCCGGTCCAGTGGTGAAGAGTAATGGGCCGTGAGCACACTGCACACCTCCGACGCCAGGGGCGCCAGCGCCGAACCGTGGCACGCGACTGTGCTGGACAGCATCGGCAACACGCCGCTGATCCGCGTGGACGGCATATGGGTGAAGCTGGAGTTCCTCAACCCGTCCGGATCGATTAAGGCACGCATCGCGAAGTACATGATCGAGAAGGCCGAGACCGTAGGGCTGCTGCGACCCGGGGACGTCATCGTGGAGGCGTCCAGCGGCAACACCGGAAACGCGATGTCCATGGTGGCAGCGGTCAGGGGCTACCGGATGCTCGTGATCACGCCTGATGGGATGAGCCCTGAGCGGACCGCGATCTCGCGCGCGTTCGGCGCGCAGGTCATAACCCTCGGCGACTTCCATGTCACCGACGCGCTCGTCAAGGCTCGCGAACTCGGTGAACAGCCGGGCTACTTCGCCCCGCAGCAGTTCGACAACGAGTGGAACGTCGAGGAGAACCGAACTTGGCTCGGCCCAGAAATCCTGCGCCAGTTGCCCGACGGCGTTCGACCGGATGCGGTCGTCGGCGGCGTGGGCACCGGCGGCACGATCGTCGGCGTCGGGCAGGCGTTCCGCGCCGTCAACCCAGCCTGCCGGGTCCTCGCGGTTGAACCCAACGAGTCATGCACACTCATGTGCGGCGAGGTCGGCAGGCACCTCATCGAAGGCATTGCCGACGGCTTCGTGCCGGGCATTATCGCCCGCCACCGTGGCGAGGTGGACGCAATGGTTGCCGTCGACAGCGACCAGGCAATCGCCGAGATGCGGCGCCTGGCCAAGGAATTCGGCCTGTTCGTCGGCCCGAGTTCCGGGGCCCATCTGATCGCTGCCCGCGCGCTCAAGCAGCAATACGACGACGCCGAACACATCGTCACGTTCTTCTGCGACGAGGGCGAGAAATACATCAATGACTACTTCATCACGCCGATTTGAGGGTTCACTCCAAACGGATCACCCAACAATTCGGAGATCGCACGGCAAATTGAG
>JBDUCV010000013.1:0-38037 GCA_040003255.1 Actinomycetota bacterium
TGTTCTCCAGGTTGCGCAGCATCACGCCCGCCTCGGACGGGAACGCCGACTCGATCAGCACCTGATAGCGCCGCATGTCGACGATGTGGTCGACGTGCTCAATGTCGACCGGGCATTGCTCGACACACGCACCGCACGTGGTGCACGACCACAGCACATCAGGGTCGATGACCCCAAACGACGCGGCATCGCCGACGAGCGGCCGCTGCGCCTGCCCGGGGCCGGAACCCTCGAGGCGCGGATAGCCGGCCTCGGGGACGTGATGTGAATCGGCGACCGCGTCCTCGGGGGCAGCGAGATCCGGTGCCCCGTCGGCTGACTTTCCGCCGATCAGGTATGGCGCTTTGGCGAAAAGGTGGTCGCGCAGGTCCATGATCAGCAGCTTGGGCGACAACGGCTTGTCGGTATTCCACGCGGGACACTGCGATTGGCATCGTCCGCACTCGGTGCAGGTCGCGAAGTCGAGATAGCCCTTCCAGCTGAAGTCTTCGATCTTTCCCTTGCCGAAAACCGTGTCTTCGGACAGGTTCTCGACGTCGGCGAAGTCGATCGGAGTGCCGTCAGCGTCCGCAGCCGGTAGCAAGGCGCCGAGCCCGTCGGGCAGTCGCTTGGTGGTGACGTTGAGCGGCGCCGTCGCGATGTGCAGGTGCTTGGAGTACACGACGATGATCGCGAAGCCGAAGATCACGGCCATCTGGCCGAGCAGGAAGAATGTCTCGACGCCTTGGTTGTACGCGCCGTCGCCGAGCGCCCTAGCCACCAGCCGAGACGCGAACGGGGCCTGGGACTTACCGAACGGGAAGTGCCCGGTGTTGTACTGCGCACCGCGGTAGAGCAGCAAGGTGACGACGACCAGGCTGATCATCGCGAGGATTACCCAGGCCGGCCCGGTGTGCGAGCCGTAGAAGCGACTCGCACGGTGTTGTCGTTGGGGTGCCTGGCGCAGCCGCATGACCGCGAAGGTCGCCAACGCGATCAGGACGGCGACGGCAAAAAAATCCTCGAGCAGCCCCAGCGCGCGCGCGTGCCCGACGAACGGGATCGCGAAGTCCTCGCTGATCAGCAGCGCGCCGTACGCCTCGATGATCGTCAGCGCGAGGACGATGAAGCCCCAGAACGTGAAGAAGTGCGCGAGGCCGGGAACTGACCATCGGAGCAACCGGCGCTGGCCGAACACCTCGACCAGCTGGGCGCGCAGCCGTTGCCGCATGCCATCGGCGCGCCCCGGTGCGGGCCGACCGGAGCGGATTAGCCGCACCAACCACCAGACGCGTCGCCCGACAATCGCCGCCGTGAGCACGGTCATGATCAGCGCGAGGGTCAGCCGCAGCGCCACAGGTGGGATCTCCTCTGGTCATCAGGAACGGTTCGCTGGCAGCGAGCCTACGCGGGGTTACTGGCGAGTAAGGACGCCTCGGGAAGGTCTGCGCTCGTCCTGCAGCTACTAAGGGTTGCCTATCGTGAACCTTGCGATCTGGTGTTGGTCGAGTGCGGGCTGCCCCTTCGTCGGTTCCATGTGCAAGGGTTGTTTGTTCCGGTACGACCGTTGCACGCCCGCGCCCAGAGCGCCCCCCGAGGAGAGATGGCAACCGGTGATCCGGTTCGAGTTTGTGAGCAAGCGATTCCCCGACGGAACGGTCGCGGTCGACGACCTGAGCGTCGAGGCGCCGTCGCGGCAGATCACCGTCTTCGTCGGCCCTTCGGGCTGCGGCAAGACCACGAGTCTGCGGATGATCAACCGAATGATCGAACCGACGAGCGGACGCATCTGGCTCGATGACCGTGACATGGCAAGCGTGCCTCCGCACGAGCTGCGCCGCGGCATCGGCTACGTCATCCAGGCGGCGGGGCTGTTCCCACATCGGACGATCGTCGACAACGTCGCCACCGTGCCGCTGCTCGTCGGCTGGAATCGACGCAAGGCCCGTGCGCGGGCGATGGAGCTGCTCGAGCAGGTTGGTCTGCCCGCGAACTTCGCCAAGCGCTACCCAGCGCAGCTGTCCGGTGGGCAGCAGCAACGCGTCGGCGTCGCCCGGGCGCTGGCTGCCGACCCACCGGTCATGCTGATGGACGAGCCGTTCAGCGCCGTCGACCCAGTTGTCCGCGCTCAGCTGCAGGATGAATTCCTGCGCCTGCAAGGCGAAATAGGCAAGACCATCGTCTTCGTCACGCACGACATCGACGAGGCGATCAAGCTCGGCGACCACGTCGCGGTGCTTCGTGTCGGTGGCAAGCTGGCTCAACTGGCAACCCCGGCAGAACTGCTGTCCAAGCCTGCCGACGCGTTCGTCGCGGGCTTCGTCGGACGCGATCGCGGTTACCGTGCGCTGGGCTTCGCCATGGCCGGGCACCTCCCGCTCGAAGACGAGAACGCGATTCGCCTCGGCACCGAGCTGTTTCAGGCAAAGCAGGCCGCTCGCCACGGCTGGGTACTGGTCGTCGACGACGAGAACCGACCGCAGGGCTGGCTCGCGCTCACCGGCGTCAGTGACGGTGCGCTGGTCGGTGCCGTCACGCCTGACCTGCTGAACCTTGGCGGCACGCTGGCCACCGAATCCGGGACGCTGCGCGAGGCGCTCGACGCCGCGCTCTCGTCACCGAGCGGGCGTGGCGTGGTCGTCGACGAGCCGGGCCACCTGCTCGGCACGGTCACCGCGTCGCAGGTCCTTGCCCGGATCGAGCAGCACGCGGGCGCCACCCGTGACGCAACCGCCGAACTGGCACGGGGGCGCTGATGGAGATCTGGACGTATTTCCGCGATCACCAGACCGAGGTGCTGGCCTGGTTGTGGAACAACACCTGGCTGGCCGCGCTGCCGTTGCTGATCGGATTGGTCGTGGCACTGCCCGTCGGCTACCTGGCCTCGCGTTACCGCTGGCTGTACCCGCCGGCCGTCACCTTCGCCGGACTGCTCTATACGATCCCGTCGCTGGCGTTGTTCATCGTGCTGCCCGGCATCCTCGGCACCCGGATCCTCGACACGGTCAACGTCGCCGTCGCGCTCACCATCTACACCATCGCGCTGCTCGTCCGTGTCGTCGCCGACGGTCTGATCGCGGTGCCGCCCAGCACGAAGGACGCGGCCACCGCGATGGGATACACCCGTCGACAGCGGCTGATTCGGGTCGAACTGCCGATGGCAGTCCCGGTCATCGCGGCCGGCATGCGGGTCGCGGCCGTGTCGAACGTGAGCCTGGTGTCGGTCGCCGCGATCATCGGGGTTCCGCAACTGGGCAAGCTGTTCACCGCAGGGTTCAATAACTTCGTCTTCGCACCGATCTTCTTAGGACTGATCCTCGTGGTGGCGCTGGCGCTCGTGTTCGATGCGGTGATCCTGATCGCAACACGAGTACTCAGCCCGTGGCAACGTGCGGCAGGGGCGCGCTGATGGGTAGCTCGCTCGACTGGCGCCAGGTCTACCTCTGGCTCAACGACCCCGAGAACTGGCGGGGCCCGGACGGCGTGCTCAGTTACCTTCGCCAACACATCTACTACTCGTTGGCCGCGGTGCTGATCGCGTTGGCCATCGCGTTGCCGCTCGGACTAATCATCGGGCATACCGGCCGAGGTGTCGTACTGGTCGCCGGCTCGGCGAACGCCCTGCGGGCGATACCGACGTTCGGGTTGCTCATCCTGCTGGTGGTGTGGCTCTCGCCCAAGATCACCGCCGGTGGTGCGCTGCCCTACCTCGTGCCCACTGAGATCGTGCTGATACTGCTGGCGATTCCGCCAATCCTGACGAACACATATGCCGGCGTGCAGAACGTCGACCCGGCCGCGCGTGACGCCGCTCGCGGCATGGGAATGACCGGCTCGCAGGTTGTGCGCAAGGTCGAGTTCCCGAATGCGCTGCCTCTGATCCTCTCGGGACTGCGCAGCGCCACCCTGCAGGTCATCGCCACCGCAACCGTCGCCGCCTACCTGCCGCTGCTGGGGGGACTCGGCCGACTGCTCATCGACGGGCTGACCAACCTCAACGATCCACAGCTGGGCTACCCCAAGATGGTGGCCGGCGCGATCCTGGTCGCCCTGCTCGCAGTCGCCGCCGACCTGCTGCTCGTGGGCTTGCAACGACTCGTCGTCTCCCGAGGCGTCTCAGAACGCTTCTCTCGAAGGCATCTCCATCCCGACGCAATGTCAGCGAACCTGGCGGAGGTGGCAACCACTTGACTCCTCCCGGCGTCGCGCACGGCCGGCATTCGACGACCTGATCATCCCTGATCTCAAGGAGAGACATGAAGCGCACCTACCTAGTCGGCGCCACAATGGCGGCGTTCGCGATGGCCTTGACCGCATGTGGCAGCAGTGGCAGTTCGAGCCGCTCGTCGGCCACCGCAGCCGGCTCCAGCAGCCCGGCGGACAAGTGCGCCACCGCGGCGTCGTCCGGATCGTCCGCCGCCTCGTCCGCCGCCTCGGCGGGCGGCTCGTCCGGCAGCGCCAGCTACCCCTCGGGCACCGGATCGATCACCGTCGGTTCGGCGGCGTTCCCCGAGAACAACTTGCTCGCAAACATCTATGCCGACGCGATGGCCGCGAAGGGGGTCACCGTCAAGAAGAAGCTCGACATCGGAGAGCGCGCCGCATACATCGCTGCCCTGAACGACGGCTCGATCGACTTCATCCCCGAATACACCGGCTCGATTCTGAGCTACCTTGACCCGAAAGCGACGGCGAAGACCCCGGACGAGGTTTACGCGGCGTTGCAGCAGAAGACCGGCGACAAGTTGGCAGTCCTGAACTTCGCGGCGGCGCAGGACAGTGACACCATCACCGTCACCAAAGACACCGCGACGAAGTACAACTTGAAGACGCTCGCCGACCTGTGCCCGGTCGCGGACAAGCTCACGCTTGGTGCGCCGTCGCAGTTCCAGACCCGCGCCGACGGGGTCCCGGCACTGAAGAGCGTCTACAACATCACGTTCAAGAAGTTCACCCCGCTTTCAGCCAGCGGCTCGGTGACGGTCACTGCGCTGAAGAACGCGACCGTGGACGCGGCCGACGTCTTCTCCACCGATCCGTCGATCGCGGCGAACAACTTCGTCTCCCTGGAGGATCCGAGGAGCATGTTCGCGGCGCAGAACATCGTGCCGCTGGTGACGAAGAGCAAGATCACCCAGACGATGGCTGACGCGTGCAACGCGGTGTCGGCCAAGCTCGACACCAATGCGTTGGCAGGCCTGGTGGCCAAGGTGGTCAACGACAAGCAGGACGCCGACAAGGTAGCCAAGGATTGGCTGTCGCAGAACGGGCTCGGCTGACGCTGACTGTGCGACGGTTGCCCGGTGGGTGTCACTGCGCTGCTCGCGCAGCTCCAGCCGATCGGTCGGGCAGCGTCGGGCGGGTACCGGCGCTTCGCCTGGACTGACGTTGACTTGGCGCTGCGCGAGTGGTTCGCGTCGACGGCGAGCGCAGCCGGATTGTCGGTGACGACCGACCGGGGCGGCAATCAGTGGGCGTGGTGGGGTGATCCGGACGCGTCCGGGCCCGGTGTGGTCACCGGTAGCCACCTGGATTCGGTACCCGACGGGGGCGCGTTCGATGGTCCACTCGGCGTCGCTTCGGCATTCGCCGCTGTCGACGTGTTGCGCGCTGAACAGTTCGTGCCGTCGCGTCCGATCGGGGTGGTGAACTTTGCCGACGAGGAGGGCGCCCGGTTCGGTGTCGCGTGCGCGGGCTCCCGGTTGCTTACGGGCGCGCTCACCGCTGAGCGGGCGCTGGCACTGACCGACCCCGACGGCGTCTCGCTCGCCGACGCGCTCGCACGTGCCGGACGATCGGCGCGCGTCCTCGGCCGCGACGCCAGCGCTCTGGGTCGGATCGGGGTGTTCCTCGAGCTGCACATCGAGCAGGGCCGCGGGCTGATCGAGCTTGCTGCTCCAGTCGGTATCGCGACCGGTATCTGGCCGCATGGCCGCTGGCGGGTGGAGCTACCCGGCGAGGCCAACCACGCGGGCACCACCCGGCTGGCCGACCGGCGCGACCCGATGGTCAGTTATGCGCGCCTGGTGCTCGCCGCGCGAGCGTCGGCGATCCGGCACGGCGCGCTCGCCACCTGCGGCAAGGTGCGCGTCGAGCCGAACGGGGTGAACGCGATCCCGTCGCAGGTCACCGGGTGGCTGGACGCACGCGGGCCGGCCACCGACGCGGTGCGCCAGCTTGTCGCCGAGCTCACCGAGCTCGCGTCGTCCGAAGGCGGCACTGTCGCAGAGGAGTCGTGGACTGCCGCTGTTTCCTTCGACACCGCCCTGAGCGACCGGCTAGCGGACCTGCTCGGCGGGGTGCCTCGGCTGGCCACCGGGGCCGGCCACGATGCGGGCGTCCTAGCTGCGAGCGGGATTCCGGCGGCGATGCTCTTCGTCCGCAATCCCACCGGCGTCTCGCATTCACCCACCGAATTTGCCGAGCCGGCGGATTGCGAAGCGGGCGTCACCGCGTTGGTTGCCGCGCTGCGGGAGCTGGCCCGGTGAACGTCGCAGCGGGACGATGACGAGCTACCTGGCAGAGCACGCATGGCTGCCAAGCGGCGTCGTCCGCGACGTGCGGATCCTGGTGGACGACAGCCGAATCACGGCAATCGACGGGGAAACGAGCCGGCGGCCCGGGGATGTGCCGGTCGCCGGGCTGGTGCTCCCCGGCTTTGCCAACACCCACAGTCACGCGTTTCATCGCGCCTTGCGTGGCCGTACGCACGACGGGTCAGCAACCGCGGCCGACACGTTCTGGAGCTGGCGTCAGGCGATGTACGCGATCGCCGGTCGGCTAGACCCCGATTCCTACCTGGCGTTGGCGACGGCGACGTTCGCCGAGATGGCGCTTGCCGGTGTGACCAGCGTCGGCGAATTCCACTACCTGCACCACGCGCGCGGGGGCCTGCGTTACGCCGACCCGAACGCGATGGGCCAGGCGCTGATCCAGGCCGCGGATCAGGCAGGTATCCGGATCACGCTGCTCGACTCCTGCTATTTGACCGGTGGCCTGACCTCCGACGGCCCGATCCCGCTGAGCGGCGAGCAGCTGCGCTTCGGCGACGGCAGCGTCGACGCGTGGGCGGAGCGGGTCAGCGCATTGCGCGACGGCGAGCGCGTACGGATCGGCGCGGCGATCCACTCGGTGCGCGCCGTGCCTGCCGAGGCGATCCCGGTCGTGGCCGCGGCCGGTGCGAACCGTGCGCTGCACATGCACCTATCTGAGCAGCCAGTGGAGAATGAGCAGTGCCTGGCTGCATACGGCACGACGCCCACCGCGCTGTTGCATCAATACGGCGCGCTCGGCGTTGGCCGCACCGCCGTGCATGCGACTCACCTGACCGACGGCGACATCACCGTGCTGGGAGACACCGGCACGGGGATCAGCATGTCCCCGACCACCGAACGGGACTTGGCCGACGGCATCGGGCCGGCCCGGCGGCTGCTTGACGCCGGCTCGCCGATCACCCTGGGCAGCGACCAGCACGCCGTCATCGACCTGCTCGAGGAAGCGCGGGCCCTCGAGATGGACGAACGGCTGGCCAGCGGCCGGCGGGTTCGGTTCACGCCCGCCGAGCTGGTCGAGGCGCTTACCGCAGCTGGCCAGCGCAGTCTCGGCTGGGAGGACGCCGGGATGATCCTGCCTGGCAGCCGAGCCGATCTGGTCGCGATCCGGTTGGACTCGACCCGTACCGCCGGCAGCGCCGCCGAACAGGCGATCTTGGCCGCAACGGCCGCTGAGGTGCACACCGTCATCGCCGATGGCCGGGTGATCGTCCGTGACGGCGCGCACGTGCTGGGCGACGTCGGCCGTCTGCTTGCCGAAGCCATCGCGCCGCTCTGGGAATAGTCACCGGGGACACGTCGCGCCCTGCGAAACCTAGCCGCGACGGCGCGCAGGATCATCTCGCGCGATCGAGGCCAGCCAGGCGTTGTATGCGGCGTGCCCCTCGTCCGCATCGTCGAAGTCGCGGGTGTCTTCGGGCCGGGCCGCGCCGGTTCGTTCGCTCAGCGTTTGAACCCGTGCCCGCTCCAGCCAGCCCGTGCTGTCGCGCGCGGCGCGACCCGACGTGCGTAGCCACGCAACGACGAGAGCGATCATCACCACGGCCATGATTCCGTCGCCGCCGAACCACATGATCGCCCCGCCGGTACGGGTGTCGGACAGCGTGTCGACCGAGAGGCTCGGCGGTGGGTTCATCGTGATCGGACGGGTGCTCATCATCAGCACGACCCCGGTGAACGTGTCGACGGCCATCGACACCGCGAGCAGCGCCCAGCGGGCAGGGGTCGAGAGCCGCCAGCGGATCGGCTCGTCGCCGACCACCAGCGCGAAGAATTGATAACCCACCACCAGGTAGACGACGTGCTCGACCTGGCCGGCCCAGGTGTGCACCATGATCGTGTCCATCAGCCCGGTCAGGTGGCTGCCGACGATCGTCGCCGTGTAGGTGGCCAAAGCGACGGGTGGCGCGGTAATCAGCGATACGACCGGACTGTGCAGCACCCGCTTGATGCGAGCCCGCGTGGCCGGGCGGGCAACTTCGACGGCGAGCCGCATTGGGCGGCCGACCACGAGTAGCGCGGGGGCCAGCATCACCAGTGCCAGGTGGCCCAGCATGTGGGCAGTGAATAGCGCCTGGTCATAGACGGCGATTGCGCCGCAGGTCGCGTAGCCGGATACCGCTAGGCCGGCCAGGAAGCTCAGCGAGTAGACCGGCGACCACGCGAGGTCGGGTCGGCGCCGACGCAGCCGGACGAGGTTCGTCACATACCAAGCGGCCGCCAGGACGATCACCGCCAGTGCGACGGCATCGAGTTGCCAGACGGTGATCAGCCGGTGGCTGAGCAGCGGTCCGGTGATCGCGTGGCCGCGGGACCGGAACAGCGCATCGCTCGCCGGCATATGCGTGCCGGGGGCGGCGCCGAGGTGCCGTACGACGTTGACCGTCAGCCAGACGAGAATGCCGCAGGCAACTAGCCAAGCGCCCCACGCCAGGCCGGGCAGGTCGCGGCGCTCGCGCTCGGCCGCCGCTCGCTTAGCCTGCGTCGGGTCGGATGGCACGCTCTGCAGCGGAACCGGGTCAGACGGCACCCCCCCATACTGCCGGTGCGGAAACGCGAAGCGAACGCCGGCGGCGGAAGTGACTCAGGACACACCCGATGGCGGAAGCTGAGTCGACCCCACTCAGTTCTTATGATTGGGGCCCGGTAAAGTCGGGCCTTGCACACTCACTCTTCATCATTCAGAGGAGCACATCACATGGCACGAACGGTCGGTATCGACCTGGGCACCACCAACTCCGTCGTCTCGGTTCTGACCGGCGGCGAGCCGGAGGTCATCGCGAACGCCGAGGGCTCGCGAACGACGCCGAGCGTCGTCGCCTTTGCCAAGAATGGCGAAATTCTCGTCGGCGAGGTTGCCAAGCGGCAGGCCGTCACCAACGTCGATCGCACGATCCGGTCGGTGAAGCGCCACATGGGCGACCCGAGCTGGCAGGTGAAGATCGACGGCAAGGACTACACCGCGCAAGAGATCAGCGCGCGCGTCCTGCAAAAACTCAAGCGCGACGCGGAGGCCTACCTCGGCGAGGACGTCGCCGACGCGGTCATCACCGTGCCGGCGTACTTCAATGACGCCCAGCGCCAGGCCACCAAGGAGTCCGGCACGATCGCCGGCCTAAACGTCCTACGCATCGTCAACGAGCCCACCGCCGCCGCGCTGGCATATGGCTTGGACAAGGGTGAGAAGGAGCAGACCATCCTGGTGTTCGACCTCGGCGGTGGCACGTTCGACGTGTCGCTGCTCGAGATCGGCGAGGGCGTCATCGAGGTCAAGGCCACCAGCGGTGACAACCATCTGGGCGGCGACGACTGGGACCAGCGGGTCATCGACTGGCTGGTGGAGAAGTTCAAGGCTGGGCATGGCATCGACCTGACCAAGGACAAGATGGCTATGCAGCGCCTGCGCGAGGGCGCCGAGAAGGCCAAGATCGAACTGTCGGCGTCCAATCAAACGTCGATCAACCTGCCCTACATCACGCAAGACGCCGAGAAGAACCCCCTGTTCCTGGACGAGTCGCTCTCCCGCGCGGAGTTCCAGAAGATCACCGCCGACCTGCTCGAGCGCACCCGCGCGCCCTTCCAGAACGTCATCAAGGACGCGGGCATCTCGGTCAGCGAGATCGATCACGTGGTGCTCGTCGGCGGCTCGACTCGCATGCCGGCCGTCACCGAGCTGGTCAAGGAGCTGACCGGCGGCCAGGAGCCGAACAAGGGCGTCAACCCGGACGAGGTCGTCGCAGTCGGCGCGGCGCTGCAGGCCGGCGTGCTCAAGGGCGAGGTCAAGGACGTCTTGCTGCTCGACGTGACCCCGCTGAGCCTGGGCATCGAGACCAAGGGCGGGATCATGACCCGGCTAATCGAGCGCAACACCACCATCCCGACCAAGCGCTCGGAGATCTTCACCACCGCCGATGACAACCAGGGCAGTGTGCAGATCCAGGTGTATCAGGGCGAACGCGAGATCGCGGCCTACAACAAGAAGCTGGGCATGTTCGAGCTCACCGGTTTGCCACCGGCGCCACGGGGCGTGCCGCAGATCGAGGTCACGTTCGACATCGACGCGAACGGCATCGTGAACGTCTCGGCCAAGGACCTGGCGACCAACAAAGAACAGGGCATGACGATCACCGGCGGCTCGGGTCTGAACAAGGACGAGATCGACCGGATGATGCGTGACGCCGAGACCCACGCGAACGAGGACCGCAAGCGGCGAGAAGACGCGGAGACCCGCAACACCGCCGAGTCGCTGCAATTCCAGACGGAGAAGTTCCTGACCGAGAACGGCGAAAAGCTGCCGGCTGACAAGAAGGCCGAACTCGAAGGTGCGCTGGAGGAGCTGAAGTCCACGCTGAACGGTGCCGACTTCGAGGCGATCAAGGCCGCCCAGGACAAGCTGACGAGGGTTTCGCAGGAGGTTGGTGGTGCGATGTACGACGCGTCGTCGGCAGGCGCGGCCGGTAACCCCGGTGAGCCCGGTGGGCCTGGTGAGTCGGGCCCGGCTGCGGCGCACGCCGACGACACCGTGGTCGACGCCGAGGTCGTCGAGGAAGGCCCCGACGAGGAGAAGAAGTGAGCTCTCCGCATCGTCCGCTCCACGACACCGAGCAGGAGCGGGTCGTGATCCGCGACAAGCGGCGCATCGACCCGCTCACCGGCGAGCCGCGCCTGGCACCCGGCGGCGAGCCGCGCCCTGCACCCGGCGCGAATATTGGTCAGTCTGAGCCCACCGAGGTGCAGGATGTGCCAAACGTCGCGGCCGGGGAACAACTAGCCGAGCGGACCGCCGATCTTCAGCGAGTGCAGGCCGAATTCGCCAACTACCGCAAGCGGGTCGAACGCGACCGGCACCTGAGCGGCGAGCTGGCGGTGGGCGGCGTTCTTGCAGCCTTGCTGCCGGTGCTCGACGACATCGACCGCGCTCGTACACATGGTGATCTGACCGGTCCGCTCAAGGCGGTCGCCGACCAATTGGACGCGGTACTTGGCAAGCTGGGCCTGCAGCCGTTCGGCGAGGTGGGCGACACGTTCGATCCGTCGATGCACGAGGCCGTCATGCACGAGGAGAGCGAAGCGGTGGATGCGCCGACCACGACGACGATCATGCGGCGCGGATACAAGCACGGCGAACGGCTACTTCGCCCCGCGATGGTCGGCGTGACGGATCCGGCAGCCAGCCGAGCAGATGAGCCGGCTGCGAGCGGGTCGGAAACCGACGACGACTGAGGGGCGGTTCGAGGACGCGTACGCAGGGATCAAGCCAAACCGACCGCAGCGCGCTTGTCGGACCCGGCCGACCGCGATGGGACGAGGAGGTGACGTTTCGTGAGCACCAAGGATTGGCTTGAGAAGGACTATTACGCGGCGCTGGGCGTCACCAAGAACTCGTCCGCGGGCGAGATCAAGAAGGCCTATCGCAAGCTTGCCCGCGAGCTGCACCCCGACAAGAAACCTGGCGATGCCAAGGCCGAGGCCCGGTTCAAGGAGGTCTCCGAGGCCTACGACGTGCTGTCGGTTGACGCGAAGCGCAAGGAGTACGACGAGGCGCGCTCGCTGTTCGCGGGCGGCGCCTTCCGTGGCGGCTTCCCGGGTGCGGGGAACAGCCCAGCGGGTGCGACGTTCGACATGTCTGATGTCTTCGGCACGGCCGGCGGCTCGACGATGGGCGGCGGCGGCCTCGGCGACATCTTCGGCGGCCTCTTCACCGGCGGCGGTACGCGCGGACGCGCCCGGACGCAGACGCCGTCGCCAAGCCGCGGGCAGGACGTCACGGCCGAGATCACGCTGGGTTTCGACGAAGCGGTGCACGGCGCTACCCTGCCGCTTCAGCTGTCGGGACCGGGGACCTGCCGCACTTGTCACGGCAGCGGCGCCAAGCCGGGGACGACGCCGCACACCTGCCCGACCTGCAACGGATCGGGCTATATCAGCCGCAACCAGGGCGCGTTCGGATTCAGTGAGCCGTGCCGCGACTGCCAAGGCACCGGCCAGGTCATCGACGACCCTTGCCCGGGTTGCGGCGGCACCGGTGTCACCACCCAGACCCGAACGATCACCGTCCGCGTGCCATCCGGCGTGCGTCAAGGAGCACGTTTGCGCATCCCTGGCAAGGGCGTGCCCGGCGCACGTGGCGGCCCCGCTGGTGACCTGTTCGTGGTCGTGCACGTCGCCGCGCACGAGCTGTTCGGCCGCAGCGGCGACGACCTGACGCTCACTGTGCCGGTGACCTTCGTCGAGGCGGCGCTCGGCACGACCCTGCGGGTGCCGACCATGGACTCATCGGTGACGCTTCGGGTACCGCCCGGGACGCCGAGCGGGCGCACCATGCGGGTCCGCGGGCGCGGCGTAGCCAAGCGCGGCGGCGGTGCGGGCGATCTGCTGGTCACCGTCGAGGTCGCCGTCCCGCAGGCGATGACCGTCGAAGCCCGCGAGGCGTTGTCGAAGTACGCGGCGGCGCAGGATGACGACCCACGCCCGCACATCACCTCGGCCGTGGGCACCCGGCGGGTGAAGGAGCCGACCGATGGCTGACCTTCGCGTCAACGACCTGTCCGACGACGCGCCGGTGTTCGTCATCTCGGTTGCGGCGCAGCTAGCCGGCATGCATGCCCAGACACTGCGCCAGTACGACCGGCTCGGCCTTGTCACCCCCGGCCGCACAGTCGGCGGCGGCCGCCGGTACTCCGCGCGCGACGTCGCGTTGCTGCGCGAAGTGCAGCGGCTGTCCCAAGACGAGGGCGTCAACCTGGCGGGCATCAAACGGATCATCGAGCTCGAGGCTCATGTCGACGCGCTGCGCGAGCGGGTGGCCGAACTCAGCGACGATCTGCGTGGGGCTTATCGCGCGCTGGATGCCGCCCGCGGGCCGTCCACCGCGCTCGTCGTGTGGCGCCCGCAACGTCGCTCGTGACGCTGCGGGCGATGGCGCCCAGCTCTCTTGATCACGATGTCCGGAGCCGTTGATTACGGGCGAGTCTGTTGACTGAACTCGGGCTGGCCAGAGCATGATCTGCATTGCCAATCACGCCCGCAGATCGGAGCCAGCTGATGAGCGAGCCACGCGAACCCATCCCGCAGCCGCGCACCGGACGCAGAATCGGGGCGCGGCACGTCGTCGGCCTGATCCTGGTCGCCACGCTGATCGTGTTCCTGGCCGAGAACACTCGCAAGGTGAAGATCCGGTTCATCGGCCCAGAGGTCGAGGCACCGCTGCTGTTCGCGCTGTTGATCAGCGCGTTGCTGGGCGCGCTAATGGCACTGGCACTGGCAATTCAGTTTCGTCGTCGGCGATGATGGCATCGTCCAAGATCAACGGCGACCTAGGGAGCAGCGCCCACCGAGGGCGTCAACGCCCACCGAGCCGATCAACTGAGCGGACGATCCGCCCAGCGTGCCGCGTAACGACGTGCCTTCGCCCGATTGCCGCAGACGGCCATCGTGCACCAGCGCCGCCGGTGCGACGGATCGAGAAACAGCCAGCCGCAGCCCACGCCGGCGCACCGTCCCACGGCATCCGGGCCGTGCTGCTCGAGCAGCCGATGCGCGGCCAGGGCGCAGCGATCCAGGACGGCGGTGAGCCCGCTTCCGCCGTCGAGGCGGACGGTTAAGTCGCTCGACCGATAGGCAGAGCGGTGGACCGCAGCCGCCACGGCCCTTCGTACTTCGTCGAGAGCGGCGCCGTCGTCGTCCACCAGCGCGGCGTACAAAGCGGACCGCAACCGCAAGACCTGGCGCAGCACGCCACCGGCCGACCGTGATCTCGTCAAAGCCTCGGCGCGTGCGGACCGGTACTCCGCCGACGTGAGCAATCCGTTCTCTCGACCCCACACCACCAGCGCCCGGTAGTCGACTAGGTATTCATTCGGGCGCGCCGTTCGCCACCCGCCGCGGGTGTTGCACAGCTCGAGTGCAGGGTGCCCCGCCACCGCCTCGGGGACCCACCGCTCATCGACCAGCCGTCTGGTCACGGTCGCCACTGCATGTGGCATACTAACCCCAATTACTGGCTGAGTGGTTAGCGAAGGGATTCGCGTGGCTGTAGTCGAGGCGCTTGCTCTCGCTGCCCTGCGCCACCGGCCCGGGCGTTGGGTGTTGCTCGCCGTCGGGATTGCGCTGACCGTCGCCGTCCCCGTCGTCTCCTCAGGCACCGGACGAGTGGTGGCCGCGCAGACCGTGCGTTCGACAATCGCCGACCTCGACCCGGGCGACCGCGGGATTCTCGTGACTCAGCTGCCAAATTCCGTGTACCGCAAGGGAAACGACGTGCAGGCCGACGCCACCGTGCGGCACGAACTGGGCAAGCTGACCTCCGCGCCGGTCCGGCGCGAGATGGTGTTCCGGCAGTTGTCACTCGATGGGTCGACATTCTTCCTCGGCGCGACCGACGGACTGCCAGGCGCGGTCCGGCTCGTGGACGGACGGCTGCCTACCTCTTGCACGCCGGCCCGGTGCGAGGTGGTCTTGCTCGGCGCCGGTGATGAACGGACGCTGACCACGGCCGTTGCCTCACTCGGCGTCGTGGTCGTCGGACGGGCGGTGCGCACCGATCCGAGGCTGGTGTCGGGCAAGTTCGACACGGGCAGAGTGCCGTTGCTGATCGGTGACGGCGTCGACCAGATGGCACAGCTGAGCCCGTTGCAGCTGTTCGGCCGCACCTACGCGTGGACGGCGGCGCTTGACGTCGAACGGGTGATCGCCCTCGGCGTCCCCGGCTACGTGCAGCGCGGGGCGGACGTCGCAGACACCCTCGACCGCGGCGTCGGCGGGGTCGAAGTCTACCGGCCAGACGTCGAGCTGCTGGAACAGAACCGACGGGCGTCGCTGTCCGCCAGGCGATTCGGCCTGTTAGGCGGCAGTGCCGCCGTGCTGCTACTGGGATTCGCCGTGGTGGCGGCGGTCGGGCTGCGACGTGAACACGCGCTGCTTGTCGCCGTCCTGCGCCGTCGCGGCGCCACGCTGCGCCAGATTGGCATCCTGACCGCCGTCGAGACGGCGGCGACGTGCGCGCTCGGACTGCTGCTCGGTGTGCTGCTCGCCGGGGCGGTCACCGCCTGGCTGGCGCACGGCGCCCGGCTTCCGCTGGCCGCCACGGCCGGTCATGCCCTGCTCGGAGCTGCGCCAGGCGGGCTCCTGCTCGTCCTGGCCGCCGCTGCGGTCACCGGCGGGGTGCTGCTCTGGCCCGACACCCGCAGCCGCACCATCTGGCAGTCCCTCGACCTGCTGGCCCTGTGCTGCCTGGGTGCAGTGATCCTGGCCGCCGATCGGGGTGCGGCGTCGGCGTCCGGGCTCGAGGGCGGCACAGATCCGCTGGTGATCGCACTACCGGTACTCAGCGCGGTCGTCGCCGGGCTGGTCGCCGCCCGGCTGTGGGGGCCACTGGCGCGACTCGCCGAGCGGGCGTTGCCGCGCCGGTCGGTGGCCGGACGGATTGCCCTCCTAGGGTCGATACGTCGTCCACTGCGTGCGGTGACCACGACGGCGTTCCTGACGGCGGCTGTCGCGTCCGTCGTGTTCGCCGGGGCGTATCGGGCGACGCTGCTGGCGGGGGCCGCCGACCAAGCGGCCTATCAGGTGCCGCTGGATGCCACGGTTACGCCGAGTCGGGACGAGCCCACGGTCGCAGTGGCCGCATCGTCGGTTGCCGGTGTTCGCAGCTACGGGGCGGTGCGCACCAGCGCGACCCTGCAGTCGCTGGACGGCTCGACCCGTAGCGTCCCGGTGCTGGGCGTCGACATCGGTGCCCTCGACCACATCCACCGCTGGTCGCGCACTACCGGGTCGTCGCGGTCGGCGGCGTCCCTCGCCGACGACCTGCGGGGGTCGACCGCCTCGGCCGTGCCCTCGCTGCCGGCGGGCACGCGGACCGTTTCGATCGACGCGATTGGGATTTCGCGGGACATCGTGGTGGCGCTATGGCTTCGATCGGACTCCGGGCAGGAGGCGGCCACCCAACTAGTCGCATCGGGCAGGCGGCTGCAGGGGACGCTGCCGACGCTTGGCCCCGGAGCGATCCAAGCCGTGGGCGTCGTCGTCCAGGAGGAACCCGGCTACGCGACCCGCCATCAGCATGCGACCAGCGAGGGCAACACCGACCAGCCCGTCCTGGCCGGCAAGCTGGGGCTGGGCGCAGTGCTCGCGGACGGTGCCCCGGTCCGTTGGGACTGGTCGACGTGGGGCTCGACGCTGGGCCAGGTCACCGCCTCGAGCGGACGGCTCGATCTGGGCTACCGGATGAAGGGGAGTCAGGTCGTCGTCACCCCCGCCTTTGTCGCGGCCGCGTCGCTGGCCGCGCTACCGGTGGCTGTCGACCCGGCGACGGCACGCGAGGCGCGGGATGGCCAGCTGACCCTGCGCGTTGCCGATCAGCCGGTGGCCGCGCGCGTGGTGGCAACGCTCGACCGGATGCCGACAATCGACGGCACCGTTGTGCTTGCCGATCGGCAAGCGCTGGCCCGGCTGCTCAACCGCACCCATCCAGGCGCTGCGGCGCCCACCGAACTGTGGATCTCGGCCGAAGGCCCTACGGCGCTCGGCCAGGCGCTGGCAATCAGCCCGTACGACCGGCTGAACGTGACGATGCGCGACACCTTGCAGCGCAAGCTCGAGGCGGATCCGGTCGGGCGCGGATCGCGGTTGTTGCTCGCGGTCGTCGGAGTGCTTGCGTTGCTGGTCGCCGCTGCGTCCCTCGTGCTGCTTGTTTTCGGCGAACGGCGTGACGGGGCAGGGGAATTCTTCGCGTGGGAGTCCGACGGGTTGCCTCCCTCGATGTTGCGCCGGTTGCTACTCGTCCGGACGCTTGCGGTGGTGGCCATCGGCGTGCCGATCGGGCTGCTCGCTGGCGTCGTCTTGGCGCGGGTCGGCGCGACGGTCGTCGCCGTCGACGCCTCGGGCACCACCCCGAATCCACCGCTGCAGGTCACGCTCGGCTCGACCTGGACGCTGCTGGTGCTGGTTGCCGGGCTCGGCGCCGGCATCGCCGCAGGGTGGTTGGTCGTTTCCCGTTCGCTTCGGGAGCGGTTGCCGGTCCGTCCCGAGGCGGACCTGCGATGACCGCCGCGCTCGCCCGGCCGCTCCCGGCGCTAACCGCCAGCGACCTGTTCTGCCTGTATCCACTGCCGACTGGGACGGTGGCGGCTCTGCGCGGCCTGTCGCTGACGGTGGCTGCAGGTGAGCGACTCGTGGTGCACGGCCCGAACGGTTCGGGCAAAACGACGCTGCTGCGCGTGGTGATGGGCGAGCTGGCACCGAGCGCAGGAACAATCACCCTGGCGGGCGTCGACCTAGCCGGTGCGGACGAGGCGACCCGAGCCCGGCTGCGCCGAATCGATCTGGGCGTGGTCGACCAGCATTCCGCCCGCGCGCTGCGCGCCGAGCTCGACGTGCGCGACAACGTTGCGGTGCAGCTACGCCTAGCGGGTGTGGACCGGCGTACTGCCCGAGCTCGCGCCGACTCGGTGCTTGCCCGGCTCGGCCTCGAGGCGCTCGGCGGCCGCGAGCCGGCATCGCTGTCCGGCGGAGAGGCGCAACGGGTCGCCGTGTGCGCCGGCCTGGCGCACGAGCCGTCGGTGGTCCTCGCCGACGAGCCGACCGGCGACCTGGACTTCGAGGCGGCCGACGCCGTCTATGACCTGATCGCCGCCGCGGTGGCCGACATCGGGGCAACCCTGCTGCTGGTCACACACGACCAGCGCGCCTCCCGAATAGCCGATCGGGTGGTACGTATCCGCGACGGGAGACTATCCGAGCAGTGGTCGCCCGAGGCGCCGCATGACGAGGCGCTGGTCGTCGACGACCGCGGCTGGGTGCGCCTGCCCGAACGGCTGCGTCACCGCACCGGAGCACACGGCGCGGTGCGCGCAACGGCACAAGGTGACCGAATCGTCCTCAGCGCGCTGGCCGGAGCGCAGCAGGCATCCCCGTGGCGGCCGCTGCCGACACGTCCGCGGGTGCAGGGCGACGTCCTAGGCGAGTTGCGCGGGGTGCGGGTGGCCTACGGTCCGCGCGTCGTACTCGGAGGCGTCGACCTCGATGTCCGGGCGGGAGCGCTCACCGTGATCCGAGGTCGATCGGGCTCGGGCAAGTCGACGCTGCTGCGCGTACTGCTCGGCCTGACCGACCCGGACGACGGCGACGTGCGCCTTGGCGGGGTTGACGTGGCGCCGCTCGACCGCGCCGCCCGGGCGGAGCTACGCCGCGAATACGCGGCCGTCGCCGCGCAGAGCGGCGCACTCGCCGAACCGCTCGATGCGGTCGAAAACCTCACCCTCGCCCGCATCGCCCGGCGGCTGGACCCCGACCCGGGCGCGGTCGAAGAGACGATCGCGGCTCTGGGTCTGACCCCGGTGGCGGGCCGTGCGGTCCGGCTGCTATCCGGCGGTGAACGTCAGCGCGTCGCGGTGGCTCGATCGCTCGCGGTCGGCCGCCCGCTCGTCGTACTGGACGAGCCCACATCCCAGCAGGATGAAGCGCACGCCGAACTCGTGGCCCACGCCCTGGCCGCCGCGGCGGCGAACGGCACCGCCGTGCTGTGCGCAACGCACGATCCGGTAATCGTCGACGCCGCGGACACCGTGCTCACTCTCGAGTGATCGCGACCCTGGTTCGCCAGGACGGCGGCCACAGAGACCGCTGGTCGAAGTCGGGGGGCTGGTTCAGCGTCCAGGCGAGCTGCGCGGAGCCGGCCGCGGCGCATCAACAGATCGTCAGCGGGCTGAGCCGCGGTACCAGTCGATGTAGCGCCGCAGGCCCTCGTCGAAACTCGTGGTGGCCCGCCAGCCGAGCACCTCGGCCACCTTCGCCGCCGAGATCTCCCGGCCGCGGAAATCACCAGGTCGCGCCTGCAGGAACTCGACGTCGATCGGGCCGAGGATGTCGGCGATCGACTCGGTGATCCGCCGCACCGAGATCGGCTCGATGCCCTCGAGGTTGAACGTCTGGTCCTTGCCCTCGTCGGCCAGGCAGCGCACGTGTGCGTCAGCGAGGTCTTCGACGTAGACGTAGTTGCGGAACTGCAGGCCGTCGCCGTTGATCGTGATCGTCTCGCCGGCGAGCGCCTTGCGCACGAACATCGGGATGACCAGGGCGTCACGCATCCGCGGCCCGAACGGGATGCCGTAGCGCAGGATCGTGTACGGCACGCCGTAGAGCTCGGAGTAGCTGTGCACCACCAGTTCGCTGGCCAGCTTGCTGGAGGTGTATAGGTGACCGCTGCTCGGCAGGTGGAAGGGGGAGTCTTCGTGCAGCGGTTCGTCGCCGGTCGCGCCGTTGTAGACCCACACCGTGCTGGCCAGGATGGCACGGCCGATGTCGTTTCGGCGCGCGGCCTCCCAGATGTTGGTGGTTCCGAGGACGTTGCTGCGCACCGCGTCGACTGGGGCGTTGTACACGTGGTTTACGTCCGACACCGCAGCCAGGTGGAACAGCGCGCCCAGGTCGACAGTCGCCTCGACCGTGGAATCGAGGTCGGTGATGTCGATTGGCCGGTGCGTGACGTCGTCACGGTGCGGAGCGATCGGGTCGAGGACGACGACGCTGTGCTCGGCGGCAAGCAGCCGGTCGACGACGTGGCCGCCGATGAACCCGGATCCGCCGGTGATGCCTACCCGCATCAGCTTGCGATCCCTTCGCTGCCGGCGGACAACGAGTCGACGACATCGTGCAAGGCCGCCACCACCTGCTCGGCTTCGGATTCAGTCATGTCGGAATGCAGTGGCAGGCAGACGTGGCGGGCGCACAGATCCTCGGCGACCGGCAGTGGGCCGGTGCCCAGGTGGGCGAACACCGGCTCGCGGTGCAGCGGGGTCGCGTAGACCTCGCCGCTCATCGACACACCAAGCTCCTGCATCTGCTTCTTCAGCTCGGCGCGGTCGAGGTCGCGGTCGAGGATCGCGATGTACTTGTAGTAGTTCGAGACGCCGCCCGGCGCAAGCCGCAACGGGGTCACGCCCGCGACGTCGGCCAACGCCTGGTCGTAGTAACGGGCGGTGGCGCTGCGCCGACTAATGAACTCATCCAGTCGCCGCAGGTGGACGCTCGCGATCGCGGCGTGCACCTCGCTGATCCGCCACGCGTAACCGAGCCGGATGTGCTCGCCACCGAGGAAGCCAGCCTTGCCCTGGTCGCGGTAGACGAGCGCCTCGTCGCGCAGCCGCTCGTCCGCGGTGACGATCATGCCGCCTTCGCCCGCGGTGATCACCTTCGTCGGGTAGAACGAGAACGTCCCGGCGACGCCGAACGACCCGGCGAATCGGCCGTCGAGCGAGCAGCCGTGGGCGTGTGCGGCATCCTCGAGCAAGAACAGCCCCCGGCGATCGCAGAGCTCGCGGATGGCAACCACATCGGGTGAGATCAGCCCGCCGATGTGCACGATCACTACGCCGACGGTCTCGGGGGTCAGCGCCGCCTCGACCGTGTCGGCGTTCAAGGCGAGCGTGCCGGCGTCGACGTCGGCGAACCGAGGCGTGCCGCCCGCGTGCACCACCGCGCCAGCTGTGGCATAGAAGGTGTTCGCAGGCACGACGACGTCGCGGCCCGCGGCGCCGAGCGCGCGCAACACGATCTCTAAAGCGCTCGTGCCGCTGCTGACGGCGACTGCGTGCGGTGCCTCGTGACGGGCCGCGAAATCGGCCTCCAGGGCGCGAGTGTGTGGTCCGAGGGTCAGCGACCCGGTCTGCAGTGATTCATCGATCAGCGCCGCGATCTCGGCTCGGTCCTGATCGGAGAACACCAACCGCGCTGCGGGTACGGTCACCCGGCCTCCCGTTCGAACGTGTGTGACTGGGCAAGGACGGGGTGACGGTATCGCGCGGGCTCACGTGTGAATCGGGACCCCGCCTGGCCGTGACGCCGTTCAGGGTGATACGCGGGTTACCGGCCAGATGCCAGAGGCCGACGGCCGCGATGAACATGGCCGACACGATCCCGAAGGTCTCGATGCCATCGAAGATGATGTGCTCGCCGAACAGGACGATGCCGGCGAGGCAGGCCAGCACCGGTTCGACGACGGCAACGATCGGCAGTGACATGTGCAGGTTGCCGCTCTGATAGACGCTCTGCACGAGCAGCACGGCCGGGACGCCGGCTGCGATGAGCGCCCACATCGTCCAGTGGTCATACAGCGGCCCGCCGTGGCGCAGCGCCTGCGAGAAGGCTTTGGTGAGCACGGCGACGAACGCATTGCTGATACCGGTGGCCAGACCGAGCAGGGCAGCGCGCCGCCGGCCGTGCCGCCGGGTCGAGAGCGCGGCCAACCCTCCCACCGTGACGACGGCCCCGGTGCCGGTGACCCACCAGGCAAAGACATGCGGCGATTCGGCGCTATACGCGTCCGGCTGGGCCAGCGCCAGGAAGACGACCAAGCCGGCCATCACGGCGCTCACCGACAGCCATTCGCCGGGGTGCAGCCCGACGCGGGTGCGGATCGCGACGAAGGCCAGTGCGAAGATCAGCGTGGTCGTCATGACGGGCAGCACAACGACCAGCGAGCCATGCCGCAGGGCGGCGATCTGCAGCACAAGCCCAAGGCCACTCGCGGCGAGCCCGGCCAGCCACACCGGCCGCCGGGCGACGCGGGTTAGCAGTCCGAGGCGCAGCGCGTAGTCACGCGACACGCCCGACGCGGCCCGTTCCTGCAGGGCCACCGAGGCGCCGAACGCCATCGCCGCGCACAGCGCGAACAGGACGGTCATCGGCCTCTCCCGGTGAGGCAGGATCGGTCGATCGCGTAGTCGGCCCAGTCAGGATGGGTACCGACCAGCCGCACCCCAGCCACCCCGTCGGCGCAGGGCCGCCCGGCCATCGCGGTGAGCAGGTCGCCTTCATTGGTGATGTTGGTGCGGGCGAGCGGATGGAACACGAGCACCCGGTCGACGTTTCGGCCGGCGAGGAACGCCGAATACGCCCGCTCGCCGGCGAAGTCGCCGTACCAGATGCTTTCCGGGAAGAACTCCGAGTCCAGCCGCGCACCGCCACGAATCAGCTGGTACAGGCTGATCTTGCCGTCGCCGCTGCGCAGCACCCGGTAGGTCGCTCCCGGCGCGAACTCCGGCGTCGATACGTAGCGGGCCATCGCCTTGTCTTGGGGACGGGCCAGCGCCCCCCATGCGTAGCCCGCGTCGAGGGGGGCGAGCAACGCCACGTTCAACGTCAGGCCCAGCGCCGCCAGGGCCGGGGCGATCCACCGCTGTCGGTGGCGAACCAGCAGCAGCGCGACGATCGGCCCAGCCAGGATGAAAATCCGGATCGACACCGTCCCGACGAACTGCCCGGCCTTGGTAAGCAGTGAGCTGTCGGTGAACACCGGCGAGCTGACGACCGGCCAGATCGCCGGCGCGGCAAGGCACACCGACAGCGCGTAGCAGCCGAGCAGCAGTCGGCGCCGGGGCTCGGTTCGCAGCCGGACAAGGACGAGGACGAGAGCGATCGGACCGACGACGGCGATGTGGGTCAGCTGCGCCAGCGCGACGAGTACGACCGCCCAGCCGGGGCGGCTGCGGCGCCAGCAGCCGACGCCGGCCAGCAGCAGTGCGGTGGCCCAGAGGAAGGGCAGCTGTCCGGACAACGGGGCGAGGAGAAGGACCGGATTCAGCAGCACGGCGACGGCCCACCATGGCCGGCGGGTCTCGGGGAACGCCCAGAATGTGGCGGCGATGACGCCGACAACGCCCAGGACGAGGACAAGAGTGACGCTCCACTGGCCGAACATCGGCCACAGCACAGCCGCGACGGTCCACGGCAGCGCGCCATATGGGAAGGTCAGCGCCTTGCCGTGTCCGAGCACCGGCATCCGCCACGGAATGCCGGTGCCGTGCCAAAGTCGGTTCTCGATCCACCAGGCGTGTGCGTAGCTGATCAGGCTGTCGTGCGTCACGAAGACCGGATGCGCCAAGATGATCGTGAGTATCGTCGCCCAGCCGAGGAGGACGATGGCCAGCGCGACCCGTCCACCGATGGCCAGCGCGTCGCGGCGCGGCGCACCATCGACACGAGCGGAAGAGGCCGGACGGGTGACGAGGTCGTCGACGTTCATCCGCGCGCTCTTCGGAGTGGGCGCGGGCAGCCTCGTCCTGACCCTCGTCCCGCTCGCCGACGATCGTTCGCGCGAGGTGTTCAGCACGGCGATCCCGGCTCTCGTTGTGGGCATCGCGGTCGCGGCACTGACCGCTCGGCTGCGCCGACAATCGCCCACCTGGATGGGCGGGGCGCTTGTCGCCGGATCGGCATGGCTGCTGTCACAGTCACGGGCCGGCGCGATCGAGTGGGTGCTCACCGCAGGTTTGGGTCTCGGTATCGCGCTGGCTCGCCCGTCGGTGCGGCGACCGTGGACTGATCCGGTGGTGATCGGCGCCGCTGTCGCGACGGGCGTGATCCTGGCCGCCGCGGCGGTCGTCGTCGACGCACGCACCGCCCGGTCGTGGGGCTCGCTCGCTGGAGTTGCGCTCGCGGTGAGTGCTGTCCTTGCCCGTCGGCCGGACGATGCGTCGCGCCGCCCCGGACGGTTGCTGCCCGTGGCCGCCCTTGGCGTCCTGCTGTTGGTCGGCGGGTGGATCGGGGCCAACTCGCCGACGGTCAGCTGGTTCGGGCCGACGATCGCGCACGGGCCACGCGAGGGGTCCGCGGTAGCGATCAGCTTCGATGACGGACCCAACACGAATGCCACTCTGGCGCTCAGCCGGCTGCTCGTCGAGCGGGGAGACCGGGCGACGTTCTTCACGGTCGGCAAGGCGGTGGTGAAGCGGCCGGACATCACCCGTGCGCTGATCGCCGACGGGCAGTTGATCGGCAACCATTCCTACCTGCACGACCAGCTGCGCTGGCTCGACCCGCGCTATCCGGAGCTGATGCGCGCCGAGCGGGCGATCGACCAGTACGCCGGTGTGTGTCCGGCACTCTTCCGTCCGCCGCATGGTCAGCACACCCCGTTCATGACCTGGCAGTTGCACCGGCACGGCATGCAAATGGTCACCTGGGACGTCTCGACCGACGATTGGCGCAGCGACGACCCGCAGGAAGTTGCCCGGGCGATCCTTGCGAAGGTGCGGCCGGGTTCGATCATCGACCTGCACGATGGACTCGACGGCGATGTCACCGCCGACCGCAGCGTGCTGGTGGCGGCACTGCCCCTGATTCTGGACGGCCTGCATGCGCGCGGCCTGCACTCGGTCACCCTCGACAAGCTCCTCGGGGTCGCCGGGTACCTGGACCACTGCTAGTCGCCGATCGTCGCCGCGGCGGGCACGACCATGGCCGGTCGAGGAGCGAGGACGCGCCGACCTGATGCTCGCCGCGCCGCGACAACGATCATGACCAGATCGATCACCGCATCGCTCATCCGGGTACGTGACCGGATGACCGGCACCGACTGCACGACGTCGTTGCGCACGTTGTAGCCGAGGCGGCAGAGGATCACTGCCACCTCGACGGTCTCGCTGTACCGATAACCGCGGTAGTACTGCAGTGCGTCGGTGAGCGCGCCGGCGCGGAACACCCGAAAGCCCGACTCGACATCGTGTAGCGGCGCGCCGGCCCACCTCGTCGCCCAGCGGCTGAGCACCCAGTTGCCGAGTTTCTTGTAGGCGGGGTAGCCCGACAGGTCGCGGCGGGCGAGCACGGCATCGGCGCCGTCCTCGATAGCGACCGTGGTCAGCTCGTCCAGCGCGTGCGGGTCGTGCTGGCCGTCAGCGTCGAGGGTGCAGACCAGCGCATCGGCGGACAGTTCGCCGGCTCGGACGCGCTGGGCGATGTCAGTGAACGCGAGGTAATACGCCGCCGACATGCCCTGGTTAATGTCGAAGGTGAGCAGCCGAGCCCGGTCGTGGCCGGGCAGCCATTGCGCTATCGCGCCGCGCGTGCCGTCGGTAGAGCCGTCGTCTACCACGACCAGCTCATCGACCTGGTCGTAGAGCCGATCGAGAACGCCGGCAACCGTTTGTTCCTCGTTAAAGGCGGGAACGACGGCGATTCGCCCTGTCGGCCGATCGTCGTCGCTTCGTTCCAACGATATGCGAGCCACTGCTCGCCCTCCCTGCGCGCGGAAAAACGTGGACGGACCGACGCATCGGCCAGGCGGCAGCCTACCGTCACCTGACCTGGGTACAGCGCACTCCAAGGTGTTTCTGCTGCCTTGAGTGGAACAGACTCAACTCCTAATCAGTTGATCTGGGTACGTTCCGACCACCACGTCCGAAGGATCGCTGATGGATCTCACTACCCGCAGTCAGCAGGCCGTGTCGACCGCGGTGCGCAGCGCCGCCGAGCGCGGCAACCCCGCCGTCGAGCCCGCGCACCTTGCCGTCGCCCTGCTCGACGATGCCGAAGGCCTGACCCGGCCGCTGCTGCAGGCCACCGGAACTGACCCGCTTGCAGCGCGTGCGGGCGCCCAGCGGATCGTCGACGCCCTGCCAAGCGCGAGCGGAGCGAGCGTCGGTGCCCCCCAGCCATCACGTACTTTCCTCGCTGCCCTCGCCGCCGCCGAACGGGATGCCCGCGATCGCAGCGACGAATATGTCTCCACCGAGCACCTGCTCATCGCACTCGCGCGGCAGGCCGACATCGGCGCGATCCTCGGCGGCCCCGACGCGCTGGGCGATGCCCTGGCCTCGGTGCGCGGCTCCTCGCGGGTCACTAGCCCCGACCCGGAGGGGACGTTCCAGGCGCTCGAGAAGTACGGCGTCGACCTGACCGCCCGCGCCCGCGAGGGAAAGATCGACCCGGTCATCGGCCGGGACGCCGAGATCCGGCGGGTCATCCAGGTGCTGTCACGCCGGACGAAGAACAACCCGGTGCTGATTGGCGATCCGGGCGTCGGCAAGACCGCCGTCGTCGAGGGGCTTGCGCAGCGGATCGTGGCAGGCGACGTCCCAGAGTCGCTGCGTGGCAAACGCCTGGTCGCGCTCGACCTAGCGGCGATGGTGGCCGGCGCCAAGTACCGCGGCGAGTTCGAGGAGCGGCTCAAGGCCGTCCTCACCGAGATCAAGGATTCCGGTGGCCAGGTGGTCACGTTCATCGACGAGCTGCACACCGTCGTCGGCGCCGGCGCGACCGGTGACAGCGCCATGGACGCCGGCAACATGCTCAAGCCAATGCTGGCCCGCGGCGAGCTGCGCATGGTCGGCGCCACTACCCTCGACGAGTTTCGCGAGCACGTCGAGAAGGACCCCGCGCTGGAGCGGCGGTTCCAGCAGGTGTTCATCGGCGAGCCGTCGGTCGAGGACACCATCGGCATCCTGCGCGGGCTCAAGGGGCGCTACGAGGCGCATCACAAGGTGCAGATCAGCGATGGCGCGCTGGTCGCCGCGGCGACGCTGTCTGACCGATACATCACGTCGCGCTTCCTGCCCGACAAAGCGATCGACCTGGTCGACGAGGCGGCGTCGCGGCTGCGGATGGAGATCGACTCCCGTCCGGTCGAGGTGGACGCGTTGCAGCGCGCCGTCGACCGGCTGCGGATGGAGGAGCTGGCGCTTGCCAAGGAAACCGACCCGGCGTCCCGTGATCGACTCGACCGGCTACGGGCCGAGCTGGCCGACCTGACCGAGCAGCTCGACGCGCTGAATGCGCGGTGGGAGCGGGAGAAGGCCGGGCTGAATCTCGTCGGCGAGCTCAAGGAACGCCTCGACGATCTGCACGGGCAGGCCGAGCGGGCGCAGCGAGACGGCGACTTCGAGGTCGCATCCCGGCTGCTCTATGCCGAGATCCCGGCGCTGGAGAAGCAGCTCGCCGAGGCGAGTGCCGCGGACGTCGCGCAGGACGTGCTGGTCAAGGACGAGGTCGGCGCAGACGACATCGCCGAGGTGGTCGCGGCGTGGACCGGGATTCCCGCGGGCCGGCTCCTTGAGGGCGAGAGCGCCAAGCTGCTGCGAATGGAGGACGAGTTGGCTGCCCGGGTGATCGGCCAGGCAGCGGCCGTGCGCGCGGTGTCCGACGCGGTGCGGCGCGCCCGCGCCGGCATCAGCGATCCGGACCGGCCGACCGGCTCGTTTCTATTCCTCGGCCCGACCGGGGTGGGCAAGACCGAACTGGCCAAGGCGCTCGCGGCATTCCTGTTCGACGACGAGCGGGCGATGGTGCGTATCGACATGAGCGAGTACGCCGAGAAGCACTCGGTGGCCCGGCTGGTGGGCGCGCCGCCCGGCTATATCGGCTACGAGGAGGGCGGCCAGCTCACCGAAGCGGTGCGCCGCCGTCCGTACAGCGTGGTCCTTCTTGACGAGGTCGAAAAGGCGCACCCGGACGTTTTCGACGTGCTGCTGGCGGTGCTGGACGACGGGCGGCTGACCGACGGGCAGGGCCGCACGGTCGACTTCCGCAACTCGATCCTCGTCCTGACATCCAATCTCGGCTCGCAGGCGCTGATCAGCGAGATGCCAGACGAGCTCAAGCGCGACGCGGTGCTGTCGATGGTCCGGGAGCACTTCAAGCCGGAGTTCCTGAATCGGCTGGACGACATCGTGGTGTTCGAGTCGCTGACCACCGACGAGCTCACCCGGATCGTCGCCATCCAGATCACCGCGCTCGGCGCCCGGCTGGCGGGTCGCCGGTTGACGCTCGAGGTGAGCGAGGGCGCGCGGGAGTGGTTGGCGATCAACGGCTTCGATCCCCTTTACGGCGCCCGGCCGCTGCGGCGCCTGGTGCAGACCGTGATCGGCGATCCGCTCGCCCGGGCGCTCATCGCCGGGGAGATCCGTGACGGCCAGACCGTTCGGGTGGACGTGCGCGACGACCGATCGGGGCTCGAAGTCTCGTCCGGTGCACCAACGATGTCAGGTCTTGCTCAGCCAGTTGCGGACGTCGCGGGTCCAAATCATCGCCAGCCCGATAATCGGTAGCGACGTGAATAGCAGGACCCAGATTGTGGCCGTTGTGGCTCGCACGCGGATCAACCAGTAGACGCCTTCGGCGATGCAGATCGCCGCGCCGATCGTGAACAGCGTTCGCCCAGTGGGATTGCGGTTGGCCAAGCCGACGCCGCCGGCGATCAACAGGCCGCCGGCCAGCAAGTTCAACAACCCGTCGACCACTAGTTCGGCGGTGACCGAGGAGGTGTCGCCGAACGAGCTGTTCAGGCCGTTCAGGATCGACGCGCCGAAGAAGAGCATCACACCGGCCAGGATCAGCAGGCCAGCGTCGACGTAGCCAAGGACCGCGGCGGCGATCACCTGCCCCGGCCGCGGCGGCCCGTAGGCCATGGGCTGCGGGTAGGCCGGGTAGGACGCAGGCGGGTAGCCGTAGGGCACCTGATAACCGGCCGTCGGGTATCCCCCGGGAGCTGCCGGCGGATAGTACGGAACTTCAGGCGGCGGCGGCGGCTGCATCGGCGGCGGCCCGGTATATGGATCCGAATGCGGGTCCACTGGCTGCTCACCCGATAGGTAGCCGCCGCCCGCCATCAGTTCCCCTCGCGGATGCACGTTTCGTATGCGGCGCTGCCCAGGTCGTACTTGTCGGAGCAGCTCTGGCTGCGGTTCACCGCCCAGATGAAGAAGATCGTCGCTGCGACGCCGCCGACGACGGCACAAATCAGCCCGGCCATGGCCATGCCTCGTCCGCCCTGACCGCGCTTGGCGGCCGCGAGCCCGAGCCCGCTGAACACGATGCCCAGCACGATCAACGGGAGGTCGAACAGGGTGAAGAAGAACAGCACCAGCGCCAGTATGCCGAGCACCAGGCCGGCGATTGCCTTGCCGTTGCGGTTGGTCGATGCCGGATAAGCAGGCGACATCGGCCCGGCGGGATTTCCACCGGGTCCCGCGTGACCCGGGTACATCCGAGCCGGGTGTTGACCGGGTGGGGCACCGGCCTGCGGGTAGCCGAACGCGTTTGGCCCGGGCGGGCCGAACCGGTACGGGTCATCGGGCGACCCGGGACGCGGCGCGGACGGCGGCGGAGCGGCGGGCGGATACGGCGCGGACGGGTAGGGCTGGCTCGGCGACTCATAGGGCTGGCCAGTGGGCGCACCCGTTGGATCCGGCCGCGCCCAGGGCTCGTCGTCTCCGTATTCGGTGGGCGAACCGGGATCGTCTGGCGATGGGGTCACGACAGCCTCCGGCATCCTGGTTGTTGGGCGGATGTCAGGCAGACTGTAGCGGGCCGGGCGGTGCCGTTCGGCCGGACCAGCGCACCCGCGGCGCACGTACACTGCGCGGCGTGAATGACACCATAACCTCGGCCAGCGGCTCGTCCGCGCCGCGCACCATCCTCTGGACCTGGTACGCGCTGATCGTTGCCGCGGTCGGCTCGGTGCTGACCTCCCTCGCCCTGTACGGGGCCCGATCCTGGCTCGAGCGCACTTATCGCGACGGCATCGTCAAGAACACCGCTAAGCACAGCGCGGAGCAGGTGCAGAAGGACCTCGACAACCTGAGCCACGCGGTGTCGAACATCATCACCTTCCAGTTGATCTTCGGCATCGTTGGTGCGGCGATCTTGGGGTTCCTCGCGATTCGGGTTAAGCAAGGGCGGCACTGGACGCGATGGGGCGTCGTCGGCGCGTTCGCGCTGATGTCGCTGTCCGGCTACAGCCTGATCGGGCTGAGCGGCCTGCTCGGGATCGGCTCGGACGCCCCGCTGACCTTCAAGGCTCCGGCATTCCTCGGCGCAGCAGCCTTCGTGGCGGCGGTGATCCTGATCAACGTGAAGCCCAGCAGCGAGTTTTTGAACCTGGGACGCCCGGAGCGGACGTCGGCAGGCGGTGTGGGGCTACGTGGCCTTCTTGGCCCGCGTCCGCCCCGCGGTGGCGCGACGGGCCCGGCGCGTCCGGGTTCCGCGCGAGCCGTTCGACCTGCCGCCGCAAAGCCCGCGACCACCCGGCCGGGTTCCGGCACAGCCAACGGTGCCGCCAAGGGCAAGGCGCGAGTTGCCGCCCAGTCCGCCCCGCCGGGATCGAAGCCCGCTAGGACCAAGAACCGCGGCAAGGCTAAGGGTCGATGAGCACGGCGCTGGTCACCGGCGCCACAGCAGGGCTGGGGGCGGCGTTTGCTCGGGCACTCGCGAAGGACAGCCACGACCTGGTGCTCGTCGCCCGGGACGAGTCACGGCTGGAATCGGCGAAGGTCGCCCTCGAGGACCAATTCGGTGTGGGCGTGGCGGTGTTGCCCGCCGACCTCACCACCGACGCTGGCTGCGGCGCAGTCGCCGCCCGGCTCAGCTCGACCGAGAAGCCGGTCGAGACGCTGATCAACAACGCCGGCATCGGCACGTACCGGCCCTTCGGCGTTGCCGAACTCGCCCGCGAGGAATCGATGCTGGACCTCAACGTGCGGGCGGTCCTGCGGCTGACCCACGCCTCGGTGCGAGCGATGCAGTCGCGTGGACGGGGGCTGATCATCAACGTGTCCTCAGTCGCGTCGTTCGTGCCGCGCGGCAGCAATGCGACCTACTCGGCGAGCAAGGCGTGGGTAACGATGTTCAGCGAGGCGCTCGCCGTGCAGGTCGCTGGTTCGGGGGTGATCGTCAGCGCGTTGTGTCCCGGGTTCACCCGTACCGAGTTCCACGAGCGAGCGGAGGCCGACATGTCGGCCGTCCCCGGCTGGATGTGGCTCGACGCCGATGCCGTCGTCGCGCAGGGACTGGCCGACGCGCGCGCGGGCAAACCGGTCAGCGTGCCTAGTGCCAAGTACAAGGCGCTGGTCGGCACCGCGCGGCACATCCCGCGGCCGCTGCTACGCGCGATCATGCAGCGGGCCGGACGCTGAGGACGGCACCGGTGAGTGATCGTGACGAATTGCTGGCGTTGATCAAGGAGCTGGCCGTCGTGCACGGGCGGGTAACCCTGTCGTCGGGTGCCGAGGCCGATTACTACATCGACCTGCGGCGCATCACCTTGGACCGCCGCGCCGCCCGGCTCGTCGGCCGGGTGATGCTCGAGCTCACCGCGGACTGGACGTTCGACGCCGTTGGTGGCCTGACCCTGGGCGCCGACCCGGTGGCCACCGCGATGTTGCACGCCAGTGCGGCCGGTCTGGACGCGTTCGTCGTACGCAAGGCGCAGAAGCAGCATGGCATGCAGCGCCGCATCGAGGGCCCCGACATCGACGGTCGCCGGGTCCTGGTGGTCGAGGACACCTCGACCGTCGGGACCAGCCCGCTCGCTGCCGTCGATGCCGCGCGTGCGGCGGGCGCGGTCGTCGCGGGGGTGGCCATGATCGTGGACCGGGGAGGCGGTGCGGTGATCACCGAGGCGGGACTGCCGTTCCGGGCGGCGTACACGCTGGCCGACTTGGGGCTGTCCTGAACGAAGGCGAGCAGATCGAGGTCGGCGTCGGCCCGCATCCGCTGCCGTGGCCCGACGACGCCCGCTTCGACGCTGCCCTGCTGCGCGATGGCGACCGGCGCAACGTCGCCGATCGGTACCGCTACTGGCACCTCGAGGCGATCGTCGCCGATCTGGACACCCGGCGACACGAGTTCGCGATCGCCATCGAGAACTGGCAACACGACCTGAACATCGGCACCGTCGTCCGCACCGCGAACGCGTTCCTCGCCGCCGAAGTGATCATCATCGGCCAGCGGCGCTGGAACCGCCGCGGCGCGATGGTCACCGACCGATACCAGCACATCCGGCACGTGCCTTCGGTGGCCGAACTCGCCGCGGTCGCGGATGGCCGGACGATCGTCGCGATCGACAATCTGCCCGGCGCGCTGCCCCTGGAGACCACGATGCTGCCCCGGCGCGCCCTGCTGCTGTTCGGGCAGGAGGGGCCAGGCCTGACCGACGACGCGCGCGCCGCAGCGGCGATGGTGTGCTCGATCGGCCAGTACGGCTCGACCCGTTCGATCAACGCCGGCGTGGCCGCCGGGATCGCCATGCACACCTGGATCCGCCAGCATGCCGATTAGTCGTGAGCGCGCAAGTAACGGCCGAAATGCGGCACAGTGAACGCGATGCGCCCGCGCTGTCCGGAATAGACCAGCCCCTTCTTCAGCAGCGAGTCACGCGCGGGCGACAAGGCCTGCGGGTTGCGGCCGAGCATGGTCGCCACGGCCGATGTTGCGACTTCGTCCGTACCCGCGGCGGCCATCGCGCGCAGGTACTCGCGCTCGGCCGGGGTCGCCCGTTCGTAGCGTGAGCCGAAGAAGCCGACGGCGAGTTCGGCCTGGGCCTCGGGCACCGCAATCGCTACGTCGGCCGAGGTGATCGGCGAGGACGGCGCGACGTCCCAGGTCGCCTTGCCGTATGCCTGCACGAAGTAGGGGTATCCGCCGGTGACCTCGTACAGGGCGGTCAGGGCGTCGTCGGTGAAGTCGGCACCCTCGTCGCGAGCCGGCAACCGCAGCGCAGCCTCGGCGGCCGTCCGGTCGAGCCGGTCGATACTGGCGTAGCGGAACAGCCGCTCAGAGTAGGACTTGCTCGCCGACAGTACCGCGGGCAGATGCGGCAGTCCGGCGCCGACGACGACGAGCGGCAGGCTGCGCTGACTGATCTCATGGCACGCTGCGCACAGCGCCGACACGTCGTCGGCCCCGAGATCCTGCATTTCGTCGACGAAGATCGCGACGCCGCGGCCCGCGTCGGCGGCCAGCCCACCGACGTCGGTGAGCAGTTCGACCAGATCGATTTCGATGTCTCCGGAGTCGGCCCGTCCGGCCACCGACGGCACGTCGATACCCGGCTGCCAACGGTCTGCGATCTTCGCGCCGGCCGGCTGGCGCTGGGCGAAGGCCCGCAACACCCCGAGGACGTGTCGAGTGGCGTCATTGTCGGCGCCACCGAGCTCGCGCACCGCCAGATGCAATGCCGCCGAGAGTGGGCGGCGCAATGGCTGGTCGGGCCGGGCCTCGAGCTTGCCGGTGCCCCAGCCTCGGCGAACGGCCGCGCCGCGCAGCGCATTGAGCAGCACCGTCTTGCCTACGCCGCGCAGGCCGGTCAGCACGATGGAGCGCTCTGGCCGTCCCTTTGCGACCCGTTCGAGCAGGACGTCGAAGGCCGCGAGTTCGGTGTCCCGGCCGGCGAGTTCCGGCGGTCGCTGGCCGGCGCCGGGGGCGTAGGGATTGCGCACCGGGTCCACGATCGGACTGTATCCAGCTCTCTAGCAGATTCCTGAGAGGCGGGGATACAGCGTCATCGTGTCGTCAAGGCGCCGTGAGGACATCGGCGCCGTCATCGGTGACGACCAGGGTGTGCTCCCACTGCGCGACCCACGACCCGTCGGCCGTCACCACCGTCCAGCCGTCGTCCCACATCACCCAGTCGACCCCACCGAGCGTCAGCATCGGCTCGATCGTGAGCGTCATGCCCGGCTCGAGCAACGTCGTCGCGCGCGGTTCGTCGTAGTGCAGCACAGTCGGCTTGGTGTGGAAGGACGGGCCGACCCCGTGGCCCGTGTAGTCGCGAACCACGCCGTAGCCGAACCTGCGAGCGTAGGACTCGATCACCCGACCGATGACGTTCACCGGCCGGCCCGGCTTGACCGCGGCGATCGCGCGCAGCAAGGCTTGTCGAGTGCGCTCGCCGAGGTCGCCCACCTCGGGCGCCGGCGTCCCTGCGTAGAACGTGCCGCAGGTATCGCCGTGGACGCCGCCGATGAATGCGGTGACGTCGACCTTGACGACGTCACCATCGTCCAGTGGCCGGGCGTCCGGGATGCCATGGCAGATCACCTCGTTGACCGACGTGCACAGCGACTTCGGGAAACCCTTGTAGCCGAGCGTCGAGGGGTAGGCGCCGTGCCCGAGGAGGAATTGGTGACCGATGCGGTCGAGCTCGTCGGTGGTGACGCCCGGTGCGACGTGCCGGCCCACCTCGGCCAGCGCCTGCGCGGCGATCCGCCCGGCGATGCGCATCCGGGCGATGGTTGCCGTGTCCTTGACCATCGGGTCCTCGAGGTCCGCGGGGCCGCTGGCGTCCACGTAGTGCGGCCGCGCGATGGTCGCAGGCACCGGCCGCCGCGGCGAGACCGCGGCCGGCCTGACACCGGTGGATGTGGTCACGGCGACCATCTTGCCGTGCCGCGCCTCTTCTCCCCGGTGGCCGCCCACCGAACAGGCGCGTTTCGTGCCGCTGCTTGCGGGACCCCGGCGCTTTCCTACACCTCGACCACCATCGGGATGAGCATCGGGCGGCGGCGGTAAGTCTGGTCGACCCACCGGCCCACGGTGCGCCGAACGATGTGGGCAAGCGCGTCGGCATCGCGAACGCCGTCGGCCACTGACTGCTCGACGGTTCTGATCAGTTCGACCCGGATCGGCTCGAGCGCGGACGGGTTGTCGGTGAAGCCGCGGGCGGTGATCTCCGGCCCGAAGATCACCTTGCCGGCCTGTAGGTCGACGGCCACCAGGATCGAGAGGAACCCTTCCTCGCCGAGGATGCGGCGGTCCTTGAGCGCGGCATCGCCAATATCGCCCACCGCCAGCCCATCGACGTACACCCAACCCACTGGAATCTCGCCGACGATCGAGGCGGCCCCGTCGCGGAGGTCGACGACCGTGCCGTCCTCGGCGAGCATGATCCGCTCCTCGGGTAGACCGGTGGACCGCGCGATGTCGGCATGTGCGCGCAGGTGCCGCCATTCACCGTGGACGGGCATGTGGTTGCGCGGTCGCACTGCGTTGAGCAGGAAGCGCAGCTCGCCGGCCGGAGCATGCCCGGACACGTGCACCAACGCCGTCGACTTGTGCACCACCGTGGCCCCCAGCCGGGACAACCCGTTGATCACCCGGCCGACCGCGTTCTCGTTGCCCGGGATCAGCGATGACGCCAGCACGATCGTGTCGTCGGGGACGACGCGGATCGTCGGGTGCTCGCGGTTTGCCATCCGCGACAGGGCCGACAGCGGCTCACCCTGCGACCCGGTCGAGATGAGCACCACCCGACGCGAGGGCATCTGCTCGGCTTCCTTCAGGTCGACGAGTGCGCCATCGGGCACCTGCAGCAGGCCCAGCTCGCGGGCGATCTGCATGTTGCGCACCATTGATCGCCCGACGAGTGCCGCGTGCCGGCCGGTCTCGACGGCGGCGTCGAGCACCCGCTGCACCCGATGCACGTGCGAGGCGAAGCACGCCACGATGACTCGACCGTTCGCCTTGGTGATCACATCGGCGACGACCCGGCCGACGTCGCGCTCGGACGGGATGAACCCCGGGACCTCAGCATTGGTCGAGTCGGCCAGGAGCAGGTCGACGCCCTCGTCGCCGAGTCGGGAGAAGCCCGGAAGGTCAGTGAGCCGGCCGTCAAGCGGGGTCTGGTCCATCTTGAAGTCGCCGGTATGCAGGACGGTGTGCCGGCCGACCCGGATGGCAACCGCCAGCGCGTCCGGGATCGAGTGGTTGACCGCGAAGAATTGCAGGCCCCACTGGCCGACCGTGGTGGACTCGCCCTCGCGAACCCGCCGCAGGTCCGGACGAATCTTGTGCCGGTCGAGTTTGGCGGCGACGAGCGCCAAGGTGAGTCGCGAGCCGATGATCGGGATGTCGCCGCGTTCACGCAGCAGGTAGGGCAGCGCGCCGATGTGGTCCTCGTGCCCGTGGGTGAGCACGACCGCGTCGATGTCGGCGAGCCGATCGCGGTAGTACGACCAGTCGGGCAAGGTCAGGTCGACGCCGGGGGAGTTGGTCTTGCCCAGCAGCATGCCGCAGTCGACGACCAGTAGCCGCGAGCCCGAAGAATCGGACCGGTACTCGAACATCGTCATGTTCCGGCCGACCTCGCCGATGCCGCCCAGCGCGACGACGCGCAATGTGCCATCGGGAAGTGTGGGCGGTGCGGGCTGCTTACGGTCGGCGCTCACGGCACCGAGGCTATCCCGCTGTCGCGATTACCCCCGATCGGCCGTGGGGCGTGGTCCCACGTCGATCGACCCGCTACCTTGCTGGCATGCCGCTCGCCCTCGACACCAACCAGGCGCAGACCATAGGCGTGCTCGCCATCGTGGGCTTCGTGGGGATCGGCCTGTTGCTGAGCCTCGTCATCACCGCCATTTTCGGACGCGTGTTACTGGCGATCGTCGTCATCGGCCTCGGCCTGCTGCTCTGGACGCAGCGCCAGACGATCGAGCAACGTGTTAACAAGTGCGACACGAACGTGTCGTTCCTCGGCATCGATCTTCAGTTGTCCGCGTCCGCTGAGCAGCGCTGCGCGCAGCTCAAACGCTGACTTGCGCCGCACCGCAAGCGACATGGCGGCCACACTGGGCTAGGACGCGCCAGGTGTCCGGCTCACCGGCTGGGGTTCCTGGCGCTCGTCGCGATGTTCGCGGCGCTCGGCGCGCCTGGCCTGCAGGTAGTGGATGGTGACCGGCATCAGCGACAAGATGACGACAGCAATCAGGATCGGGTCGATCAGCGGCTCGACGGTGTCGCGCACGAACTGGATGTGGCCGAGCCAGTAGCCGAGCAGGATCACCCCGGCCGACCAGATGACTCCGCCGATCACCGAGTACAAGGCGTAAAGCGTGAATCGCATCCGGCCAACCCCCGCCATCACGGTGGCCACGGTCCGGACGATGGGCACGAAGCGGGCCAGGATGATCGTCCAGGATCCGTAGCGGGCGAAGAACCGCTCCGAGCGTTGCACGTACTGGGGGCGGAACATCCGGGAGTTCGGCCGATCGAAGACCCGCGGTCCGACTCGTGCCCCGATCCAGTAGCCGACCAGATTCCCCGCGACCGCGGCGAGCGGGGCGAAGACCACGAACACCCACAGCGGCGTGTTGATCTTTCCGGTGGCGAGTAGCAGGCCGGCGCTGAACAGCAAGGTATCGCCGGGCAGGAAGAACCCGATGAGCAATCCGCACTCGGCGAACAGAATCACCAAAAGACCGACCAACCCGAAGGAGTCGAGCAGGTGGTTGGGATCGATCGGGTTCGCAGCGAGCGCCGCTCCTGCAAGTGATGTCATGGTGACCAAGTCTACGGACCCGCTCAGGCATCATCAGGCCATGCGAACCAGCCGGCTGGAAGCCTTCAGCGATGGCGTGTTTGCCATTGCGATCACTCTGCTCGTGCTCGACCTTCGCGTAAACGAAGCACACCGGCACGATCTGCGTCAGGCGCTGTGGTTCGACTTGTGGCCGAGCTATGCGGCCTACGTCGTCAGCTTCTTCGTCATCGGCGTCATCTGGGTCAACCACCACACCGTGCTCGACACCCTCGTCCGCGTCGACAAGACGCTGATCGTGCTGAACATGTGCCTGCTTTTCACTGTCGTCACCATTCCGTTCACGACGTCGCTGTTCGCCGAATACCTGCAGGAAGGCGATCGGGCCAAGATCGCTGCAGCGATCTATAGCGGGTTGATGCTGCTGCACGGCGTCCTGTGGACGACGTTCTGGGCATACGCCGTGAACCACTCCCACTTGCTCGGACCCGGCATAGATCGGGTCAAGGCGAAGTCCTCGGTGCGGTCGTTCTCGCTCGGGGTGCCCGCCTACTCGGTGGCCGTCCTGCTGTCATTCGTCAATGCCTACGTCGTCCTGGCGCTGCACCTCGTGCTAGCGCTGGTGTACCTGCGCGGACGGATCGACCTCGGCGATCGCGTCGACGCCTCAACCGCGCCAAGCGTCGAGTAGCGATTCTTCCC
>JBDUCV010000058.1:0-12448 GCA_040003255.1 Actinomycetota bacterium
TACTTCGTCGTCGCGCACTTCCACTACGTGCTGTTCGGCACGATCGTGTTCGCGGTCTACGCCGGGATCTATTTCTGGTTCCCCAAGTTCACCGGCCGGTACCTCGACGAGCGGCTCGGCAAGCTGCACTTCTGGTTGACCTTCTTCGGTTTCCACTTGACGTTCTTGGTTCAACACTGGCTCGGTGCCGAGGGCATGCCGCGCCGATACGCCGACTACCGCCCCAGTGACGGTTTCACCACGTTAAACACGATCTCGACGATCGGTTCATTTCTGCTCGGAGCCTCGATTCTGCCCTTCCTCTACAACGTCTACCGCTCCTACCGCTTCGGTGAGGTCACCACCGCCGAGGATCCGTGGGGTCACGGCAACTCCCTGGAGTGGGCGACCTCGACACCGCCCCCGCGGCACAACTTCACCTCGATCCCGCGCATCCGCTCCGAACGGCCGGCGTTCGAATACCACTACCCGCACATGATCGACCGGCTCGAACGTGAGGCGCACGGCTGGCACCAACCGGCGTTGTCCGAGCTGCTGTCCACCCCGGTGGGCGCCACCAGCGGCGACGAGCGCGGTGGGCGCACCGTCAATCGCGGCGGAAAGCGCGGCACCAGCGCGCGCGACCCCGAAGACAACTGACCAGCGTTCCGGACTGACGCTCGTCCCGGGCTGACGTTCGTTGCGGGCCCTCCTGAGTCACGAGGGCGTTTCGACCAGCCGAGTTGCAATGGCCGGTTCCCCGCGAGAAAGCTTCAGCCCGTCCCACGGCAAGGTGATCATCGCCGCGCGCAGGTGCTCGCGGGACTCGTCCAGCGACGGCAGGTCGCCAGCCGGCTTCCCGCCTCGGATCAACGGACGCTGCAGCAACCGCGCGCCATCCGGTAGCTCACCGGAAGCGCCTGCCACCACGACCTCCTCGACCGCGGTGCCGCTCGGCTTGTGTTCACGGTAGGCAACCTTGCGTCCGCCCCGGCTGCCCTTGTGCTCAGAGCGCTTGGCCACCGGCCGCCCATCCACCTCGACCAGCTTGTAGACCAGCCCCGCGGTGGGCGCCCCAGAGCCGGTAACGACGGCGGTGCCCGCGCCGTATACGTCGACCGGCGCGGCCGTCAATGCTGCGATCGCGAACTCGTCCAGGTCACCGCTGACGACGATCCGCGTCGCTGTCGCACCCAAGGAGTCGAGCTGGGCGCGGGCGTGGCGGGCGAGCACGCTCAGATCGCCGGAGTCGATGCGGATCGCGCCGAGCGACGGGCCGGCGATCTCGACCGCGGTCTGGATGCCCTTCGTGATGTCATAGGTGTCGACCAGCAGTGTCGTGCTGGTGCCGAGGGCATCGACCTGCGCCCGGAAGGCCGACGCCTCGCTGTCGTGCAGCAGGGTGAACGCGTGCGCCGCGGTGCCAGCGGTCGGCAGGCCGAACCGCGTCCCCGCCGCGAGGTTGGACGTGGACGCGAACCCGGCAAGATAGGCCGCGCGAGCGGCGGCTACCGCCGCTTGCTCGTGGGTGCGGCGTGAGCCCATCTCGATGATCGGCCGTCCCTCGGCGGCGCTCACCATGCGGGCGGCGGCCGAGGCGACGGCAGCGTCGTGGTTGAGGATCGACAGCACGACGGTCTCGAGCACAACTGCCTCGGCGAACGTCCCCGACACGGTCAGCAGCGGCGACGACGGGAAGAACAGTTCGCCCTCGGCATAACCGTCGACGTCGCCGGCGAAGGTGTACTCGGCCAGGTACCGGGCGGCCTGGTCGTCGACGACGCCGGCAGTACGCAGCGCATCCAGCGCGGCCCCGTCGAGCCGGAAGTCCGCGATCGCGTCGAGCACCCGGGGGGTGCCCGCAACCACGCCGTAGCGCCGTCCGTCGGGCAACCCGCGGGCGAACACCTCGAAGACGCAGTGCCGGTCGGCCGCCCCGTCGCGCAGCGCGGCCCCCAGCATGGATAGCTCGTAGCGGTCGGTGAACAGGCCGGTAGTCACCCGTCGATCGTGTCAGCCCGGCGAGGCATGCCACCATGGGGGGCATGCCCGAGACGCTCGCTCCGGAACGGGTGGAGCAGGACGATGTGCAGCAGAGCAGCCAAGCCGACCGGCCCTGGGTGACCATCGTCTGGAACGATCCGATCAACCTGATGAGTTACGTCACGCACGTGCTGATGACGGTGTTCGGCTATGCCAAGCCTAAAGCCGAGAAGCTCATGCTCGACGTCCACCACCGCGGCCGCGCAGTGGTCTCGTCCGGAACGCGGGAACGGATGGAGCTCGACGTCACGACCCTGCACGGACACGGGCTGTGGGCCACCCTGCAGCACGACGAATGAGGATCGTCCGCAGGCGCGGGACGATTCGGATGCAGCTCGAGCCGGTCGAGTCGGCCCTCCTCGACACCCTGCTCGACGACTTGGACGGCGCGCTCGCCACCCTTCCCGCCGACGACCCGGTGCGGCGACGGCTATTTCCGGCCGGCTACCAGGACGAGGACGCAGCGGCGGAATTCCGCGAGCTGACCGAGTCTTCGCTACGCGATGTCAAGGCGGTGCGGCTCGGACAATGCCGGGCCGAGCTGCCTGCGGGCGCCGGCACCGTCGAGCTGTCAGCCGACGAGACCGAGCGGTGGCTGACCGTCCTCAACGACCTGCGCCTGGCGATCGGCACCCGCCTGGAGATCACCGAAGAGGAGCCGCTCGAGGTCGACCCGGCATCGGCGGACGCGCAGACCCGGGGGATCTACCACTGGCTCACGGCGCTGCAGGATGCTCTGGTCAGCGCCGCAATGCGGTGACGATTAGACTCGGGCGACGTGCTGACGATCGACCGGGTGACCCAGGACGCCATCGTCGCGCACGCCCGTCGCGACCACCCCGACGAGGCGTGCGGCGTGGTCGCTGGCGGTGCCGGCACCGACCGACCCAGCCGCTTCATCGAGATGGGCAACGCCGAGCGCTCGCCTACGTTCTATCGCTTCGATTCCGCTGAGCAGCTGCGAGTGTGGCGCGAGATGGAGGACCGGGACGAGGAACCGGTGATCATCTATCACTCGCACACCGCGACCGAGGCCTATCCCTCACGTACCGACATCTCCTACGCCTCCGAGCCGGGCGCGCACTACGTGCTCGTCTCGACACGCGCGGCAGACGATGTCGAGTTCCGCTCGTTTCGCATCCTCGACGGTGCCGTGACCGAAGAGCCCGTGACGGTCGTCGATTCTCATGCGTGACGCGTTGATCGAACGGGTGCTGATGGGTCACACGATGGCCGACGTCCGCTACGACTGTCGCTGACCAGCCGCCCGCATCCGATTCCGCGACCGATAAGGACCCTGATTTTCATGGCCATCGAGGTCAAGATCCCCACCATCCTGCGCACCTACACCGACGGCGCTAAGGCCGTGCAGTCCAACGGCGACACGCTCTCGGCGCTGTTCGACTCACTCGACGCCGACCACCCCGGCCTCAAGGGCCGGCTGATCACCGACGACGGTGGCCTGCACCGGTTCGTCAACGTTTACGTCAACGACGAGGACGTCCGGTTCACCGGATCACTCGGCACCCCCTTGAAGGACGGCGACTCGGTCACGATCCTGCCGGCTGTCGCCGGCGGCTGATGACCCGCTACGACTCGCTGCTGGACGCACTCGGCGACACCCCGCTGGTCGGGCTGCCCAACCTGTCGCCGCGGTGGAACGGAACCCACCCGGTGCGGTTGTGGGCAAAGCTCGAGGACCGCAATCCCACCGGCTCGATCAAGGACCGGGCCGCGCTGGCGATGGTCCTTGCCGCCGAGGCGGACGGCCGGTTGTTGCACGGGGCCACGATCCTCGAACCGACCTCGGGCAACACCGGCATCTCACTGGCGATGGTGGCGAAGCTGCGCGGTTACGGCGTGGTGTGCGTGATGCCCGAGAACACGTCGGTCGAACGGCGCCAGCTGTTGGAGATGTTCGGTGCCCGCATCGTCTTCTCGCCCGCCGCCGGCGGATCGAACGAGGCAGTCGCCATGGCCAAACGGATCGCGGCCGACAATCCGGACTGGGTGCTGCTGTACCAGTACGGCAACCCGGCAAATGCCCAGGCGCACTACGACGGGACCGGGCCAGAGATCCTGCGCGACCTGCCGACGATCACCCACTTCGTGGCGGGGCTCGGCACCACTGGCACTTTGATGGGCGCCGGCCGTTTCCTGCGCGAGAAGGTGCCGGGTGTCGAGATCGTTGCCGCTGAGCCGCGTTACGGCGAGCTGGTGTACGGGCTCCGCAACATCGACGAGGGCTTCGTCCCGGAGCTCTACGACGACTCGGTGCTGACATCGCGGTTCTCGGTCACCAGCTATGACGCGCTGCGCCGAATGCGTGAGTTGGTCGAGGGCGAGGGCATCTTCGCGGGGGTGTCGACCGGCGCGATCCTGCACGCCGCGCTCGCGATCGCTGATCGAGTGGCCACGCGGGGCGAGCGAGCCGACATCGCGCTGATCGTCTGCGATGGCGGGTGGAAGTACCTGTCGACCGGCGCCTACGACGGTTCGCTTCAGCAGGCCGCGGAGCGGCTCGAGGGGCAGCTTTGGGCGTGACTACCGCGGAACTGATCGCGACGCGCGAGACGAACGGATGGCTATGAGGACCCGGCCGACGAGGTTCGGCACCGGCGCCGCGGTCGGCCTGCTCGCCGCAGGTGTCGCGCTCGGCGTCAGCGAGCTCGTCGCCGCCTTCGTCCGACCCGCCGCCGCGCCGGTGATCGCAGTCGGCAACAAGTTCATCCTGCTCACGCCGGAGCCGGTCAAGGCGTTCGCAATCCGCAACTTCGGCACGAACGACAAGAACGTCCTGCTGGCCGGCATCTATGCGGTCATCGCCGCGCTGGCGATCGCGCTCGGCATCGTCGCGCTGCGCCGGCTGGTGGTTGGCATTGTCGGCCTGTGCTTCTTCGGCGCGGTCGGCACATACAGCGCGCTGACCACCACGGGGCACCGAGCGAGCGACGTCGTTCCCACGCTCGTTGGGGTATCGGTCGCGATCGCGGTGCTCGTGCTGCTCGTCGGCATGGCGAACGGGGCGATCGCGGTGCCCCGGCGAGGCATCGCGGACCGAGGACCGGACGACAAGGCGGCGCCGGACGCATCGGGCGCCGTTCCGCGCACCCTGCTGATCGCGGGTGCGCCCCGGCGCACGTTCCTGATCGCGGGAGCTGCCACCGCGGGCGTCGCCGCCGTTGCCGGCTCGGCCGGCCGCACCCTGCAGCGCGTCCGGTTCGATGCCAGCGGCTCGCGCGCCGCGGTCAAAGTGCCCAAACCTGTGGTTAGTGCGCGGCCGTTGCCCGCAGGTGTCGACCTGGGCAAGAGCGGCGTGCCCTTCGTCACCAGCAACGCTGACTTCTACCGGGTCGATACCGCGATCAGCGTCCCGCAGCTCGACGCGCAGACCTGGCAGCTGACCATCGGCGGCAAGGTCGACACCAAGATGACGCTGTCGTTCGACGACCTGCTCCGTCGCCCGCTCATCGAGCGTTACATCACCCTGATCTGCGTGTCGAACGAGGTCGGCGACAGGTATGTGAGCACCGCCAAGTTCCTCGGCGTGCCGCTCGCGCCGATGCTCAGCGAGGCCGGTGTCCACGCCGACGCCGACCAGATCCTCGGCACGTCTAGCGATGGCATGACGATCGGCACCCCGACCTCGGTGATCATGGACGGGCGCGACGCGATGCTCGCGGTCGGCATGAACGACGCGCCCCTGCCCGTCGAGCACGGCTTCCCAGTTCGAATGGTCGTGCCGGGCCTCTACGGCTATGTCTCGGCGACCAAGTGGCTGATCTCACTGGAAGCCACCACGTTCGCGGATCGGGAGGCGTACTGGGTCAAAGAGGACTGGGCTGCAAAGGGTCCAATCCTTACCCAATCGCGCATCGACACGCCCAAGCGGTTAGGGCGAGTAACCGCGGGGCGTCCAGTTCCCATCGCCGGCGTGGCGTGGAGCCCGACAGTCGGCATCAGCATGGTCGAGGTGCAGGTCGACGACGGACCCTGGACTCCGGCGCGGCTGGCCCTAATGCCGTCTGCCGACACCTGGGTGCAATGGCTGCTGCCGTGGACCCCAAGCGGTGCCGGCACGCACACCATCCGGGTCCGCGCGACTGACGGCAGAGGTCAGCTACAGGACGAGACGCGCCGGTCGCCGTTCCCGTCGGGAGCGACGGGCTGGCACAGCGTCGTCGTCCAGGCGCGCGACTAGGCTAGCTGTCGTGAGCACGTCGCACCCGGCACCGCGCCGACGTCTGCTCAAGCTGCCGGGTTCCGACCCGACCGCTCCCGACAACGGCCTCGAGCCTCCGTTCGACCCGACCAGCTGGACGGGCGCGCTGACCATCATGGCCGGGCTGGCAGGACTGCTCTACGTCGTCGAGGCGTTCGACGCGGCGGGCGGGCACCGGTTGGACCGCTTCGGTCTCAGACCCCGCATGGTGGACGGACTCGAAGGCATCGTCACTGCGCCGTTCCTGCACGCAGGCTGGTGGCACTTAATCTCCAACACCGGTCCGTTCGTGCTTCTCGGCTGGGTGTTGCTGCTCTCCGGCCTGCGCACCTTCTTAACCGTCACGGCGTTGGTTGCGCTGATCGGCGGCGCGGCCACCTGGGCTCTCGCGCCGGCTGGCCTGATCGTCGGGGTCAGCGGGGTGATCTTCGGCTGGCTCGGCTACTTGATCGCGCGGGCGTTCTTCGCCCGCAGGGTGCTCTGGATCGTGGCGGCGGTGCTCGTCGCGTTCTTTTTCAGTGGACTGTTCGCCGGGCTGTTGCCAACGCTGAACTCGAACGTCTCTTGGCAGGGGCACGTGTTCGGGTTCGCGGCGGGGGTATTCGCCGGGTGGCTGCTGCATCCGCGCGCGCCACGGCGAGTCCGCCCGGCCTCCGTATCCTAAGGCCGTGATGCAAAGAGCGGCCGCCGATCGGCTCGCCCCGATCGGCATGGTCGATTCCGGGGTGGGCGGTTTCACCGTCGCCCGCGCCGTCCTTGACCAGCTGCCGCACGAGTCGCTGCACTTCGTCGGCGATACCGCGCACAGCCCGTACGGCCCACGTCCGATCGCCGAGGTGCGTCGCTATGCGCTGGAACTCATGGACGAGCTGGTGGCATCCGGGGTCAAGGCGCTGGTCCTCGCCTGTAACAGTGCGAGCGCGGCCTGCCTGCGCGACGCCCGGGAGCGTTACGACGTACCAGTGATCGAAGTGATCTTGCCGGCGGTGCGTCGCGCGGTGGCAGCCACCCGCAACGGCCGGATCGGGGTGATCGGCACCGTCGCGACCGTCACCAGCGGCGCGTATGAGGACGCGTTTGCCGCCGCGGCAGGCATCGAGGTGTACAGCGCGGCCTGCCCGCGCTTCGTCGAGTTCGTCGAGCGCGGTGCCACGAGCGGTCGCCAGTTGCTGGGACTCGCCGAGTCCTACCTCGCGCCGCTCAACGCCGCAGGCGTCGACACGCTGATCCTCGGCTGCACGCACTACCCGATGCTCACCGGTCTGCTCTCGGTGGTGATGGGGGACGGCGTCACGCTCGTGTCGAGTGCCGAGGAGACGGCCAAGGACGTCTACCGGGTACTTACGGCTGCCGACCTGCTCCGGCCGGACGATGCTGGCCCACCGCGCCACGTCTTTCGCGCCACTGGCCCCGAGCAGCCGTTCACCAGGCTCATCCATCGTTTCCTGGGCCCGGACGTGGCCGAGCTCGTCGGCGCGTCCGTCGGGGGCGTTGCATGAAACTCACCGTGCTGGGTTGCTCCGGCAGCCTGCCTGGCCCAGACTCCGCGGCGTCGGGCTATCTCGTCGAGTCCGATGGCTACCGGGTGGTGCTCGATCTGGGCAGTGGCGCACTCGGGCCGCTGCAGACCCTCGTCGCGCTGCACGAGGTCGACGCGATCGTGCTGTCGCATCTGCATCCCGACCATTGCCTCGACCTGACCGGCTACCACGTGGCGCTCCGGTATGGGCCGGTGCGACGGTCGACGAAGATCCCGGTCATCGGCCCCTCGGGCACCCGGGGCCGGATCGAGGCAGCGATCGACCCGCTCGCCCGCAAGACGGGGCTGCATGAGGTGTTCGACTTCAGCACGCCGGCGAATGGTGAGCTCGGCCCGTTCGCGGTGTCGTTCGTCGCCGTGAATCATCCGGTGCCCGCCTATGCCATCCGGCTGGCCACGGACGATCGGACGCTGGTCTATTCCGGCGACACCGGTGAGAGCGACGCGCTCGTCTCGCTCGCCCACCACGCAGATGTGCTGCTCTGCGAGGCGACGTTCGGCCCCAACGACCCATACGTCCCGAACCTGCACCTGACCGGCCGGCAGGCGGGGGAGCATGCTGCCCGCGCCGGGGTGGACCGGCTCTTGGTCACCCACGTTCCGCCGTGGGGATCGCGCGAGGTCGCCGTCGCAGAAGCGTCGGCCGTTTTTTCCGGTGCGGTCAGTGCGGCCCAGCCCGCCGCGGTGATCAAGATTTGAGCGGCGCCCCGGCGTGCCGGACCCGGGAAGATCGCCCAGTGGACGAGCCCCAAGGGCTGGGCACCGGCCAGACCTAACCGGCCACGAAGCTCAGCCGGACCGTCCGCTGCGGATTGTCGAGGTTCGTGTCGACCAGGCAGATCGACTGCCAGGTACCCAGTTGCAGTTCGCCGGCGAGGACGGGAACAGTGACGGCCGGGCTGATCAACGCCGGTAGCACGTGATCACGACCGTGGCCCGATGATCCGTGCCGATGCTGCCAGCGGCCGTCACGGGGCAGCAGGTCGTCGAGCAGCGTGAGCAAGTCGCCGTCGCTACCGGCACCAGTCTCGAGGATCGCGATGCCCACGGTGGCGTGCGGGGCAAACACGTTGAGCAAGCCGTCACCGCTGTCGGTGACGAAGCGCTCGCAGGCGCCGGTTAGGTCGTGCACCCGCGGCTGGTCGCCGGTCCGGACGGTGATCGTCTCACTGCGCATGCCAGGGATGGTTTCAGATCATCGCCCCCGCCCGGGCACGTCCAGGGCCGTGCCTTTGCCCCGCCACGACACGCTGTTGGGGGTCCGTAGCATGTCACGGCGGGGCAAAGCGGTGGCTCCGAGCACCAGCCACTGCAAGGCGGTGGCTCCGAGCGCCAGCCAGCTGAACGGATACGCTGCCCGGTATGTCCCGACCCGACGGCCGCGCACCCGACGAGCTGCGCGCGATCACGATTACCCGCAACTGGCAGGCCTACGCCGAGGGTTCGGCGCTGATCGAGTTCGGCGAGACGAAGGTGCTGTGCGCCGCGTCGGTGGTGCAGGGCGTGCCGCGTTGGCGCAAGGGCAGTGGACTGGGTTGGGTCACCGCGGAGTACGCGATGCTGCCGCGGGCGACGCTCACCCGCAACGACCGCGAGGCGGTGAAGGGCCGCATCGGAGGGCGCACCCACGAGATCAGCCGGCTGATCGGCCGTGCGCTGCGGGCGGCTATCGACCTATCGGCTCTGGGCGAGAATTCGGTCTCGATCGACTGCGACGTGCTGCAGGCCGACGGCGGGACGCGTACCGCGGCGATCACCGGTGCCTACGTCGCGCTGGCCGATGCGGTGCGCTGGCTGGATGCCAAGAACGCCCTCGCCCGCCCCGATGCGCTGGTCAATTCACTCGCGGCCGTATCGGTAGGCGTGGTCGACGGCGAGCCTCGACTCGACCTGATGTATGAGGAGGACGTGCGGGCCGAGACCGACATGAACGTCGTGGTCACCGGCGCGGGGGAGTTCGTCGAGGTGCAGGGAACCGCCGAGGGCGCTCCGTTCCGCCGCGACGAACTCGACGCACTGCTCGATCTCGCGGTGGCCGGATGTACCCAGCTGACCACGCTGCAGAAGGCGGCGCTGGACGGGTGACGCGCATCCTGCTGGCCACTCGCAATGAGCACAAGCTGGTCGAGCTGCGACGCATCCTCGCTCAACTGCTCGAGGTCGAGGTCATCGGCCTCGACGCGGTACCGCCGTTCGACGAGGTGCCCGAGAGTGGCGCGACGTTCGCCGATAACGCGCTGCTCAAGGCCCGAGAGGCAGTCGCCCGCACAGGTCTGATCACCGTCGCCGACGATTCGGGCCTCGCCGTTGATGCACTCAACGGCATGCCGGGAGTGCTTTCGGCCCGGTGGTCCGGACGTGAGCGTGACGACGCGGCGAACCTGCGCCTGCTGCTCGATCAGCTCGCCGATACCCCCGACGACCGGCTGGGGGCGACGTTTGTCTGCGCGGCTGCGCTCGTCACGCCGGGCGGGCGAGAAGCGGTAGTCGAGGGACGGATGCCCGGACGGCTGGTGCGCGAGCCGCGCGGGCGCAACGGCTTTGGCTACGACCCGATCTTTGTTCCTGATGCGCTGCATCAGACGAGCGCCGAGCTCGAGTCGCACGTCAAGGACGCGATTAGCCATCGCGGTCGGGCGTTGCGGGCGCTGATCCCGCACCTGGTCGCAGCGGTGCGTGGCTGACCCTGGACGCGAAGCGTGCTCGATCACGAATGGCGCGAGCGACTCACATCGTGATCCAGTCGGTGAGCACGCTGACGTCGTCCGTGCGGCAGTGGAGCCGGAACCTGCCGTCCGGCAGCGGGCCAAGGCTGAAGTAGCCCGCCTCGTCGATCTGCGCTGTCGTGACCTCGCCGCCGGAATGGCGCAGCTCCACCGTGCCGGTCTGCGCGGGGACGACCTGGCCGTGCAGTACACGATCGATGATCTCGAGCTCGATGGTGATCGAGCTGGTGTCGAAGGTCAGGCAGCGCAGTGCCGCGGGTTCGGCCCGAGTCCCAACGCCGGCGAGCGCATCGGACGCGGAGTCGTAGGTGAGCGCGGCGAGTTCGGCGTCGATGTTGTGCCAGGCGAACGCCGCCTTGCCGGCCTGGACGAAGCTATCGGGGACCGGCGCCAGCGCGGCCTTGAGAGCGGCCACCAGCTCGAGGTCGTCGTCGATCCAGGGTCCGGTCACGTCCCTAACCTCCCCGCGCCCACACGGCTCCCGACGAAGGCGGTAAGCGACGGACTTCGGCGCAGCTTTTCGAGGCATCGGGAGCGGTTCGGACCTATCGCGCCGATCGGCATCTGCAGGGACGAGCTGATGGCGGCATAGGGCGGTGGCGGATCCCTTATGAGCAGGCCGAGTAGATGCTGGCACCGGGCCGAAAGTTCGGCAAAGGCGGCGCGCAGAGCCATGTCGCGTTCAGCGGCGAGCAAGTGCTGATCCAGCTGGGTGGTCTCCTCGTCGGCGGTGAAGTCGGTGTCGGGCTCGAGCTGTTCGCGCTCGTGATCCCATGCTGTGCGCTGGGCGCGAATGCACTCCCGCCGGGTGGTCGTGGCGATCCAGCCCGGCAGCGCGGCGGGCTCGCGAAGGGTCGCGAGGTGTTCGACCAGTCGCAGCCAGACGTTCTGGCCCACGTCGTGGGCGTCGACGTCGGAGAGCCGGAACCGCCGGCAGATTCCCCAGACAAGTGGCGCGAACCGCTCGACGATCTCGTCCCAAGCGCGTTGCTCGCCGTCCTTGGCGCGCAGCACCAGGGCCACGACGGTCGGATCGTCCCGCATGCGATGACCTACTTCCCGGCAGACTCAACCACCGTGTCTCGGACGGAACCTCGACGGGCGCACCCCGGCGTCACCGTCGGCCCGGGCCATCAGCTCCGCCAGCACCTCGCGCGCTCGCCAGCCGCTCTGGCGACCCGCCAGATGCGCGGCAACCTGTCCGCTAACCGTTGCGGCGGCGAATGACGTGCCCTGCCATTGAGCGAAGCCGTGAAACTTGACGTCCGTCCCGGCAACGTCGACCTCACCGTTGAGGTAGTTGCTGATGACGTCAACGCCCTGCGCCATGGCGCCGACCCACGGAGCCCGCGGGCTAAAGTCTGCCTCGCGGTCGCCGTCGAGTGCACCGACGGCGACGACGTTGTCCATCGCGGCTGGCCAGAATGGCCGCGGACGCATCGGCTGGCGATGGTTTCCGGCCGCGGCGATCACGATCACACGTGGGGTGAGGACTTCGATGGCTCGCTGGAGAACCAACGGTGGTTTGTCATCGATCGTGTAGCAGCCGAAGGAGAGGTTGGCGATGCTCACCTCCTCGGGTAGGCGCGCCATCCGCTTAGCGATCTCCCATGACGATCCGGTGGCATATGCATCAAGCACCGGGTAAACGTGCACGTGGGCCTCGGACGCCTCTCGAGCGATCAACCCGACGATGAAGGCAGCATGACCGGCCTCGTAGGGCAGGGGCTCACTGTGGGGTCGTGTGTCGTCGTGGTAGCTGACGTTAGGGAAAGCGGACGGATCGTAGACCGGGGTATCCAGTACGGCGACGTGGACACCCTCGCCGCGGCGACGGTGCGACGCACGCGGTAGCTCGCGATCCGGCAACGAGGGCAAAGCCCCTCCGCCACCGGTCACCTGGCCTCCGCCACCGGTCACCTGGCCTCCGCCACCGGT
>JBDUCV010000059.1:0-12435 GCA_040003255.1 Actinomycetota bacterium
GACCTCTGGGTTATGAGCCCAGCGAGCTACCGAGCTGCTCCACCCCGCGTCGGTGGTGTCAGTCTAGCTGCCGACCTGCCGCCCTCCAAGTCGGCCTCGATCACCTCGTTGGACTAGCCGACGGCGGCGCGGAGCTACGCAATCGCAGGTACTGCTGGGTCAGCCGCTGCACGTCGGCCTCTGCCGCTCCGATCTGGGCTAGGTCGCCCGTCTTGTAGGCGGCCTGCAGCCGGTCGAATGCGGCGTTGAGCTGAGTCAGTACCGTGTCGAGACTCGGGTTACCGGACGGCGCAGGCGGTGCGGTCGTCGTCGACCCGCTCGTAGACGGTCGGCCGGACGAGCTCGATGTCGGAGGGGGATTCGTCGTACTGGGCACGGCTTCGCCCGAGGCGGTCGTCCGTAACGGCGGCACGGTTCCCACCGGGCTCAGATGCGTCAAGGCGTCGGCGACGCTCGAGCCGTAACCGATCCGATCGCCGTAATAGACCAGAATCGCCTGTAGCAGCGGGAATCCACCAGCGCCCGACTTCTGCACGTAGAGCGGCTCGACGTAGAGAAATGTGTTTCCCACCGGCAGCGTCAGCAGGTTGCCGTGCAGGATCTCCGAGCCGCCCTGGTTGAGCAAAGTGATATCTCGAGAAATGGCCGGCTCGCCGCTGAACTGGCTAAACACCTGGCTCGGCCCTTGGATCGCCGACGTATTCGGTAGTCGTAGCACGGTCATCTTGCCGTAGTCCGGCCCCGGGTCGCTGTTGACACTGATGTAAGCCGCCAGGTTCTCGCGGTTGTTGACGCGCATCGGCGAAGTGAGCTGAAACTCCGACTTCGCGCCGGCGTCACCGGGCGAGTTGGCGAGCAAATAGTACGGCGGCTGGTCACCGGTGGCGGTGGGATCGGTCGGCACCGTCCACTGATCACGGACGTTGTAGAAGGTCACCGGGTCGTCGACGTGGTACTTCGCCAGCAGCTCACGCTGGACTTCGAACAGGTCCTCGGGATAGCGCACATGCGCGAGCACCTCGGCCGGGATTTGCGACCTGTCCTGCACGAGGTTCGGAAACGCCCTGCGCCACGCTTTCAACACCGGATCTTGGTCGTCCCAGGCGTAGAGCTTGATCGTTCCGTCGTAGGCGTCGACCGTTGCCTTGACCGAGTTACGGATGTAACTGATCTGGGCGTCCGGCTGGGCGGCCGTCTTGTTCTGGGCCGTCAGGGAGTCGCTGGTCAGCGACGACAACGACTGCTGCTCGGAGTAGGGGTAGTTCGACATCGTCGTGTAGCCGTCGACGATCCATTCGAGGTGCCCGTCGACCACCGCCGGGTAGGGATCGGCATCGACCTTGAGGAACGGCGCAACTTTCATCACCCGTTCTCGCGGGTCGCGGTTGAAGATGATCTTTGCGCCGGGCGCGCTCACCGCGTCGTTGAGCAAGAAGTTCGTCTGCTTGTACTGCACGGCGAAAGCCAGCCTGTTGAAGATGTTGCCGAGCGACACCCCGCCCTTGCCTGCATAGCTGGTCGTCTGATCCGAGCCGTCGTATTCACGCTTGGCGTTCTCGGCGCCCACGACGGAGTACTCCGTGCCGAGTTCGCCGAAGTACACCTGCGGCTGCTTGATGTCGATGAATCCCGTCGGAGGGATGTCGCCGAGCGCGAAGTCCTCCTTGTTCTTGACGCTCTTGTTCGCCTGAGCCGCGGCAAAACCATAGCCATGCGTGTACACCGTGTATTTGTTGATCCAGTTCGTCTGGTTATCGCGCAAGTTGCTGGACTTCAGTTCGCGAACGCCGACGACATAGTCACGCGTCGAGCCACCTACGGTGTAACGGTCGATGTCGAGCTTCTCGGGGAATCCATACTGGTTACGGATCTGCTGACGCTGGGTGAAGGTCGGCTCGATGATGTTCGGGTCGAGAATGCGGATATTGGAGATCGTGGCCGAGTCCTGGCTGAGCGCGCTCTGATCGGCGTTGGTCGTCGCCTGATAGTCCTGATAGGTGACCGTCCCGCCGTCCTTGTCGGTCTTGATTCCGTAGGCCTCGCGCGTCGCCACGATGTTTCGCCGGATGAACGGCGCCTCCTTGTCGCTCGCGTTCGGCTTGACCGAGAACTGCTGGACGATCGCGGGGTAGATGCCGCTGATCACGATGCTCAGCACGAGCAGCACGCCGAACCCGATGGCGGGCAGTTGCGCACTCTTGAGCCACATGCTGGCGAGCACGCCGATCGCGATGATGACCGCGATCCAGAACAGGATGGTCTTGGCCGGCAGCGAGGCGTTCACGTCGGTGTAGGACGCACCGGTGACCTTGCCCCGGTTGGAGTAAACCAGCCCGTAGCGGTCCAGCCAGTACGCAACCGCCTTGAGGGTGATGAAGGCGAAAACCAACACCGTTATGTGCCGACGGGCCGCCAGGGTGATCTTCGGGCCCGGCGTCTGCAACCGGATGGCCCCGAACAGGTAATGCACGCCGACGGCGAACACGATGGCAAAGAACAGCGCGGTGAAGCCGAAACCCAAGAGCAACCGGTAGACCGGGTAGTCCCATGCGAAGTAGGAGATGTCGCGGTTGAACTGCGGATCCTTCACGCCAAAACTTCCGCCGTAGCGCCACAGCGTCCAGGTGCGCCAGTTGCCCTGCGCGGCCAGTCCAGCCGCCAGGCCGGCAATAGCCATGACGCCGGCCAGCACCAGTCGCTTGCGCGGCTCGAGAACGACCCGGTACCGCTCGAGGTTTTGCTGCTCCGCGGATAGCGGTCGAAACGGCGGGCGCAGTAGATAGGCGACCACCAAGTTGACGCCGATGAGCAGTGCCATCACCAGGCCGAAGATCACGAATAGCACGGCCCGGGTGGTGAGGATCGAGGTGTAGACGCTGCGGAACTTCACCTCACCGAACCACAACCAGTCGACGTAAATGTCCACGAGCGAGCTGAACACGATCAGCAAGACGATCAGCGCACCGCCGACGGCCAGACCGATTTTCGCGCGACGGGACAGCATCAGGGCCGGAATCGACGGCCGCATGGCCACGGGCAAACTCCTCGCTTGTGAGCGGCGCACGCCGCCCGGCTTGTCAACGTACCGAGCGCGGAAGGGGTTCCGGCAGCTCCCGACGCATCGGCGTCAGCAATGTGGAACCGCCTTGCCGTCGTTGTACGCCGCTAGATCAGTCACAGCATCGTGCAACGAGCCGATCTTGATGACGTCCAGGCCGCCGGGAATCGTGCCCCGGACGTCGGCGCAGTTGTCCTGCGGGGCCAGGAACACACTCGCTCCGGCGCGGCGCGCGGCGACCATCTTCAGCGCGATGCCACCGATCGGTCGCACCACCCCTTCGGGCGTGATCGCGCCGGTGCCGGCGATGAACTTGCCCTTGGTCAGGTCGGTGGGCCCGACCTTCTCGATGATCCCGAGCGCGAACATCAACCCGGCCGACGGGCCGCCGATCTGGTCGGCCAGGCCCAGATCGACCTCGAACGGGGCGAAGCATTCGACGCCGACGGTGATGCCGAGCCGGGCGCCCTTCGCACCGCTGGCCGGGTCGCTGAGGGTGACCGACACGGTCTTGCGTTCGCCCAGCCGGACTATGACGACACTGGCCCGTTCACCGGGGGTCCGGGTCGCGAGGATCGCTGCCAGCACGTCCTGGCTGGACGCGGGCTGTGCGTCGACGCTGATCAGCTGGTCAAACGGTCGCAACACATCCTTCGCCCCGGTGTGATCGAGCACGCCGACCACCCCGAGACCTTTCGGGTAGCCGAGTTCGCAAAACGCAGCGGCCGACGCCGAGCTCTGCGAGTCGACGAACTGTTCGGTGTCGGCTTTGTCGACCTGTTCCTGCGACTGACCCGGCGGATAGATCGAATAGCGGGGCACGACGACCCGGTCGGTCTGAAGCCAGCCGCGCAGTGCCTGGAACGCGGTGACCCGCTGCCGGCTGATGCCGACCGTCGTCAGATTCAGGTTGCCGGTCGTCTTGTTGGTGTCGCGGCCCTTGATCACGATGATCTGTGCCCCGCTCGCGTCGGCGCCCAGGGTGTTCAGCGTCGGACCCGGGCTGAGGATCACATAGGGCACCGGCACCAGCATTGCGACGAGGAACAGGACGACGAAGGCAATGCCGCCGACGAGCAGGGTGCGGACTCGGCGGCTCACCGGTGCACCCTATCCAAGCAATGCCCGCGTTCACCCTGGGCGCAACGCGCCCGGCACCACGCGCGGGCGCCGTTCGTCAGCACTAGCGTGGATGGCATGAACAACCGGCAGCGCACTGGTGCGGGTGCGGCGCGATGAGCAGCAACCTGCCCTTCGGCTTCAATTCTGGCGGCGAGTCGGGCGGCCCGGACGACATCACCGCCAAGATCCCGTTGTTCGCCGAGCTGCGCAAGCTGCTGTCCTGGTCGGGTGGCCCGGTCAACTGGGACCTCGCCCGCCAGATCGCCATCTCGACCCTCGCCGGCGAGCACCGCCCGGTTCGCCCGGAGGACCTGTCCCAGGTCAGCGACGCAGTGCGCCTCGCCGACCTGTGGTTGGACGAAACCACCACGCTGCCGTCCGGGGTTCGCGCGATTGAAGCCTGGACCCGCGTCGAGTGGATCGAACGAACCCAGTCCGTGTGGGCGGCGCTGTGCGACCCGCTGGCCGCGCGTGTAGTCGGGGCGATGTCCTCAGCGCTTCCCGAGCAGGCGCAGGCCCAGTTGGGGCCGATGGCGGGGATGATGAGCCAGTTCGGTGGCCTGCTCTTCGGCGCGCAGGTCGGGCAGGGACTGGCTGGTCTAGCCCAGGAGGTCGTGTCGAGCACCGACATCGGCCTGCCGCTGGGGCCCATGGGCACCGCCGTCCTGCTCCCCGAGAACGTCGCGTTTTTCGGCGAGGGCTTAGAGCGGCCGGAGGAGGAGATTCGGCTCTACCTCGCGCTGCGCGAGGCCGCACACCACCGCCTGTTCGGGCACGTCCCCTGGCTGCGTCAGCGTCTGCTGGACACCGTCGAGGCCTACGCCCGCGGCATCGTGGTCGACACGGCGGCCTTGGAACGGGCCCTCGCCGACATCGACCCCGCGAATCCGGAGAGCATGCAGCAAGCGTTGTCCGGGGGCTTATTCGAGCCTGAAGAGACGCCCGAGCAGCACGTGGCGCTGCGTCGGCTGGAGACGCTGCTCGCGCTGGTCGAGGGCTGGGTCGATACGGTCGTCTCCGGCGCTGGGGGCGACCGGATGCCGGGGGCATCGGCATTGCGCGAGGCATCGCGGCGCCGTCGGGCCACCGGTGGTCCCGCCGAGCAGACGTTCTCCACCCTGGTCGGGCTGGAGTTGCGTCCCCGCCGGCTGCGCGAGGCAGCGACGCTGTGGTGGGCGGTCACTGAGAAGCACGGCATCGAGGGACGCGACGGCGTATGGGCTCATCCTGATCTGTTGCCAGACGCCGACGATCTCGACGATCCACTCGGCTTCGCCGACAAGGTAGGCGTCGATCCGATGGCCGGGCTCGGTGGCACGCCGGGGACGGTCGCGGACCAACCGACGGCTTCGGACGATCCGAAGACCGAGGACTAACCCTCGGCGCGCTCGCCGACGAGGTCGTCTGCCAGGTCGTCCACGATCGGAAGGTGGGCGGCCGCGCTCACCCCGTCGAGATACCCACGCGCCCGCTCGGTGCGTGGGTAGCGCTCGACAAGTGCCCAGAATTGCGGCCCGTGAGCGGCGTTGAGCAGATGAGCAAGCTCGTGCACGAGCACGTAGTCGAGCACCCAGGACGGCACGTCCCGAAGCCGGGTCGACACCCGGATCGCCCGATCGGCGGGGGTACACGACGCCCACCGGCTGCGCATCGTGTCGACCCAGCGGACGCTCGCCGGATCGGCCCGTCCCGCGAGGTACCGGGCAGATAGTTCCCGGCTGCGACGCAACAGCGCGGTGTCACTTCGGCGCGGACCGCGCTCTCGGGACTCACGCTTCGTGACCCGGGTGACCATGTCATCCACCCAGCGTTCCTCTTCCGGCCGGCTGAACTGCGCTGGGATTAGGATGACAATCCGTTCGCCGTCGCGGTAGGCCGATACCGTGCGTCGACGGCGCGGGCTACGGCGGACCTCGACGAGGGCCTCGGTGTTCGCGAAACCGCGCTCCACCTTGTCCGGGTCTGCCGGAACGGGATCCTTACTTCCGGCCACCGCTACACAGTAACCGGCACCCAGACAGCCGAGCGTTCACACCGCGCCGCTGCTCGGATGACGTCTCGTCCACAGTCCGACTGCAGGTTATCCGCACCGCATCCACACCCTCGTCCACAGGTGTGGACATCGAGTTGAGGGTGACTGTCCGCAGTATCGTATGAGCACTCCGCGATCGCGGGTTCAACTGTGGATAACCTCCAACGCTGAGCTGCCAGGTCTGGCACCGTGAGCCGATGACCGGAGCCGACGCTGGCGGACAACTCGAACCCGAGCTGATGCTCAATCCCTCAGCCCGGGTGCTGTGGCGCTCTGCCGAGACCATCCAGGTCGAGCTGGGTGTGCGCGGGCTTGTGGTCGACGGCCTGGATCGGGCATCGGTCAGCCGGCTGGTACGCCGCGGTGAGCTCGACGATGCACCGGCGCCCGACACACTGCTCGAGACCGCGTTGGCAGAACTTGCCGCCGCCGGGTTTCTGGTCCGCCGATCGGCCGCTGGTGCGGCGGCGCTCAAGGCGCCCCGGTTGGCGGGCGACCTGGCGGCGCTGCGAGTCCGTTTCGGAGAACGAGCGGGTGCGAAGCTTGCCCGCCGCGCCGAGGCAGCGGTAACCGTGCAGGGCGGCACTAGGGTGGCCGGACTGGTGGCACCGCTGCTCGGCGCCGCGGGAGTGGGCCGGGTGGCCGTCACCAGCACGGGAGAAGCGCGGCTCGGGCACGCCGCTCCCGGCGGTGTTTGCCCGAACGATGAGGGCGAGCGCTTCACCCTCGCCGTCGGCGCGGCAATTCGCCGAGCCGCACCGGAGTGCGACACCAGTGCACTGCCCTTCGGCGTCCGTCCGGATCTGGTGATCATTGCCGACGACGGACCGGTCGATCCCGAAGTACGAACCGCCCTGCACCGACGCGGCTGCCCGCATCTGGTGGCTTCGGCCGGCCCCGACCGTGGGGTGGTCGGCCCGCTGGTGATCCCGGGCCTGACGAGCTGTCTGCGCTGCGCCGATCGCCACCGTGCCGACCGCGATCTGGCGTGGACGGCGCTCGCCGTGCAGTTGGCGATGCCGCAACGCCCCGCCGCCCCGTCCGATGTAGGCCTTGCCACCATCGTCGCCAGCGTCGCGGCGCTGCAGGCACTATCGCTGCTCGACGGCGACGAGCCGGCCACCGTCGAGGGCACCTTGGAACTTCAGCTGCCTGATTGGCGTATCCGGCGGCGTAGCTGGACGCCGCACGCGGACTGCTCGTGCGGCGCCTATGCCGCCGACATTGGCCGCCCGGCACAATGATCGTCGTGAGCGACATTCCCCAGCGCCGGGTGGCCCGGACAGCCCGGCTGGCTTCGCTTCCGCTGGGGGTCGCAGGTCGGGCGACACTAGGCCTGGGCAAGCGACTGGCCGGTCGCTCGGCCGAATTGGTCACCGCCGAACTGCAGCAACGCACCGCCGAACAGCTGTTCACCGTTCTGGGCGAACTCAAGGGCGGGGCGATGAAGCTCGGCCAGGCGCTGTCGGTGTTCGAGGCCGCCCTGCCCGAAGAGCATGCCGCCCCGTATCGGGCCGCGCTCACCCGGCTGCAAGAAGCCGCACCGCCGATGCCCACCGACGTAATGCACCGCGTAATCGCTGAGCAGTTCGGCCGCCGCTGGCGTGATCGCTTCGCCGCGTTCGACGAGCACCCGGCGGCAGCCGCGAGCATCGGCCAGGTTCACCGCGCCGTGTGGAACGACGGGCGCGCCGTCGCCGTCAAGATCCAATACCCGGGGGCCGGCCCGGCGATACTCGCTGACTTCACCCAGATGTCGCGCTTCGCCCGGCTATTCAGCCGGCTGTCCCCCGGCTTGGAGATCAAGCCGCTGCTCGCCGAGCTGAAGGATCGTGTCCTCGAGGAGCTGGACTACTCACTCGAAGCCGACGCCCAGCGCGCATTTGCCGCCGCGTACGAGGGCGATGCCGAGATCAACGTGCCGCGGGTGGTCGCGAGCGCGCCGAAGGTTCTCGTCACTGAGTGGATCGACGGCACACCGGTGTCGCGGGTGATCACCGAAGGCACCCAGCCACAACGCGACCGAGTCGGTTATCTACTCGCGCTCCTGCACTACTCGGCGCCGATTCGAGCTGAAATGTTGCACGCCGATCCGCACCCGGGCAACTTCCGGTTGTTGGCCGACGGCCGGCTCGGTGTGATCGACTTCGGCGCCGTGGCGCGGATGCCCGGCGGGACGCCGGTGCCGCTCGGCCGGATGACCCGCCTCGCTCTCAATGGGGACACCGATGGGCTGATGCGCGAGCTTTACGAGCACAACTTCATCCGTCCGGGCGTCCGGATCGACCCGACGCAGGTTCTGGACTATCTGCGGCCGATTCTCGACCCGCTCACTGTCGAGGAGTTCACCTTCACCCGAAGCTGGATGCGCAGCCAGGCGGCCCGGATCGGTGATCTGCGCAGCGAGGAGGCGCGGGTCGGACGGTTGCTGAACCTGCCGCCGTCCTACCTGCTGATCCACCGGGTCACGATCGGCTCGCTCGGCGTGCTATGCCAGCTCGGTGCCACCGCGCCTTACCGCCGGCTCGCCGAGCAGTGGCAGCCCGGCTTTGCCGAGCCAGCAGCGTCCTGACTGGTCGGTCGCCTCGCGTCACCACCAATTCTGATCGAGTTTGGCCTCGATCGAGCGGACGTAGCGGCGGGTGCAGATGTCGCAGACCCACCTCGTCCGCGGGCCGTCGAGGTCCTCGACGATGTCGACGCACCAGGTCAACGGGGGGTCGCCGTCGGCCTCCGGATCGGCCACTCGTCCACACAACGAGCACGACGCTTGCACAGCCACCACGCAATGACAGCGCGACCGCTGGAGCCTGTCCAGTCGGCCGCGCTGTCATGTGTGATGAGACGGCCAGCCGCGTTAGTCGGCGGCCGAGTGGGCCAACCCGGTTCGCCGGCGAACGCGCCGGGCGGCCACCAGCTGGCGGGAGACGCGCGACTGCTCGGCGTCGCGCCGAGCCTCACGCATTCGCTCGCGGGCGAGCGCGTCATACATGGTGTACATCGTTGTACTCCTTGCCTGAATGGATAGAATTGACTCGGTGATTAGGTGCGGCCCTCATGCCGCCACCACACGGTGTGCCTTGCGCGGGCGTCCACGCGGTCGCTTGCGCGCGATGACCTGACCCCGCTCAAAGATCTCGCCGCCCCAGACGCCCCACGGCTCCCGACGGTCGATTGCGCCTGCGAGGCAGGCGATCCGCGCCGGGCAATCGGCACATAGCGTCTTGGCGCGCTCGAGTTCGGATGGGGTCTCGGCGAACCAGAGGTCCGGGTCTTGCACCCGGCAGGGCAGGTCGTCGGGGCATAGCCTCGAAATCGGGTCCAGCGTCCCGATCGTCGGCGCCCCGCTGGCGAACGAGAGTGGCTCGCTCGGGCAGCTGGTGAACACGTCGGGTCACCTCCTTCGGTGCTTTCATCTCGTGGACGGCGGAAAAAGAATGAGGCCGCGGTTCCCTTGTGGGGAGCCGCGGCCTCGAGAAGCGCCTTCGCTGATCGGGTGATCAGCGCAGAACCTCTCGAGGCGGACTGGCCTGCTTGACGGCGAAGCCGGTCGCACGATCGCGGTCGAACGGGGTGACGGTGCCGGCGGCGGCTGAAACCGTGCTACCGCTGCACATCGAGATGGGCAGATCGATGCCCCGGTAGCCGATGCCGAGCGGCGCCGTCCGGCGTCCGGTGTGCGGACGCGTGGCAGCCACCGTCGTGATCGTGTTGATCACCACCTGGCCACCTCCTCTCGCGTCCGGGCGCGCTCAAGCGCCTCATCCGTGCGTGTGCATGAAGGCTAACGGACGCCCGGACGGCTTCGCAATCGGATAACCGGGGACCTACTTGACGACCTCGACGACGGCCACCGAATCGGGCTCGGCGCCACCGAGGACGGCCAGCAGCGGCTCGGCGTAGCGATCGAGTTTGGTTGGCCCGACGCCGGGCAGCCGGGCAAGCAACGCCCGCGACGTCGGCCGCGTGTCGGCGATCGCCACCAGGGTCGCATCGGAAAACACCACGTACGCGGGGACACCCTGCCCGTCCGCCTGCCGCTTTCGCCAGCTGCGCAGCCGGGCGAACAGGGCGGCGTCCTCGGCCTCGGGCGTGCCCGACTTCTTCTTCGGACGGGGCGGGACCACCTCGCCCGCTGGGCGCAGAGCGTCGAGGAACCGGCTCGGTCGTCGCCCGCGCCGCTGGCCAGGGCTGCGGGCCAGCGCCCAAGACAGCGCGACCTGTTGGCGCGCCCGGGTAATGCCGACGTAGAGCAGCCGGCGTTCCTCGGCGACCTGTTCCTCGGTCGTCGCGTGCTGGATCGGAATGGTGGTATCGGTCAGCCCGACGAGGAACACCGCGTCCCATTCCAGGCCCTTCGCCGAGTGCAGTGAGGCCAGCGTGACGCCCTGCACGGTGGGCGCATGTTGGGCCGCGGAACGCTGATCGAGTTCGGCGACCAGCTCGGGCAGCTGCGCGCGTGCGTCAAGCGCGCGTACGTCCTCGGCAAGGCTGACGAGTGCAGCCAGCGATTCCCATCGCTCCCGCGCCGCACCGCCCGGGGCGGGCGAATCGGAATGCCAGCCGACGCTGGCGAGGACTGCCCGCACCGCGTCCGGGAGCGGCTGCTCGTCCGCCTGCGAGCGGGCCGCGCCGCGCAGCAGCAGCCGCGCCTCGCGGATCTCGGGGCGATCGAAGAATCGTTCGCCACCGCGAAGGACATAGGGCACCGCGACCGTCGACAGCGCCTGCTCATAGACCTCGGATTGGGCGTTGATCCGGAACAGGACGGCGATTTCGGCGGCGGGCGTGCCGGCGTCGATCATGGCCCGACATTGCGCGGCGACGGCGGCGGCTTCGGCCGGTTCGTCGTCGAACTCGCGAAACGTCGGCTCGGGGCCGTCGGCACGCTGACCGACGAGCGTCAGCCGCGCGCCGTGCCCGTTCGGCCGTCCGGCGGCGACCAGCCGGTTGGCGAGCGTGACCACCTGGGGGGTCGATCGGTAGTCGCGCTCGAGGCGCACCACGACCGCACCCGGGAACCGCGTGGTGAAGCCGAGCAGGTGCTGCGGGGTGGCGCCAGCGAAGGAGTAGATGGTCTGGTTGGCGTCGCCTACCACACACAGGTCGTCGCGACCGCCCAGCCACGCGTCGAGCAGTCGTTGTTGCAGCGGCGACACGTCCTGGTATTCATCGACGACGAAGTGCCGGTATCGCGAACGCACCTGCTCAGCGACGTCGGCGTAATCCTCGATCGCTCCGGCCATGATCAGCAACAAGTCTGCGAAATCGAGCTGCCCGCTGCGTCGCTTGGCCGCTTCGTACTCGGCATAAACCTGCGCGACGGTGGACGGGGTGACCGGAGGCTGTCGCGCCGCGGCCGCGGCCCGTGCCGGGTAGTCCTCAGGCGTGGCGAGCACGGCTTTCGCCCACTCGATCTCGCTGGCCAGGTCGCGCAGCTCGGCGCGGTCGGAGCGCAATCGAGCACGGGCCGCGGCGTTGGCGACAAGACGCAGCGGGTTGTCGACGACCTGGGGCAGCTCGCCGCCGATTACGCGAGGCGCGAAATAGGACAGCTGTCGTAAAGCTGCGGCGTGGAAGGTGCGCGCCTGCACCCCATCGGCCCCGAGCCGGCGCAGCCGGGTGCGCAGCTCGCCGGCCGCCCGCGCCGTGAACGTGACAGCGAGCAGCTGTCCCGCCGGTACCGCCGCTGACCGCACCGCATACGCGATGCGATGGGTGATCGCTCGCGTCTTGCCAGTGCCAGCGCCCGCCAGGATGCACACCGGTCCGCGGACTACCTCGGCGGCCGCCCGCTGCTCGGGGTCTAGCCCGTCCAACACGGCCTCGGGCGAAGTCACCAGACGATCGTGCCAGCGTGCTCAGACGCTTTGCCGTACCGGGTCGGCGCACCGTCGCGCAGGTGATCGCTCACGTTGCCCACCGGCGGAATACCAGCGCCTAAACTTGACGTTGTTTTTGGTGAACCCGACGAAAGAGGAAGCACCGCGATGCTCAGGATATATACCACCACCTGGTGCGGTTACTGCACCCGGCTCAAGACCGGGCTGGACCGCGCTGGCATCGCCTTTGCCGAGGTGAATATCGAGACCGATCAGGACGCCGCAGACCTGGTCATGACCGTCAACGGCGGCAACCAGACCGTCCCCACAGTGGTCTTCTCCGACGGCACGGCACTCACCAATCCGACCGTCGACGAGGTGAAAACCCAACTGGTGGCGGT
>JBDUCV010000060.1:0-12435 GCA_040003255.1 Actinomycetota bacterium
TCACGTCCCGCGGCGTGGTGTGTGAGCCGACTCCCGCGTGATCTTGGTTTGGACTTTATGCGGTGATGGCCGGGATGGTCACCTCCTCGTCGGTGTTCTCGGGGGTGTTGATCACGGTTAGGCGGCTCTTGGCGAGTATGTCGAGGCCGATGTAGCGGCGCTCTCGGTCCACTCGTCGTGTTGTTCGGCGAGCACGGCGCCGACGAGGCGGATCCGCGCTTGCAGATGCCGGAGATCGACTATGATTCTGGTCTATGGCCACGTTGCCGTTGTCGGAAGTCAAGGCGCGCCTCTCCGAGATCGCCGAAGAGGTCGCTGCAACGCATGAGCGGGTTCAGATCACCCGGAACGGACGCGACTACGTGGTCCTGATCGCCGCCGAAGACCTCGAGTCGATCGAAGCGACGATCGAGTTGCTCCGTGACCCTGACGCTCAGTCACGCGTCGCTAGCTCCGAGCAGGACATCACGCGCGGACACGTCTTGGACGAGGCTGAGGTCCGCGCACTACTCGGGCGACGTCCCGGAACAGCTGAGTGAGCTTCCGGGTTGTCGTGACCCGAACCGCCGCACGGCAGCTTGCTGAACGTCTTCCCGAAGCAGGCGCCGCTGCCTGCGTCGCATTCCTGTTCGGCCCATTGGCCGACAAGCCGCGCCGCGTCGGAGCCCCACTGCGGCCGCCATTCACCGGGCAGTGGCGAGCTCGCCGAGGTGAGTACCGCGTCCGCTATCGCATCGACAATGCCGACCGGACCGTCTACGTACTCGACGTCGATCACCGCCGTGACGCCTACCGAGGCTGAATCCCACGACGATCCTTGCCATCGGGACGCTGCTGCGCGGAGCCGTGGCGGGCGGGCGTTAGAGCTGCGCGACGAGTCGAAGCTCTCGTATCCAGGTGCCCCTGAAGTCCTACTCACGGACCGACCCGTCGGGCTAATAGCCCGCTGCCGCGTACACCGCCAGCGCGCGCTTGTTCGGCTCGTGAGTGAGTTGATGCTGCTTGCCGGCGGCTTCTGAGCGGGGCGCACCGTGATGTGGTGTGGCCGCCCTGGAGTCGCCCCAAGGGATCGGGATCCGTCCCGATGCGGTCGACAACCGCCTTTGCGAGCAGGGCCGGCTCGAGCTCGCCGGGCCGTGCACGGTCAGGGTCGCGGCCGGGTCGAGCCCGGCGGGCAGGGCGGCGGCGATCTGGGTGGCCTGGGCGCCGGCGCGGCCGGACCAGGACTTCCCGCGCTCCACCGAGCGAGCGATCCTCGAATGGTGCGGCGGGCCAAGACCGCAACGACCCGAACCCGACGTATTCAACCGACCGCCGACGAAGACGCGCACGGCCGACGCGCCAATGAGTGGCGCCAGACCAAACCAGCTAAGTAAGTCGGCGACCGGACGCGACCCATCCGCCCGGCTGGGCACGGACGGGATGTTCCTTGGCACGGGCCGGATCGGCCCACCGGCTGCGCGGGATCCGGGACGGCTGGGCCAACTTCTGGACCACGCCGATGGCCACCAGGGCGGTGATCGCCGCGAGTTCCTCGTCCGTCGGGGCCCCCCGCACGACCCGTAGCGGCTGCGCCGCCTCGTCCGTCGGCGTCGCGTTCGCCGGCGTCTGGTCGTTTTTTTCAGTCGCCGGTGTGCGCACGGATCGACTCTAGGACCCGGTCCGCGCACCGTCGCGTCGCAAGCGGCTCAGTACCGCATCGGCGGCTGACCCGTAGGCCCGCTCGACGATCTCGTCCGTCTCGCCGCGCAGGCGAGCGGTCACCGCCCGGAACAGCAGCGCCCGCAGCAGGTACTGCCCGTCGTCCGGCTGGTCGCCGAGCAGCCTGATCACTTCCGGGCCGGCTTCCTCAAAGACCAGGGCGTCGGCCACCACCACGGCCGAGGCGTACTCCGGCGGCCGCCAGTAAAGGGAGAAGTCGATTACGACTGGCGGGAGGTGCTCGTCGAACAGCACGTTGCCGGTGAGATCTGCGCGCGCCAACTGCGCGCGGCCGGCGACCGGTCGGCGGGCGGCCAGCAATCCGGCGAGGCGCGGCCCTAGGAACGGGATATCCAGCTCGCCCCACGCCATGCGGTCGGCGACGGCCCAGGAGTCGGTGCGGGCCGCCCGCCACGGGAGATCCGGCTCGTCGCGCAGCGCCTCGTGTAGATGCCGGCCGACGTCGACGATGTGCACCCAGGACCCGGGCACCGGCCGACCAGGTTCATGGCGCCAGGCGCTCCACCCGTCCGCAACCCACGACCCGTCCCGCGCCCGACGTGGTGGCGACACCCGCAGATCGGCCCGCTGCTCAACGCGCGCCAGCAGCGCGGCGAGGTCGTCCAGCTCGATCGGTTGCCCGTCGAACGGCTTGAGCACCGTTTCCCCGACTCGCCACGACCGGCCTTGGCCGCCCGGTAGCGCCAGGGCCAAACTTCGTAGCCCGAACGCCGTGAGCACCGCCTCTGGCGGCGGCGGTCCGTGCGGCGGTCCACAGGTCATCACCGCAGCACCGCCATCGCCGTTACAGGGGGATGTTGCCGTGCTTCTTCGGCGGCAGTTCGGCCCGCTTGGTCCGCAACATACGCAGCGCCTTGATGACGTGGCCGCGGGTGTGGGCCGGGCGCAGAACCGCGTCGATGTAGCCCCGTTCGGCCGCGACGTAGGGGTTGACCAGCGTGTCCTCGTAGTCCTCGGTCAGCTCGATGCGCCGGGTTTCCGGATCGGACGCCTTGGCCAGCTCCCGCCGGTACAGGATGTTGACGGCACCCTGCGCGCCCATCACCGCAATCTGCGCGGTGGGCCAGGCGAAATTCAGGTCGGCCCCCAGATGCTTGGAGCCCATGACGTCGTAGGCGCCGCCGAACGCCTTGCGGGTGATCACGGTGATCTGCGGGACGGTGGCCTCGGCGTAGGCGTAGATCAACTTGGCCCCGCGGCGGATTATCCCGTTGTGCTCCTGGTCCACGCCGGGCAGGAACCCGGGCACGTCGACGAGGGTCAGCACCGGGATGTTGAAGGCGTCGCAGGTGCGCACGAAGCGAGCGGCCTTCTCCGATGCGTCGATGTCGAGGCAGCCGGCGAAGCGGGTCGGTTGGTTGGCCACGACCCCGATCGAATGGCCCTCGATGCGCCCGAATCCGACGATGATGTTCGGCGCGAACAGCGCGTGCACCTCGCAGAACTCACCGTCGTCCAGCAGGTGCTCGACGATTTCGTGCATGTCGTAGGGCTGGTTCGGCGAGTCAGGGATGAACGTGTCGAGGAACAGGTCCTCCTCGCCCATCTCCACGTCGACGTCCGTGTCGTACACCGGGGCGGGATCGAGGTTGTTGCTCGGTAGATACGACAGCAGCGCCTTGACGTAGTCGATGGCGTCCTGCTCATCGGCGGCTAAGTAGTGGGCGTTGCCGCTGTCGGTGTTGTGGGTGCGCGCGCCGCCGAGTTCCTCCAGGGTGACGTCCTCACCGGTGACGGTCTTGACCACGTCGGGACCGGTGATGAACATCTGCGACGTCTGGTCGACCATGACGATGAAGTCGGTCAACGCGGGGGAGTAGACGTGCCCGCCGGCGGCGGCCCCCATGATCAGCGAGATCTGCGGGATGACGCCCGAGGCCAGCACGTTGCGGCGGAAGATCTCGCCGTAGAGACCGAGGGAGACCACGCCTTCCTGGATCCGCGCGCCGCCGCCTTCGTTGATGCCGATGAGCGGGCAGCCGGTCTTGAGCGCGAGGTCCTGGATCTTGACGATCTTCTCGCCGTACACCTGACCCAAACTGCCGCCGAACACGGTGACGTCCTGGCTGAACACGCACACCGGGCGACCGTCGACCGTGCCGAAGCCGGTGATCACTCCATCGCCGTAGGGCCGGTTCTTCTGCATGCCGAACGTGGTCGAGCGGTGGCGGGCCAGCTCATCGACCTCGGTGAACGAGCCCTCGTCGAGCAGCAGAGCCACCCGTTCGCGCGCGGTCTTCTTGCCCCGGGCGTGCTGCTTGTCCACCTGACGGGCCGAGCCGGCGTGCACCGCCTCGTCGTAACGGCGGTCGAGGTCGGCCAGCTTGCCCGCCGTGCTGTGCTTGTCGACGCGCGATTCAGCGGGGACCTGGTCGGCGGCGCTCATGCTGGCGGACTCTATCTCCCGCTCGGCGGCGGACCGGCGCCGCGAAATTGGCCCCTGATTAGGCTGCCCCGCCGTGGACCATGCCGATCGAGACGAACCCCGCGGCAGCCGTCCGATTCGACGCCCGTTCAACGCCGGCGCCGTAGCCGAGTTGCGCGATCGACTCCTGGGTCCCGGCCGGTTCGTCACCGCGGTGGACGTTGTGGAGGAGACCACGTCGACCAACGCCGACCTGCTGAGCGCGGCTGCGACGGGTGCGGGTGAGGGCACGGTGCTGCTCGCCCGTCACCAGAGCGCCGGGCGGGGTCGGCTGGACCGCCGGTGGATCGCGCCGGCCGGCAGCGCGCTCACCTTCTCATTCGTCGTGCGTCCCGCCGTGCCGCGGGCGGCGTGGTCGTGGCTGCCTCTTCTGACCGGCCTGGCTCTGCGGGCGGCGGTGGCCGCCGTCAGCGACGATGCGTCGACCGTGCGTCTCAAGTGGCCCAACGATCTGCTGGCGGGAACGTCACCGGGCAAGCTGGCCGGCATCCTCGTGCAGGCCGGCGGGCCGGCCGCGGTGATCGGGATCGGGCTGAACGTCGACCAGGACCGCGGCGAGCTGCCCGGTCCGGCGGCCACGTCCCTGCGCCTGCTCAACCGGGCCGTGCCCGCGACGGCCGACCTGCTGGTGGATGTGCTCGACGAATGGGCGGCCCGCTACCGGGCGTTCGTCAGGGCTGGGGGCGACGCCGACCGCAGCGGAGCGCGGGAGGAGTACCGCGCGGTGTGCGCGACGCTCGGGCAGTTGGTCGAGGTCCGGCGAACCGGAGGAGTGCTGCGCGGGCAGGCGATCGACGTTGCCGCCGACGGCGCGTTGGTGGTGCGTCCCGGCGGAAGCGACGTCCCCGACGACGTCGCGGTGTCGGCCGGCGACGTCATCCATCTGCGGGCACCCGCGCGGTAGCTTCGCACGGGACCGCGGGAGGAGACGGCCATGGCGTTCCCGGAGAACGTGCTCACCGACGACGAGCAGGTGGTCGAACACCTGCACCCGCACTGGGTGACTCTTGTACCGGCCACCCTCTGGCTGGTGGTTCTCTGCGTAGCCAGCGGCATCGGCATCGCGTTCCTGCCCACCGGCACGGCCCACGGTCGGCTGGTGCTCGGTGTGCTGCTCCTGACCTTCCTTCTCCTGTGCTGGCTGACGTTCATACCGTGGATTCGGTGGCGCACCACCCACTACGTGTTCACCACCGACCGAGTGATCATCCGCCGCGGCGTCCTGCGCCACACCGGACGCGACATCCCGCTGGTGCGCATCAACGACGTAGGCTTCGTCCTCAGCCTGTTGGACCGCCTGGTCGGCGCGGGCACGCTCACCATCGAGTCGGCCGGGGAGCAGGGCCAGGAACGTCTGGTCAACGTGCCGCGGGCCAGCCGCGTGCAGCAGACGCTCAACCGCCTCATCGAGGCCGACGACGAGCGCCGCCACAGCCGCCGCTGAGGCGATTCCTTCGTCTCACCCGCGTCGGACAGAATGTCAGCCGTGGCGGCCGCGGAGATAGAACGCGAGGACAAGTACGACGTCGACGGATCGTTCCAGATGCCCGACCTGTCCGACCTGGTACCGGACCGCGGTTCGGTCGAGGTCGATACCCGCCGGTTGCGCAACGTCTACTTCGACACCGACCAAGGTGACCTGTTGCGTAACCGGGTGACGTTGCGCCGGCGTTATGGCGGACCGGACGAGGGCTGGCACGCCAAGCTGCCCGCGGCCAAGGGCGCCCGGACCGAAGTCCGGCTGCCGTCCGACGAGGCCCGCCGGCCGCCGCGCGAGTTGCTGGACCTGACCACCGGGCTGCGCCGGGGCCGACCCGTGCGCCGCAGCGCGGTACTCAACACCGAGCGCCGTGCGTACCGGCTGCTCGATGCCGACGCAACGGTGCTCGTCGAGGTGGCCGACGACACGGTCCGCGCCGCGGCCGGCGGGAACTCGGCCGCAGTGTCGCAGTGGCGCGAGGTGGAGGTCGAGCTCGGCGCGGGCGAGGAGGAGTTGTTGGCGGTCATTGGCCGGCGTCTGCGCGACGCCGGGGCAACACCGGCCGGCCACTCCTCCAAGCTCGCCCGCGCGCTGGCCTCGGCCGACGGATTAGGGCCGACGGATGGCTCAGGGTCATCCGGGTCATCCGGGTCGGCCGGGTCGGCCGGGTCGGCGGGGTCCGCGGGGTCGTCCGCAGAGGCAGGGTCGTCCGACAACGGCGGCCAGAGTGCCGGCTCGGTCGTGCTGGCCTATCTCGCCCAACAGCGCGACGCGGTGATCGCCGGAGACCTCGGGCTGCGCCGCGGCGCGGACGTCGTCCACCCGACCCGCGTGGGTATCCGGCGGTCGCGCAGCACGCTGCGCACGTTCGGGTCCCTCTTCGACGCCGACCAAGCCGCCGCCCTCGACGCCGAGCTGCGCTGGTACGCCGCCACCCTCGGCGAGGTGCGCGACCGAGCCGTGTTGCGCGCCCGGATGAGCACCGCCTTGTCCGAGCTGCCCGACGCGACCCGCCTCGGTCGAGTTGGCGCCGACATCGACGAGCATCTGCTCTCCGAGTCGGCCCGGCACGGCGAGGCGCTCGGTCGGGCGTTGAACGGCCGCCGCTATCTCGCGCTGCTTGACGAGCTCGATCGTTGGATCACCGAACCGCCGTTCACCGAGGATGCGGCGAAGAAGCCGAAGCACATCGCCCGGCTGGTGGCCCGCGCCGAACGCAAGCTCGCCCGGCGGCTGACCACTGCGCTGGAGACGGACGACGACCACGCTCTGCACGCCGCGCGCAAGGCCGGCAAGCGCGCGCGCTACGCCGCTGAGCTGGCGGTGCCCGTGATTGGTGAGGCGAAGGCAGAACGGTTGATCACCCGCTACACCGCCCTGCAGGACGCTTTGGGGGAGCATCAGGACAGCGTGGTGGCCGCTGAGCTGCTGTTGCGGCTCGGGCGTTCGGCCGGAACCCGTCCGGGTGAGAACGGGTTCTCCTACGGGGTCCTCTACGCCGGCGAGCTCCAGCGCCGCCAAGCCTCCCGGGATCGCGCCGCCGAGCTGGCCCGTCAGCTGGTCGGCTGAGCCTGAGGTTGGCCCCGTAGCCCGTCCGGCACCGGCGTGCCGTCCCTGCTGACGGGTCAGCGCGGAGGCGGAATGCCCCGAGGGAGGAGGCTTACCCTCACGGTGTCCATCGCGGTCTTAGCGGTTCCGGTGGAATCGCCTAAGTCGACAGGCTCGCCTTTGCTACTCCTGAGATTGTGCGAAATGAATAAGCGACCGCGTCAACAACACTACATAAGGTCGCGACCACGGAATATCATTTCCCGTCAGGTGGCCTAGGTTGGGCTAAGTTCTTCCCGGCACCTCGGCGAATATACATTTTTCAAATTCTGCAAATCTAAGTTGGACCGTGCTAATCCCTGGCGGAAGCTGATAGGCGGGACGTTTGTTGCGCTGCCGGCGCCCACCGCGGTCGAGGATCTACCTGGCATTCCAGGGCGCGCAGTACGGGTTTGGTCGGCGCGCTGGCCGGCACGCAGACGTAGTGGAACGCTACGCGGATGCTCCTCTACGGACGACTGTTCGCCCTGCTTTATGACCCGTTCGTGGCTCTCGCCGAGCGCAAGGGCATGCGCGATATTCGCCGCACGGTCCTGTCCGACGCAAAAGGACGAACTCTCGAACTCGGCGCCGGCACCGGCCTGAACCTGGCGCTGTATCCGACGGCCGTGACGAGCCTTACCCTGACCGATCCCGAAACGCCGATGGTCCGGCAGCTTCGCCGCGCGGCGCGACGCGACGACCGCCCGGTCGAGATCGTTCAGGCGCCGGGCGAACATCTCCCTTTCGCAGACGGAGAATTCGACACCGTCGTTTGCACGATCGTGTTGTGCACCGTCTCCAACGTGGTGATGACCCTCCAGGAGATCAGTCGAGTGCTGGCGCCCGACGGTCAGCTGCTCCTGATCGAGCACGTCCGCGCGCGAGAGGCCCGGCTGATGCGGTGGCAGGACCGCCTGCACCGCCCGTGGCACGCGTTCGGCTACGGCTGTCACTGCAACCTCGACACGGCCCTCGCCCTGACACAGTCGGGATTCGAGATCGCTGAGTTGAGGGAAGAACGGTGGCGCGGCATGCCGCCGATCGTGCAACCACTGATCACCGGCCGCCTGCCGCGCACGCACGCCCGTTGTCGCGTCGGCTTGATCGCCCGCAGCAGTCCCCGATCCGACCCTGATCCATGAGGGTCGACGGCGTCGCTTCGCCGCGTCACTGAGATTTCCCCTTGCGGCGAGCGACACCGTGCGAATTAGCGCTGTCAAGACCGAGCCCCCCTCGACGCATCCCCAAGGTCGTCCGCAAGCTTGCCGACGCGTAATTGGGCTGTCGGGCTCTGGGTGTCCGGTGCTCAGCGGCACAACTGGTTACCGCGCGGCACCTTTGGCTCGCCGAGCGGCGCGCAGCTGCCGTGTCCGGTGAATGACTGGCGTAGCTCGAGCTCATTCGGCGGGGATGCCTGCCCGGTCAACGTTCGCTGCGGGAATGCCGGTGTCGATGAAGGCGAGTGCGTCGGCGACGGTGCCGGCAAGTGCTCGGGTGCTGTCGATGACGAGGCGGTCGTCGTCGCGCGGTTCGTACTCGCGGCTGACCCGCTCGACCTGTTCCCACGTGGGGAGGGTGAACCCGGGCAGGTCGTTGTCGCGCCGCTCGACGCGGCGCCGGTGCTCGGCTGCGTCTGGGCAAACAACCTCGATCACACGCAGTTTGGCGTCGGCGGCGGCAGCGGTGTGAGCCCAGCCGGCGCGGGCGGCTTCTACGCTGCTGACTGCATCCGCGACGACTGTCTGTCCGCGACGTAGATGCGGTCCGGCGATGGCGTGCATGATCGAGTACGAGGCGATGCCCGACTGCTCAGGCGCGATGTTGTACTTCCACATCGCGGCCTCGATCGCGTCCGCTCGCAGAGACACGACCGCGGTGGCGTCGGCGATTGCGGACGCGAGCGTGGACTTCCCTGCTCCGGGTAGACCGCAAATCTGAACCAGCATCGTTCGAATCCTCCATTGTTGGACACCCTGTCCAGGGGCCTCTTCGCGGCCGGAACCGGCGAGCGTGACGTCACCGAGGGGCTGCGGCGGCGAGAAAAGTGGCGAGCCGACCAGTTCGCCACGATCCTCGCCCCGGTGGCAACGCCAGGAACACAGGCCGATGTTGTGGGAGTGGCGGTAGCGCTCACAAGTTTCGCAACGTATGACCAGCTCCTCACCCAGACTGGTAGTCCCGAAACCGCCGAGAGAGCGATGCAACTCGCGGTCACGGCCTGCCTCAGCCAATAGCGCCGTCTGGACCGTGCCGTCACCGCTGCCAGTCGCCTGGCCGCCAGCTCCGTGGCACGGATAGTCACTCCGTGGCACACTCGACTCATGGATGCCACGCTTCAGATCGGCCAACAGGGACGTCTCGTGATTCCGGCAGAGATGCGCGCGGTGCTCGGCCTGACGCCGGGTGACCGGCTGCACGCTCACCTGAGCGGGCGTCGGTTGGTGCTTGAACGCGAACAGGACGCCCTTGGAGAACTGCGTGGCCTCGCTCGTGAGGCTCCGGCGTCCCGTTCCCTGGTCGAAGAGTTGCTCGCTGAGCGGCGCTCAGCTGCCGTGTCCGGCGAATGACGGTCCTCGACGCGTCGGCAGTGTTGGCGCTCGCCCATGATGAACCGGGCGCGGACGTCGTGGCCGAGGCACTGTCCGGAGCGATTCTCGGGACCGCGAACCTCGCCGAGGTCGTCGGCAAGCTGATCGACGCGGGCGCCGACGCCGGCCGACTGCGGCAGCTGCTCGGCGCGGCCGGCGTGACCATCGAGCCGCTCACCGAGGTCGACGCGGAGTTGGCCGGCGCGCTAAGGGCGTTACCCGCAGGACGCACGTTGTCACTCGGTGACCGGTGCTGCCTCGCGCTGACCGTCCGGAGCGACCCCGCCGAGGTCCTCACGGCCGACCGGGCGTGGACAGAGCTCGACCTGCCCATCAGTGTGAAGTTAATCCGGTGACGGACAGGTATCCGGTACATCGACCGGCATGAGGAAATTGCGCGGCAATGTCCGCGGCCAGCCTCGCCGGATGGCGGGTACAGACGATCGGCTGCGCCACAGTGTCCTGGTGCTCGGTCGGCTGGTCGGCGAGCGGGATCTCGACGGACTGGACGGCGTCCACGTTCACGTCCGTGGTCGAGGGTCGGTCGAGCACCACTGGACCGCGGACGTGTGCGACGGGACGTGTTCTCGGTATCGAAGACGTTCGTGTACCGCTGGGACTACCCGAACGACGAGCGCCCCGGCGATCCGGTCAGGAAGTCCCGCACGTCCAAGCCGGAGCAGGAGTGGATGATCCAACTGGCGTCAGCGGAAGTCGCGGGAGCTGGCCCGCACGCCCAGATGCAGCTTGTCGATGCGTTCGGCGACCACGTTGACCACACCGTCCACCCGCTCGAGCATGCCGCGGATCAGCAGGCCGCCGGACTCGCGGGCCACCCGGCGGTGCCGGTCCCAGATCACCGGGTCGCAGATGACGTTGCACATGCCGGTCTCGTCCTCGAGGTTGACGAAGATGATCCCACGGGCGGTGGCCGGGCGTTGGCGGTGGGTGACGATTCCGCCCACCACCACCCGGGTGCGGTCGGGCAGTGAGCGCAGCGCCAGCGAGGTGGTCACCCCGAGCGCGTCGAGCCGGTCGCGGATCAACGCGGTGGGGTAGGCGTCGCGGGTGATCGAGGTGGCCCAGTAGTCGGCCAGCAGCTGCTCGGGCTCGCTCATTTCCGGCAACGGTGGCGGCGCCTGCTCGTCGACGGTCTCCACCGGCAGCTGACCAGGACGGTGCGCGGCCACCGGCTCGGCTGCCCACAGCGCGCCGCGTCGGGTGAGGTCGAGGCAGTCGAACGCGCCGGCGGTGGCCAGCGCCTCGACCTGCTCGGCGCTCACGCCGGTGCGGCGCACCAGCTCGGCCATGGCGGTGTAGGGACCGTGGGCGTCGCGCTCGGCGACGATGGCCTGGGCCAGCTCGAGGCTGATCGTGCGCACGCTGGACAGCCCGAGCCGCACCGCCGGTTGTTCCGGGCCGGGGCCGGTGTAGGACGGCTGAGCCCGCCGCCCGGCCGTACCGTCCGGTGCCGTGCCGCCCGGCAGGTCAGGTCCGGCCCGCATGGCGTCTCCGGGCAGCGGCTTCTCCAGGCCGGCCTGGGCCGGCGAGGCGTTGAGGTCCGGGCCGCGCACCTCCACCCCGTGGCGCTTGGCGTCCTGCACGAGGGTCTGCGGAGAGTAGAAGCCCATCGGCTGGGCATTGAGCAGGGCCGCACAGAACGCGGCCGGGTGGTAGAGCTTCAGCCACGACGACGCGTAGACCAGGAACGCGAAGCTGATCGAGTGGCTCTCGGCGAAGCCGAACGCGGCGAACGCGCGGATCTTGGTGTAGACCTCGTCGGCCACCGTCCCGGTCACCCCGTTGGCGGCCATGCCGGCGTAGAGCCGATCACGCATGGCGTCCATGCGTTCCCCCGAGCGCTTGGACCCCATCGCCCGGCGCAGCTGGTCGGCCTCGGACGGCGAGCAGCCGGCCGCGTCGATGGCCAGCTGCATCAGCTGCTCCTGGAACAGCGGCACCCCGAGGGTCTTGGCCAGCGCCTTCTCCAGCTTCGGGTGCGGATAGGTGATCGGGTCCAGCCCGTTGCGGCGGCGGATGTAGGGATGCACCGACTCGCCCTGGATCGGTCCGGGGCGGATCAGCGCGATCTCGATGACCAGGTCGTAGAAGCAACGCGGCTTGAGGCGGGGCAACGTCGACATCTGCGCCCGGGACTCGATCTGGAACACCCCGACGGTGTCGGCCGCGCACAACATGTCGTAGACCAGAGGGTCCTCCGGCGGCACCTCGTGCAGGCCGTAGCGCACCCCGTGGCCGGCCTCGACGAAGTCGAAGCAGTACTTCAGGGCCGAGAGCATCCCCAGCCCGAGCAGGTCGAACTTGACTAGCCCGCTGGCCGCACAGTCGTCCTTGTCCCACTGCAGCACCGTGCGATCAGCCATGCGGCCCCACTCCACCGGGCAGACCTCGATCACCGGACGGTCGCAGATCACCATGCCCCCGGAGTGGATGCCGAGGTGGCGCGGCGCGTTCTGCAGCTGCTCGGACAGCTCGAGCACCAGCGGCGGCACCTGCGCATCGCCCGGATCGATGCCGGCACCGGACGGTTCGACCGCGCGGTCGGCGTAGACCGGGGCTGAGAACGATCCCGGCGTGATGTCCACCGCCCGCACCGGTGGCGGCGCCCA
>JBDUCV010000114.1:0-3679 GCA_040003255.1 Actinomycetota bacterium
CCAGCTCCGGCTACGGCGATCCCGGACAGCGCAGTGGCTCACCCCGGTTGGCCGGTTGGTGGGTCAATATCACAGTGATCGGTGGCTTGCTGAACGTCCTATGGCCGCTATGGGATCGGCGCAACCAGACCATCCACGACAAGGCCGCGCGATCGGTCGTGATCCGGACTCGCTGATCGGGTTCTTGTCCATCGCGTCGGGGACCGTCGGGGTCCGACGCGCAATTCGCCAGGAGGGCAGCTGTGAGCGTCTACCGGGTCACCGAGCTCATCGGAACGAGCACCGAGTCATGGGAGGACGCGGCGACGACCGCGGTGCGTACTGCGGGGCACACCCTGCGCGACCTGCGGGTCGCCGAGGTCATTCAGCAGGACCTGCAGCTCGATGACGGAGGCGGCGTCACGTTCCGGACCAAACTGCGGGTGTCGTTCAAGTACGAAACCGGAACCTGAATCATCCGGCTGCCGCCCGCGTTCGAGCGGTTCGGCGACCAGCGTCGCGCGTCAGGTCGTTCGCAAGGCCCTGCTGAGCCGACGGGCGCCGGCGACGAGGACGGGCGCGAAGCGTTGCCCCGGGCTGCGCCCGAGCCGCTCGACCGGCCCCGAGATCGAGATCGCGGCGAGCACATCACCTTCGATCGACCGCACCGGCGCCGACACGGAGGCCACGCCGGGCTCGCGCTGGGCGATCGATTGCGCCCAACCACGTCGGCGCACCTCGGCGAGCGTCCGTGCGGTGAACTTGGCGTGGGCTAGCACGTCGTCGAGCTCGTGACCCACCAACCAGGCACATAGCACCTGAGCGCCGGAGCCGGCTGTCAGTGGCAGCCGAGCCCCCAATGGCACGGTGGTGCGCAGCCCCGCAGCCCGCTCGGCGGCTGCGATGCACACGCGTACCCGTCCATCCCGCCGGTAGAGCTGGGCGCTCTCGCCACACTCGTCGCGCACCCAGGCGAGCACTGGCCCGGACCTCGCCACCAGGTCGTCCGGCGCCGCGGCGCTGAGCTCGCGCAGCCGGGCCCCGAGCACGAAGCGGCCCTCGGGATCGCGCGCCAGTAGGCGGTGTACTTCCAGGGCGACCGCCAGCCGGTGTGCCGTCGCGCGGGGTAGCCCGGTGGAGGTGACGAGTTCCGCCAGGGCACGAGGCTCGGTGGCGACGCTGCCGAGGACGGCGATGGCCTTGTCAAGGACGCCGATCCCGCTATGCTGTCTCACACCTCGATACTAGAGTCTCAGATAGTGAGATTGCAAGAAGGGCTACCGATGGCCACGACCCTCGCCGAGAAGCTTTGGCACGAGCACGTCGTACGGAGCGCCGCCGGTGAGCCCGATCTGCTCTACATCGACATGCACCTCGTCCACGAGGTCACCAGTCCGCAGGCCTTCGACGGACTGCGGCTGGCGGGACGGCAGGTGCGGCGTCCCGATCTCACGTTGGCCACCGAGGACCACAACGTCCCGACGATCGGCATCGACCTCCCGATCGCTGATCCGGTCAGCCGCACCCAAGTCGAGACGCTGCGTCGCAACTGCGCCGAGTTCGACATCCGGCTCTACCCGATGGGGGATCTGGATCAAGGCATCGTCCACGTGATCGGTCCACAGCTCGGGATCACCCAGCCTGGCATGACGATCGTCTGCGGCGACTCGCACACCTCGACGCACGGCGCCTTCGGTGCGCTCGCGTTCGGTATCGGCACCAGCCAGGTCGAGCACGTGCTCGCCACCCAGACGCTGCCGCTCGACCGGCCGAAAACTATGGCCGTCACCATTGACGGGGAATTGCCGCCCGGTGTCACGCCGAAGGACGTCATCCTGGCCGTGATCGTGCAAACCGGCACCGGCGGCGGACAGGGCTACATCGTCGAGTACCGCGGCAGCACGTTCGAGTCGATGTCGATGGAAGGCCGGATGACGGTCTGCAACATGAGCATCGAGTGGGGGGCACGCGCGGGCATGGTCGCGCCGGACGAGACCACGTTCGACTACTTGCGCGGACGCCCGCACGCCCCGCACGGTGATGCGTGGGACGCCGCAGTGGCGTACTGGACGACGCTGCGCACCGACGACGACGCGACTTTCGACGCCGAGATCACACTGGACGCCACCACATTGACCCCGTTCGTGACCTGGGGCACCAATCCCGGTCAGGGCGCGCCGCTGTCGGCCGCGGTGCCCGACCCGGCACGGTTCGAGCACGAGGCGGATCGGGTCGCTGCCGAAAAAGCACTGGCATACATGGGATTGCGCGCCGGGACGCCGCTGCGTGAGATCAGCGTCGACACGGTCTTCGTCGGTTCCTGTACCAACGGCCGGATCGAGGATCTGCGCGCCGTCGCCGGAATCATCAAGGGGCACCGGGTCGCCGACGGCGTCCGCATGCTGGTCGTTCCCGGGTCCATGAGAGTCCGGGCACAGGCCGAGGCGGAGGGGCTCGACCAGGTCTTCACCGCCGCCGGTGCGGAGTGGCGGCAAGCCGGCTGCTCGATGTGCCTCGGCATGAATCCCGACCAGCTCGCATCCGGTGAACGCAGTGCCTCCACCTCGAACCGCAACTTCGAGGGGCGTCAAGGCAAGGGCGGCCGAACTCACCTGGTGTCGCCGCTGGTCGCTGCCGCGACCGCGGTCACCGGCCACTTGGCCAGTCCGGCCGATCTGTAAAGGGGATTGCTGTGATGGAGCCATTCACCGTGCACGTGGGTCGCGCTGTGCCGCTGCGGCGCAGCAACGTCGACACCGACCAGATCATCCCGGCGGTCTATCTCAAGCGGGTGACGCGGACCGGGTTCGAGGACGGGCTGTTCCGAGACTGGCGCGCGAACGAGCCGGACTTCGTGTTGAACCAACAACGCTTCACCGGCGCGTCGATCCTGGTTGCCGGTCCCGACTTCGGCACCGGCTCGTCACGCGAGCATGCCGTTTGGGCGTTGCTCGACTTTGGATTCAAGGTCGTTATCTCGCCACGATTCGGGGACATCTTCCGTGGCAACTCGCTCAACGCCGGCCTGCTCACCGTGGTGCTCGAGAGCGAAGTCGTAAAGCGGTTGTTCGACGACGTGCAGGACGATCCGTCGACCGAAGTGACGGTCGATCTCGTCGAGCGGCAGGTGCGGTGGCGGGGCGAGACAGCCGAGTTCGCCTTGGACGACTACACGCGTTGGCGGTTGCTCGAAGGTCTCGACGACATCGGTCTGACGATGCGGCAAGTTGACGAGATCGCTGCATATGAGTCGACTCGCAAGTCCTGGTTGCCCACCGCGTCCTAGAAAAGTGCCGCGACACAGGCGGATTTCGTTGGTGTGAGGCGCAGGACGTTCTACGGTGACGAGGGAGTCGGCCACCGTGGCCGAGTAGCAGCGAGGTCCGGGAGGACACGTGCCCAAGGTCAACAAGGCTCAATTCGTCGAGTCCCTCGCCGCACGACTCGACGGCGACAAGAAGCGCGCCGCGGCAGCGCTCGAGGCCGTCCTCGACAACATCTATGCCCACGTCGTCAAGGGCGAGCAGGTCGCATTGACCGGCTTCGGCATCTTCGAGAAGCGCGAGCGTAAGGCTCGCACCGCTCGTAACCCCGCCACCGGCGCCACGGTTCGGGTCAAGAAGACCTCGGTGCCAGCCTTCCGAGCTGGGGCCGAGTTCAAGGCCCTTGCCAGCGGCGCGAAGAAGCTGGCCAAGGCACC
>JBDUCV010000061.1:0-12384 GCA_040003255.1 Actinomycetota bacterium
GCCGCCCGCCGCGTCGCATCGCTGCACGTACCAGACCAAGCGCCCCAGCACGACGCGCTGATCGCGGGCACCGCGCTTGCGCGTGGCCTGACCGTCGTCACCAGGAACACCCGCGACTTCGAACGCACCGGCGTCGAGTACCTCAACCCCTGGTCGGAAAGGAGATTTCCGGAAGCTGGAGGTCGCGTTGGACCGGGGCTTAGTGATGGCCCGCTGCCGGATGTGCTTGCCCACCGCGAGCGGCGGCCTGCCGAGCAGCCCTCTTCCCAGTCGCTCCACGGTGTCGCCGGCGAGTGTCAATGAGCGAGCTGGGCGACGGCGTGACTTAATGCCGCCGCGGAGACGGTGCCGAGGGCTTGGTACCGGATCTGACCGTTGCGATCGACGATGAATGTGCTTGGCACGCCTATCGACCGGAACGCTCGCAGCAGGCTGCCGCCGGGGTCGGACACGCTGCGATAGCCCGGGCGGAACCGGCGGATGAATGCTTGCCCAGCGGAGCGGGTGTCCTGCTCGTCCACGCCGAGAAACACGACGTCGCGCTGCTGCCGCGCCAGCGCCGCCAACTGCGGTACCTCGTTGCGGCAGGCAGCACACCATGACGCCCAGAAGTTGACCACCAGCACGTTGCCGTGCATCTGCCGCAGAGTTACATCGCCGGCGCCGGAGAGGAGCGGCCGAGAAAAGTCAGGCGCGGGCCGGTTCTGCGCAACCACCGCGACATCGGCCCCCGCCGTCCTGGCCAGGTTATGTGTGGGGTGCGGCGTGGGCCAGAGTGCGAGGAGAGCGAGCACGAGCACCGTGCACGGCACGGCGACGAAGCTCAAGCCTGGGTGCCGGCGCGCCGCGGCTGCGAGCCGGTTCATGGCAGGAAAGGACCCACCGCCACTGCGACGAATAGCAAGGTCAGGTAGTTGATGGAGGCGTGGAACAACCGGAGTGAGGCGGGCGGCTCGCCGCGGCAGGCCCGGGCCAACAGCCGGTGCGCCTCTAGCAGGAAGGTCGCGCCGAGCAGCGCCGCGGCTGCGCCATAGGCCCACCCCACGAACGGTGCCAATGCCAGCGTCGCGGCCACCATCGCGTAGGAGTAGCCGAGGATGCGGCGAGCCACTACGTCGGTGCTGGCGACGACGGGCAGCATGGGCACGCCGGCCGCCGCGTAGTCGGCACTGAACCGCATTGCCAGCGACCAAAAATGCGGCGGTGTCCATAGGAAGATTACGGCGAACAGCAGCACCGCCGGTAGCGCGACTGTGCCGGTCACCGCGTCCCAGCCGACCAGCACCGGGAAGCAGCCGGCGGCACCGCCGATCACGATGTTCGACGGCGAGCGGCGCTTCAGGCCGAGGGTGTACACGAACACGTAGAAGGCGATGGCGCCGTCGGCCAGTGCCGCGGCCAGCCAGTTGACTTCCAAGCCCAGCAACGCGGTCCCAGCGGCGGCGAGTGCGGCACCGAACAGCAACGCGTTCGCCGGGCGGATGTCGCCACGAGCCAGCGGCCGCTGCGCCGTCCGGCCCATGACCCGGTCGATATCCCTGTCCAGGTAGCAGTTGATCGTGTTGGCGCTGCCTGCAGCCAACGCCCCGCCGGCGAGCGTGGCCGCCATGAGCGCGAGGGAAGGCAGGCCCCGCCGCGCCAGCACCATCGTCGGCAGTGTCGTAACTAGTAGCAGCTCGACGATGCGCGGTTTGGTGAGTGAAAGGTACGCCCGCAGCCGCGCGACGAAGCCTGCCAATCGGGGGCGCGGATCGCCGCACCAGCGACCGGTGACCAGGCCTGCGGCCTGCGGGGTACCGGTCACGACATGCCGCACATTGAATCTTTCTGGGCGAAGACCAGCAACGTCCCGTGCATGTACTTCGTGTGCGCGGCGATGGTGCAGTAGTAGTCGTAGATGCCAGGCTTCGTCGTTTTGATCGACACGCTGGTCACCTTGAAGGAGGGGACTGGCGTGTTGACCGAGAAGTCGGGCAGCGTGAACGTGTGATCGTCAGGACCGGGGTTGCCGATCGACAGCTCGATCGTGTCGCCCACGCAGGATGCCATCATCTGCGGTTGCCAGCTGAAGACCTCGTTGCCGTCGTTGAGGCCGCCCTTCTTGAAGTCCTTCGGAGCGAAGTCCTTGTACTGCGGTATCTCGGCCATCTCGCCGATCCACTCCGGGACCGCGAACATGCTGACCTGTCGCGTCTTCGGGGTGTAATTGGCTGCCTGCCCGGTGTTGGCGTTGTTCGACGTGCTCTGGCCGTTCTTGCTGGAGCGGCCCTTGGCGCACCCGGCGAGGATCAAACTCACGATTAGTGCCACCGCTGCAGTTCTGAGCAGCGTTTTCTTCACTGTCATATCCGTCTCCCTTCTTCGCCTGCCGTCGTTGGTGACGTCAGGTCAGCAACACGATGAGCGCGATGAGTCCCAGCGCGATGAGAATCGAGAGGAACACCGTTGCGTGGTACTGCGCCGGGCTCGGGGCCGGCAGCCTGGCCGGGTTGCATTCGCGACACACTGACTCCCCGTAGGGCACGGCCTTACGGCAGCGGAAGCACACGTCGTACCGGCTGTGCACCTGCATCACAAGATCCCACCGCCGGCCATCGGTGTGGTGTCCGGGCCCAACGGCGGGCCGGGCTCCGGCGGCTCCTCGTCGGCGTGCCGCCATTGGTGGCGCACGTCCTCGAACCAGCCGGCGCTCGCGGCGAGGAACAGCAGCCCGCCGATGACGTAGAGCGGTTCGTACACCAGGAAGCCGAGGACGATGCCGACGGCGGATAGGGCATATCCGAACGGCCAGATCGTCCCGCCGATGTGCGGTTCGACTTCCTCTTCCAGCTCGTGCCCTTCCGCGACCGACTGCTCGGCGCGCCGCACCGCAAGATAGATGTGACCGCCGAGCAGCGCGACACCGATCGCAGCCACCATCAGCAGCGGGAAGCCGTTGACAAAATTGCCGGTCATCGCATAAAGGAGGCCGGCGACAAGGAAGAATAGTGTTCCGCCGAAAGCGGTGCGACCGGTCAGCTTCATGTGGCGCCTACGTTGGCGAGATAGAAAAGCCCATAGAGGGCGATGCCCATCGCGGCGACGAAGTTCCAGTAGATGGACGCCGCCCGCAACGGATCCTGCCGAATCTGCAATTCGCCGGCGATTGCCTGGATGAGAACTAGGACGATGAACACGATGCCGCCGATGACGTGAGCGAGCGCGACGAGGGACAGCACCCAGAACAGCGATCCGTAGATGTCGCTGTTGGCGTGGATTCCCAGTCCTCGGTAGCTGAGCCCGAGCAGCACCGCGGACACGACCGCGAGGACGAGCGTCGCACCGGTCCAGCGCACGATCAGGCGGTGTTCACGCCGCCGACCTACCCGCCCGGCTATCGCTATGGTTGCGGCGCTGAAGATCAGCACGACGACGGCTGCGGTGGGCAGCCCAATCGACGCGATGGGGACGGGCCGCGGCGGCCACACGTTCGCCGACGCGTACGCGGTGAAATAAACCGCGATGAACCCCATGAAGAACATCGCCTCGGAGACGACGAAAAGCAGCATGCCCAGCACCGCGTTGCTCGTTTGCTGCACGGCTCGCCGCTCGACCGCCAGCGCATGATTAGTCATTGCTGCGCTGCTCCGTCGGCGGCAGTGGCCGCCATTGCCGCGACCGCCTTGCGCTGGTCGTAGACCGGGCGGGAGGAGCGAATCGGCGGTAGCTCGTCGAAGTTGTAGGCAGGCGGCGGCGACGTGGTCGCCCACTCCAGATTGTTGCCGCCCCACGGGTCGGCCGGCTCGGTGCGCGGCTTCAACAGGGTGACCGCGACGTTCAGTACCAAGATCATGATTGACAGGCCGATCAGGTAGGCGCCGATGGTGGCCAGCAGGTTCAGCGGACCCCAACCAGTGTCCGTCCCGTATATCGCGACTCGGCGCGGCATGCCCTGGAGGCCGAGCATGTGCATGGGGAAGAACGTGACGTTGAAACCGACGAACTGCAGACCGAAGTGCCAATAGCCCAGCGTTTTGTCCAGTTTGCGACCGGTGATCTTCGGGAACCAGTAATAGAGCCCGGCCATGATCCCGAAGAGGGCGCCGCCGAAGAGCACGTAGTGGATATGCGCCACGACCCAGTACGTGTCGTGGATCGAGTAGTCCATCGCCGGCTGCGCCATCCATACACCATCGATGCCGCCGATCAGGAACATGGCAATAAATCCCAAAGCGAACACCATCGGCGGTTCGAGGCGAATTCGGCCGCCCCACATCGTCGCCAGCCAGTTGAAGAACAGCACACCGGTGGGCACGGAGATCAGCTCGGTCGTGGCGGCGAAGAACGACAGGTTAGGCACCAACCCGGTGGTGAACATGTGGTGTGCCCACACCGAGAAGGACAGCCCCGTTATCATCGTGAAGGCGATGATTACGCCCTTGTACCCGTACAGCGGCTTTCCGGAGAACACCGGGATGATCTCCGAGACGATGCCCCACGCACCGAGGATGAGCATGTACACCTCGGGGTGACCGAAGAACCAGAAGGTGTTCAGCCAGTACGAGACGGCGCCGCCCTTGCTCGGATCGAAGAACGTGGTGCCGAAGTTGCGGTCGGCCAGAAGCATCATCAGGCCGGACGTCAGCACAGGTGTCGCCTGTACTACGAGCAGCGAGGTGGCAAGCGTCGACCAGCAGAAGATCGGCATCCGCAGCATGCTCATGCCGGGAGCGCGCATCCGCAGGATGGTGACGATGAAATTGATCGCGCCGAGGATGGACGAGACGCCCACGATGAGCAGGCCCAGCAACCACAGGTCCTCACCTGCTCCGGGCTGCTGCGCTGAGAGCGGAACGTAGTTGGTCCAGCCGGCGGCCGCCGCTCCACCGGGAACGAAGAACCCGGCCGCGACGGTGAAGCCGCCCACCGGCAGTAGCCAGAAGGACAGCGCGTTGATTCGCGGGAACGCCATGTCGAGCGCGCCGATTTGCAGCGGCACGAAGTAATTACCGAACCCGGACAGGAACGGGAAGATGACCAGGAAGATCATCAGCGTGCCGTGGATGGACACAGCCTGGTTGTAGAAGTCCGTCGACACGACGTGGTTGTTGGGACGCGACAGTTGCGTGCGCATCGTCAGCGCCAAGCCGCCGCCGATGACGAAAAACAAGAACGAGTTGAGGAGGTACATCGTGCCGATCTTTTTGTGATCGGTAGTGGTCAACCACTCGAGCAACGGTCCGTGCCGGAGCGCGGGCCGTTCCGGCAGAACCTCTTCCTTGGTCGCAGTCATTCCATGGTCCTTATCATCGCTGGCACGGCCTTAGCCCGTTGACAGGTACGTGCCGGACATGGCCTGGCCGTGCACGTCGCACTGGAAGTAGTAGGTGCCTGCCGGCAGCGCCGGTACATGCAGCACGGTGCTGTTCGGACCGGTCGACAGCGGTCCCCTGAAGAGGTTGCTCCTCGCGTCCGGACCCGAGTAGATGGAGAAGTTGTGCTTGATGCCGCTGTCGTCGTTCTTCATCGTCACGGTCACCGGTTGGTTGGCGTGCACGCGGAGGCACTTTGCGCTCCAGGTAACGCTCTTCGCGGTCAGTGTGATGTTGTTCGACTCCGGCCCACATTTGGCGCCGCGTGATTCGACTTGCTGGCCGTGCATCCACTGCGCGAATTGCTTCTCGGTCACGACCTTCAGAACGAAGGCCATTTGGTAGTGGCCGACACCGCACAGTTGGGTGCACTGTCCGCGATAGGTGCCGAGCCGGTCGGGGGTGAAGGAGAAGGTGTTGGTAACTCCAGGGATAGCGTTCTTCGAGAAGTTGAACTGCGGCAAGTAGAAGCCATGCATCACGTCGGTCGCCTTGAGCCGGACGACGACCGTCTTGTCGACCGGCAACTCCAAGTCCAAGGGTTCCTTGTACGTCTTCCCGGAAACCGTGAAGCGCTGCTCGTCGTAGGTCGCCGCCCACTGAAACTGCGAACCCGTGATCGTCAGACGCAGATCCGGGTGCTTGGCTACCTCATTGACCTTGCTGAGCGTGCTCTCACTGAATGGGAACATCACGGCGATCAGCACCAACCCAATGAGGAAGAACCCGCCGTAGACGGCCGGCCGACCATGGTTTTGGACCGGCTCGGTGTCGTCGCCGCGACGCTCGCGAAAGGCGATGAGCTCGACGACCAGTGTGGCGATGACGCCGACGAGGACGATCAGCGCCACGATGGCCGTCTTGATGTACAAGCTGTAGACGAGCCGTCCCTTCGAACTCGCCCCGCCGTAGGGAAGCCACGAACACGAGGACAGGGTCAGCAGGGTGCCCGCGATGAGCACGCCCCGAATCACGAATCCGCGCACATGGCGTAGGCGAATCTGCAGGGCTGCGCGATACGTCCACCGCCCACATCGCGGTGCCCGCTCGCGTCGGCCCATGCGGTCGTCCTCGCGTTCCGGTCGTCAGACTCGTGATCCTCAGCCGGCCAGAACGCTATGAGCCCCGGAGGAGCGGCGGGCGCTAGATGACAGAGCAGTAATGTCACGAATCGATTAACACGCTTGGGATGTGCCCCAGGGTCCGTGGAGGCTGAGCCTCCGGAGCGAGCGGTGACTACGAGACGGCGTGGGACGCGATTGGCGAACCCCCTGGGTAGGCTGGCGTTCACCCTCGCCGTCTTTGTCGGCTCGGTTTGGCTCGGCATGCAATCGGCGTCGGCACACCCGACGCTGCAGCGCAGCGAACCTGGAGCGAGCGCGCGCCTCCCTTCCGAGCCGGCCACCGTCGCGCTGTTCTTCGACGAGCCGGTCAATGTTGCTCTCGGACGGCTGACGGTGCTCGGCCCCGGAGGTGCGCCGGTGTCTGCCGGTCACACAACGCGCGACGGCGGAAGGACCCTGACGATCGCCCTTCGCCCTGGCGCGGGCCTCGGGACCTATGTGGTCTCTTACCGAGCGATGTCGCCGGACAGCCACCCAATATCCGGCGGGTTCTTCTTCTTCGTAGGTTCAGCGGCCGCGGCCCGCAGTGACCGCCCTGCGGTCGCGTCGTCGCCGGCCGAGACTCGCGCCGCGCCCGAGAACCGGACGGTGAGCGCGGTCTACGCCGCGTGCCGCTACGCCGCCTTCATCGGGCTGGTGTTACTGGCGGGCAGCCTCGTCTTCCTCTTCGTGCTAGGCGCAGGCGGCGCCCCATCGCGCGTCGTTGTGCTCGCCTGGCTGGGGCTCGGTGTGGTGACGTGTGGGTCCGGGGGCGAGCTCGTGCTGCAAGTTCCGTATGCCGCCGGCACGCCGCTGTCGGGCATCACCCGCGCGGGCTTCGAGCAGGTCGTCAACACGTCCTTCGGCACGGCTCATCTGCTCAGGCTCGCGCTGCTCGCCCTGGCCGCGCCGCTGCTCGCTGCCTTCGAAGTCAGTGGTTCGGGCATTCGGTATCCGCGCTGGGCCGCGGCATCCGCGGGGCCGCTGGGGCTGGCGCTCGCCCTCACGTGGGCCTACTCCGGGCACGCCGGGACGACGACGCCCGCCATCTCGGTGCCGAGCGACGTGATCCATTTGGCGGCTGTAGCCGTGTGGGTGGGCGGCCTGCTGGTGCTGGCGATAGCCGTACTGCCCGTGGCCGGAGCGCGGGAGTTGCGCGCGGCGCTGCCTCGTTGGTCGCTGGTCGCGATGGTATCCGTGCTGGCGCTGATCGTTAGCGGGATCGTGCAGGCGCTGCTGGAGTTGGACGGCTGGTCGCGGCTGGTCGATACGGCGTACGGGCAGTTGCTGTTGGCGAAGACGGCGCTGCTCGCCGTCGTCCTGGCAGTCGCGGGCTATTCACGGCGGTGGGTGCAGCGGTGGTACGCGACCCGAGCGCCCCACGCCCCGCCGCAAATTGACCCATCCCGAGCGGACGTGCGCCGGCTGCGCCGTGCGGTCGTAGCCGAGAGCCTGCTTGCCACGGCCGCCGTCGGTGTCGCAGCCATGCTCATCGAGGCTGCGCCAGGACGCTCCGCCGAACCCACAGCACCCCAGGCAGCGCCGATGCAGCCGGTCATAACGCGGCACGGCGCCTACGTCGCAACGGTGCGGCGCGGCGACGTCGTGATCCACCTGAAGGTGGACCCCGCAGTGGTCGGCGTCCAGTACATCTACCTCGACGCGACCCGCCCCGACGGCCGTCGAATCAAGGTGCGGCAATGGACGCTGACCATCTCGAAGGCTGCGCTCGGCATGGACCGCGTGGACATTCCGGTGCTCGTCGACGTCGGGGTCGGGCACCACTATGTCTACGGCTCGTTCACCATGACGACCGGAGGGATCTGGACGGTCGAAGTCACTGCCCGGACGAGCGGTGTCGACGAGACCGTGGTCAGCTGCCGGGTGGCGGTGCGGGAGTAGATCGTTCGCCGACACCGTCAGAGTGCTGGTGGCCCTGCCCATCGATCCGCCGGCCGGCGCCGAGTCATGACCACGACCGGATTCGCCCAGCGCATCGTCGGGCTGATCGGCTTCATGCTGGCGCCGGACGGCCGGGTGTGGTTCACCGAGTTTGGGGCCGGGAAGGTGGGCGTGTTGGACCCCATGACGAGGCGGATCCGCGAGTACGCCGTGCCGGGCCGGCCGAACATCCCCGCCGTTGCGGTGGCCCCGGACGGCACCGTGTGGTTCACCTCGATCCAGGGCTCGTTGTACGGGCTGACGCCGTCATCCGGCAGACTTCGCAGGATCGTGTTGCCGGCGGCCGGCGATTACGGAATTGCCGTGTCCCATGACGGCCGGCTATGGGTGGGTCGCAACGGGGGGCGGACGATGTATGCGGTGCAAGCCGGTAGCGGCCGTGTAAGCACGCGGCGGCTGCCTGCGGGCAGTGCGCCGTGGTGGCCGGTGGTGGATTCGCGGGGTTACGTGTGGGTCGCGCTGGCCGGGGCACTCGTCGGGGGCGTGGCTCAGCTGGACCCGTGACCGTCTGAGCCGCGGTTCCGCTGCCCGGCTCGCGCCGCGAGGTAGCGGTTGTAGGCGTCCAACTCTTCCGCGTCGGCATCCGGCATGCCCGCTCGAGCGCCGCGTCGCTCGGCCGGGGCGGAAGTCCCAAAGGAGTGCGCGCCCGGCGCGGGGTCGCTCGTGCCGCGCGCTTCGTCGCGGACCAGCTTCACCCAGAACCCGATGACCAGTAGTGCGAAGCTCGGCCACTCCAGGGCATAGCCGTAGCTGGGCATGTTGCCGCCCTCGGCGCGGTGCAGCTGCCACCAGCCGAGCGCGACGAAAAGCACGACGAGACACACCGCCACCGCATGTATGACCAGCCATCGCGAGACGAGCATCCGGCGCACACCGCCGAGCATAGAAATCCGGTGCCGAGGATGCGGTCAGATGACGAACCCGTCATCGGGGAGTCCACTAAATCCGGTCATAAGGGACGAAAAGGGCCCTCTGTGTACACCGTGCGTACAGGATGTGTACAGCGTGTACCCACCAGTCGTTCAGCGTCGGCGTAGCTTGCGCCTATGACATGCCTGGACCCCGCCGTCGAGACGTCGCTTCCAAGGCGCGACGCAGGCGTCCACACCGTCCTCGTCGTCGACGACGAAGCGCGCATCCGCTCGGTGGTGCAACGTGCACTGCAGTTCGAGGGGATCGAGACCCAGGGTGCCGCCGACGCGACAGCCGCCGCGGCAATGCTGTCGGCACGCGGCTACGACCTGGTGATCCTCGACCTCTTGATGCCGGGTAGTGATGGCTTCAGCCTGCTGCCCGAGATCAAGCGGCTGAATCCGGATCAGGCCGTGCTCGTACTTTCCTGTCTGACGGATGTATCGGCAAAGATCCGGGGGCTCAACCTCGGCGCCGACGACTACCTCGCAAAACCGTTCCACATCGAGGAGCTCCGCGCTCGGGTGCGCGCCCGGCTGCGCTCCTCGTCCCGGCACTGTCAGACGAAGCTAACCCACGGTAGGCTGACCCTCGATCTTGTCAGCCACTGCGTCACTGCCGGGTCGCGGCGGGTCCAACTGGCCGAGCGCGAGTTCGAGTTGTTGTGCGAGCTAGTCAGTCACGCCGGTCAGGTTGTGACCAAGCGGCATCTGCTGTCGCAGGTGTGGGGGTACGTGCCCGACGAATCCTCGAACGTCGTCGACGTGTACGTCCGGCGGCTGCGTGCCCGACTCGGCGAGGAAGTGGTCGAGACCGTCCGCGGCGAGGGCTACCGTGTCGCCTGACGTGCGGAGCTCATTCCTGCGGCGTTACAACTGGGAGCTGTGCTGGGGCCTCTGGGCGCTAGCCAACCTCCTCTGGATGAAGGGCAACCAGGACTGGATCAGCATTCCGTTCCACTTCATCTGGGTGGGCTTCACCGTCCTCTACGGATTCCGCGCCTGGTCGAACCGGCTGACCTGGGTGCTTGCCGGAGCGGTCGCTGTCTCGACGGGTTTGGTGCTCACGGATGCATGGGCCGACGGCAGCATGCCGGCGGACGAGGTGTACGAAGTTCCGCTGATGTTCGGCATGTTCCTTGCGATGATGCTGCACACCACTTGGCGCCGGGCGGCGATCGCCCAACTCGAGAAGCTGTCGGAGGAGAACGCCCAGATACTCGAGCGCGAGCGGCTCTTCGTGCAGAACGCGGCTCACGCGCTGCGCAGCCCGATCACCGTCGCGCTCGCGCACGCGGAGATGCTGCAGATTACGGCCGACGACCCCTCGGTACGCGGCGACGCGGGTGTCGTCGTCGACGAGATCAACCGGTTGCGTCGGCTGGCTGACCGGCTGTTGCTGCTCGTGACCGTGGGCGCGCCGACCGCGCTGAACGTGGAACCGACCGAACTCGGACATCTCATTGACGACGCGGTGCGGCGATGGAGCCCCGTACCCCGGCGATGGAACGTGAACCGGCGCGACAACGTCACCGTGCTCGCCGACCCCGAACGGCTGACGCTCGCGTTGGATACGTTGATCGAAAACGCCGTCAAGGCGACCGGCGAAGGCGGCGCCATCGACTTGTCGGTGCGCCGCGAGCACGGTGACGCGGTGGTCGAGATCAGCGACGACGGCCCGGGCATTCCACCGGAGATGCTCGACTCGATCTTCGAGCGCTTCACTCACGGAGCGGATCACGGAAGCAGCACGAGCGGTTTTGGGCTCGGCCTCTCCATCGTGCGGCCGATCGTCGAGATGCACGGCGGCACCGCCACCGCCCGCAATCGCGAGGGCGGGGGAGCGGTGTTCGAACTCCGGCTCAAGCGCTCGGACGAACGGCGTGAGCGCAACGAGCTGGCCGTCGCCCACAGCTTGTCCTGATGATCGCGACAGCGTCCGTCCCTTTCTCGCTCACGGCTGTCGCCCTCGGCTACACCGCAGCGGTTCGGCTGATCTGGCTGCGGCGCGGCCCGCATCTCGTGCCCCCGGCTCGCATCGCCTGCTTCGCGCTGGGGCTCGTGGTGCTGGCGGCCGCGCTCTCCGGTCCGCTCGACGACGGCGCGGACGAGCGCTTCTCGCTGCACATGCTGCAACACACGATGCTGATCCTCGTCGCGGCGCCGCTGCTCGTACTCGGGACGCCGGTCACCGTGCTCGTCCTAGCGCTTTCCGCCGAGCATCGGCGACGCACGACCACGGCGTTACTGCGCAGCCCCGCGGGTCGAGTTGCGTTCTCGCCGTCGTTCGCCTTGGCGACGTTCCTCGTTGTCCTCTGCGGCTCGCATCTGCCGGGGATCTATGACGCGGCGGTGGCGCACCAGGGCCTGCACGCTCTCGAGCACCTCGCCTACCTGTTCACCGCGGCACTGTTCTGGATGTCGGTGCTCGGGGGCGATCCACGCCCGATGCGGCTTGGCCACCCAGCGCGACTGCTGTACCTCTTCCTCGCTATGACGGCGATGGCGCTCATCGGCGTGGCGCTGACGATGACAAGCTCGCCGTTCTACCCGTACTACGTCACTGCAGCGCGCGACCGCGGGTATTCCGCGCTCGCCGACCAGCACACCGGGGGCGTGCTGATGTGGACCGCCGGCATGATCACCGTCGTTCCGGTAATGGCTGCCGTGGTTCTCGGGTGGCTGGCAGAGGACGAGCGCCGCACGGTCAGGCTGCAGCAGCGGCAGGACCTGCACCATATTCTCTGAACCGCGCATGAGCCCGTCTCAATGGGGCGAACGTTGGCGCCTCTCGGCGCGGGCGTCTGGGTGCGCTTACTCGCCTGACCGACCGGGCCTTCTCGGTGGCAACCCGGTAGCGGCGATCTTGCGGCACGCTGACCGCCGGCGGCTGATCGCCAGCTGCTCCCCCGTGGCGTCCAGGGACTGCCTGAGATAAACGGCTGCAGTAATCGATGAAGCGGCTTGGCCGGGCCGACCTGTTGGAGGTGCGCCATGAGCGGACTGCTCGTCGGGTACGCCCGATGCTCCACCGATCAACAAGACCTCACCGCCCAA
>JBDUCV010000115.1:0-3664 GCA_040003255.1 Actinomycetota bacterium
GGCGGTCGTCGGCGGGGCGGTCGGCGTCGGCGATGTCGCGCTCGGCGTGGGCTTGGGTGTGCTGACACCATTGGTGATCTGTTGGGTGGATGGCAGCGGGCTGGCCGGCTTGCCCGTCAGGTAGCTGTCCATGAAGGATTTCCACGCCCGGCCTGGCAGGTCCCTGCCGTACTCGGGCTGCTTGTCGGCGTTGAGGATGGCAGTGGTTCTGCCGCTGCCGACCCACACCGCGGTGCTCACCTGCGGGGTGAAGCCAACCATCCACGCATCGCTGTTCGCGCCCGCATCGGGTCCGGTCTCGATGCCCGCGGTCCCGGTCTTCGACGCAGACGGCCGGCCATTCGCGAGCGCCACGCCAGACCATGCGGCAACTGGCTCGAGCGTCATTGTGACGTCGTTGGCGACCCGCGGATCGAACGCCCTGCTGCCGACGTTCGCGTTCTCGAACAGGACCGAGCCTTGGGCGTCGGTGACCTTCTGCACCAGGTGCGGGGTGTGCGCGGTACCGCCATTGGCGAACGTCGCGAATCCCACGGCCTGATCGACCGGGCGCACCGGGTAGTCGCCGATGCCGATGCCGAACGTCGTGGTGCCATTCGCATCCTGCAACGTCGGCGGACCGTCGGGCCCCCGGGTTTTCGCGATGCCGGCGGCGTGCGCCGTCCTGGCCACGTTCGCCGGGCCGACGTCGTACGCCATCCTGTCGAACACCGTGTTCAGCGAGTACTTCATCGCGTTCACGACCGTCTGCGGCCCGCTGTACTGCTTGTCGGATGGGTCGTTCGCGATCAACGTGCCGCCGATGATTTGCGGACTGCTGCCGTCCACGACCGAGTTGATGGCGAGTGGCCGGGCGGTCTGCTTGGTGACGTTCTGGGTCAGCGCGGTGGCCAACGTATAAGGCTTGAACGACGAGCCAGGCGGTCGCCAACCTTGCATGGCGTAGTCGAAGCCGGTGCCATTCGAGCCGCCGTAGGACGCGATGATGCCGCCCGTTCGCGGGTCGACGGCGACCAGCCCGGGTTTGATGTTGCGCTGCCACGGTTGCAGGTCGGTGAACGTCTGGTGCACCGCGGCGACCGCGGCGGCCTGCGCACTCTTGTCGATGGTGGTCTGGATCCGCAATCCCCCTGTGTTGATCATCGACGGGTCGATGCCGTCAGTGGCGAGTTCCTGCTTGACCGCGCGCACGATGAGCCCGGTGGGGCCGGTGCCACTCCCAAGGCTGTCGTCCTTGGGTGGGATCGTCTTGGGAAACACGGTCGTCGCAGCCTGTTCGGCGCCCAGGTGGCCAGTGGCCACCATGGCGTCGATCACGTAATGCCATCGCCTCTTCGCCGCGTCGAGGTTCTCGGCCGGGTCGTAGTAGTTCGGCGAACGCAGCAGCGCGGCGAGTAGAGCACCTTGCGCCGCCGACAACTTGTCGACCGACGTGCCGAAGTACTGCTCGGCGGCTGACTCGATGCCGTACGCGCTGCGGCCGAAGTAGACCGTGTTCAGATACCACTCGAGGATCTGATTCTTGCTGTAGTTGCGCGCCAACTTGACCGCGATGGCCAGCTCCTTGAGCTTGCGAGACAGGGTGCGCTCAGAGTTGAGATAGGCATTCTTGACGTACTGCTGGGTGATGCCCGATCCACCTTGGGCGTCACCGCCGGTGAGGTCGTTGATGGCCGCGCGCAACGTCCCCTTGATCGAGACGCCGGGCTCGGTGTAGAAGTTGCGGTCCTCTGTGGCGAGCACCGCCCAGCGCACGGACTCGGGCACCTTCGACAGCGGGACGACGGTGCGGTCGACGCTGCCGATGCGCGCCATCGTCGAGCCGTCGGCGAACTGCACGGTGGCGACCTGCGGCATCGGCAGGTCTTCGGGTCGCGGCACGTCGCTCAACGTGTAGAACAGCACGACCGCGCTGACCATCAGCAGCGCGACGAGACCCAGAAACCAGGTGGCGATCAGTCCGACACGGCGCCAGATACGTTTGGAGCGCGACATCGCGGCTAGCCTCGCCCGTTTGCGTTGGCGGCGACGCTGCCAGCTTTGCGGCAGGTGACTCTCGATGGGGCGCCGCTTGGCGCCTGCGCCGGATCGTGGCGCGCTTTCCGTCACGTCCGTCGTATTCCTTCGCTCACACGCCGAATCCTTCGGCGACGCTATCGAACTCGTGGCGCTCGCGTCCCAAGACGAACGAACGCACCAGCTGGTTCCAGCCGCATGCCGCGCAGACCTCAACCAGGTACACCCGGAACGCTTCGAAGGCAGCGTCCATGCCGCGCAACTCGGCGATGGACTTGGCCTGCCCGGCGATGCGGCCTAGTGCATCGCCGTAGACGTAATGGACGTGGGTCAGTCGGGCCTTGCTGCACACCGGGCAATGGTGCGAAGTCAGCGCTCCGTAATGGCGGGCCGCCGACTGCAGGTAGGGGTCGGCGTCGCATACCTCGACGCGGGGTACGCGTCCGGAGGCGAGCTCGGTGAGTCGGGCCCGCCGCTGCAGGGCGTAGTCGACGACGTCGCGGGCCTCCATCCGCGAAATCGTACGCGGCTGAGCTGTTCGCGTGCCCGCTCTTGGCCCGACCGCGCTGCCGTCCCCCGGCCTGGTTCGTGGCAGCACACTGCAGGTGCCCCGCCGGGTCGCTTTGCCCCGCGGCAGCACGCTGCAGGACGTCCCTGGCGTGTCACCGCGGGGCAAAGCCGATCGGGGCGAAGGCCCACCGCGGGGCACAGCGGTGCGCGCCAGGCAGCCGGCACGCGGGATTCAGCGCAGGGAGCGCTGCAGGATTTGCGCGACATCGAGCACCGCGACGTCCTCGCGGGCGGTGCCCTCGGCCTGTTTGGCGGTGACCGCGTCGGACAGCATGACCATGCAGAACGGGCAGGCGGTGGAGATCAGATCGGGATCCAGGCCCAGCGCCTCGTCGGTGCGCTCGACGTTGATCCGCTTGCCGATCTTTTCCTCCATCCAGAACCGAGCACCGCCCGCGCCGCAGCAGAAGCCGCGATCCTTGCAGCGGTGCATCTCCTGCGCCCGCAGCTCCGGAATGGCACCGAGCACCTCGCGTGGTGGCGTGTACACCTTGTTGTGCCGGCCGAGGTAACACGGGTCGTGATACGTGACTTTCTTGTCCACGGGCTCGATCGGGGTGAGTCGTCCTTGCGCCACCAACCGACCGAGCAGCTGGGTGTGATGCACCACGTCGAAATGGCCGCCCAGTTGCGGGTACTCGTTGGCCAGCGTGTTGAAGCAGTGCGGGCAGGTGGCCACGATCTTCAGCGGCGCGGCGCGGGTGATCGAGTCGAGCGTCTCGACGTTCTGCATGGCCAGCATCTGGAACAGGAATTCGTTTCCGATCCGGCGGGCCGGATCACCCGAGCAGGTCTCGCCTGCGCCGAGGATCGCGAATTCGACACCCGCGACGTGCAGCAGCTCGGCAAAGGCACGACTTACCTTGCGGGCCCGGTCCTCCAATGCCCCGGCGCAGCCGACCCAGAACAAGTATTCGACTTCTGCGCCGAGCTTCTCGCCCGGGATGGCGCGGCGGACGTCGAAGTCCAACCCGTCGGCCCACTCCTCGCGGCCCTTGTCGGCCAACCCCCAGGGATTGCCCTTGTTCTCCAGGTTGCGCAGCATCACGCCCGCCTCGGACGGGAACGCCGACTCGAT
>JBDUCV010000116.1:0-3659 GCA_040003255.1 Actinomycetota bacterium
GCCACCCAGCCGGGATGACTTTGGTCCCTACGAAAGGGGCAGTTCGGCGCAGGCGGCGCAGCTCGCAACCCGCGATGGTTGAGATGTCACAACAGCAGACATCGAGAAGGAGGAGCCATGACGCTCCATCGTTCGGATCGCGCCGAGACCACTCACCCGGAAATCGCTGAAGTCCGCGGGTCCATGATGACGTCGACGGCAGCGCAGGCGCTCGCAGTGCTGCGGGTGGCCACGGGGTTCGTGTTCCTCTGGGCGTTCCTCGACAAGACCTTCGGGCTGAACTACGCAACGCCGTCGGCCAGGGCCTGGATCAACGGCGGATCGCCGACGAAGGGATTCCTCTCCTCGGTCGAGATCGGACCGTTCCAGTCCTTCTTCCGCTCCATCGCCGGTGCCGGCTGGGCGAACTGGCTGTTCATGCTCGGCCTGCTCGGCATCGGTGTCGTTCTCACCGCAGGTGTGGCGGTCCGGCTCGCAGCCGCATCCGGGGTGCTGATGCTCGCGTTCATGTGGTTCGCCGAGTTTCCGCTTGCCCAGCACACCAGTGCCGGTGCCCCGAGCGGGTCGAACAACCCGCTGACCGACTACCGCTTCATCTACGCGGTCGTCCTGGTGGTCCTGGCCGCCTCTTACGCCGGCACGACGTGGGGTCTGGGTCGCAGCTGGGCCCGGCTGCCCTTCGTTGCGCGGCACCGGTGGGCGCTCTGAGCACCAGCGAACGTGGTGGGCGGTGGCCGCACCGGCCACGGCTCACCGCCGTGCCCAACTGACCGACACAGGAGCAGGTGACCCCCATGACCGCGGTGATCAATCCTCAGCTGACCACGGCACTGCGCCGGGCGGCGGTGCGGGCCACCCGCGCCCCGTCGGTGCACAACACCCAGCCGTGGCGGTTCGTGCTCACGCCGGACTCGCTCGAGATCCACGCCGACTGGCGGCGTCAGTTGCGAGTGCTCGACCCGCGCGGGCGGCAGTTGCTGCTCAGCTGCGGATGCGCACTGTTCAACGCCCGGGTCGCGTTGGCTGCATCGGGCTACGACGCCGAGGTCGACAGGTTTCCCGACCCGGTCCGTCCTGACCTGCTCGCGCGGATCGTCGTCGACGACTCGCACGGTCCGGACGAAGCTGCGCTGGCGACGCTCGATCCGTCGATCGACGAGCGCCATACCAACCGCCGCCAGTTCTCGGAAGACGTCGTGCCCGAGCACGTCATGGCCGCGTTGTTCGCCGCCGCGAACATGGAGGGTGCTGACGTCTTCCCGGTCGTGCTCCCGGCGCACCGCCTGGCGGCGGCGCGGCTGAGCCAGCAGGCCGACCAGATCGAGAGCCTCGACCCCGCCTACCGCGCCGAGCTGCGCGCCTGGACCACGGACGACCTGCGTCGCGCCGACGGGGTGCCGGCATCGGCCGTGCCACACGTCGACGCCGGTGCCCAGGACGACCTGCCTATCCGCGATTTCGACACGCACGGGATCGGGTGGCTGCCAACGCGCACCCGGTCGAGCGTGAACCAGTGCCTGCTGCTGCTCGGCACAACAGAAAACAATTCGATGGCGTGGCTGCGCGCGGGGGAGGCGCTGGAGCGGATGCTGCTCGAGGTGACCCGCCGCGGTTATGCGGCCAGCCCGCTCACCCAGGTGATCGAGGTGGCGCTCACGAACGAGCTGCTTCGCTATGAGCTGCGGCTGAGGATGAACCCGCACGTCCTGCTGCGGGTCGGGCGAGCGCCGGCGATGCTGGCAACCCGCCGCCGGCGGCTGGTGGACGTGATCACCGAGGCCGAGTGAACGACCCGGATACGCTGGGCATTGATGTCATCAGACGAGCCGGGCGCCGGCGAGCCGCAGCAGTTAGGCGAGTTCGACTTCGGCGATGGACCGAGGCTCGAACTCGATCAGCTGCTGATGCAGCTCGTCAGCCGCGCCGAGGGCGTCATCGCCACCCAGGGGCGGTTACGGGGCCTCCTCGCGGCGAACAAGTTGATCATCGGCGATGTTGCCTTGCCGATCGTGCTGCGTCACATCGTCGAGGCCGCGTGCCAGCTGGTCAATGCCCGCTATGGCGCGCTCGGCGTGCTGGCACCTGGCGGGGGGTTGCAGGAGTTCATCCACGTCGGCATCGATGAGGAGACCGCGGCCCGGATCGGACCGTTGCCCGAGGGCAAGGGGCTGCTCGGCGCCCTGATCGGCGACCCGCGTCCGATCCGGCTGCGCGTCATGTCCGACGACGTCCGCTCGGTCGGTTTTCCGGAGCACCATCCGCCGATGGCGAGCTTCCTCGGGGTGCCGGTACGTGTTCGCGATCAGGTGTTCGGCAACCTCTATCTCACAGAGCAGACCGGCGGCGAGTTCACCGCCGACGACGAGGAGCTGGTGACCGCACTCGCCGCTACCGCCGGCGTCGCAATCGAAAACGCCCGGCTGTTCGAGGAGGCCGGGCGGCGGCAGGGCTGGCTGCAGGCCTCGACCCAGATCACCCGGCAACTGCTGTCGGCCGAGGGCGAGGAGCCGCTGAAGCTGATCGCCCGGCAGACCCGCCAGGTCGCCGATGCGGACATCGTGACTGTCGTCTTACCGACCGCGAGCGGGCAGCGGCTGATGGTGGAGGTCGCCTCCGGCATGAAGGCCGACGAGCTGACCGGCTATACCTACCCGGTCCAGGACACCCTTGCCGGGCTGTCCTTCGACAGCGGGCGTCCGGTGCTGGTCGGCGACGTCACCCAGGACCCGAAGTACCGCGTGCACCTGTCCGAGGTGCTCTCGATCGGGCCGGTGATGGTGCTGCCGCTGATCGGGACGCAGCGGATGCGCGGCGCGCTGGTAGTCGGCCGGCTACTTGGTCGCGACCGCTTCGACGACGCCGACCTGGCCATGGCCACCGCGTTCGCCAACCATGCCGCCGTTGCGCTCGAACTCGCCGACGCGCGCGCCGATCAGCAACGCGTGGTGCTGTTGGAGGACCGCGACCGGATCGCGCGCGACCTGCACGATCATGTCATCCAGCGACTGTTCGCTGCCGGTCTCACGGTGCAGAGTGTGGCCGCTGGGCTGCGCGACGACGCGCGCGCCGAGCGCCTGGAGCGAGTCGTGACCGGTATCGATGACACGATCCGCCAGATCCGCACGTCGATCTTCCAGTTGCGCGGTCAGCTCGGCCCGCAGACCGGCACGGTGCGGGTCCGGCTGCTCGGCGTGGTCGCCGAGGTGAGTGCGCTGCTCCCCTTCGCGCCCCGCCTGCGGTTCAGCGGCCCGATCGACTCGCTTGTGCCGGAGGCGGTAGTGGACGATCTCGAGGCGGTGACGCGAGAAGCACTCACCAACGTGGCACGGCATTCGCAAGGGACTCATGCCGAGGTCGCGCTCACGGCCGGCGTCGCCGAAATAGTCCTCGAGGTCCTTGACGACGGGGTCGGAATGGGCGATACCGAGCGTCGCAGCGGCCTGGCCAACCTGCGCCAACGCGCCGAGCGGCACAACGGCTCGCTGGTCGTCCGTCCTGCTACGTCGGAAGAATCACCGTCAACCGGGAAGGGAACCCACCTGCGATGGACGATTCCACTGAGCTGAGCGCGGTGCCCGGCGCCGATCCGATCCGGGTGTTCCTGCTCGACGATCACGAGATAGTGCGGCGTGGAATCGCCGACCTGCTCGAAGCCGAGG
>JBDUCV010000062.1:0-12313 GCA_040003255.1 Actinomycetota bacterium
ACCCCGAACCCGCTGATTAAGAGTCAGCTGCTCTGCCAGTTGAGCTAGCGGCGCCAGATATACAGGTTTTTCCCGCCGCAGCGAGCCGCCGAACTGTAGCAGGGTGAGTGACGGGACTCGAACCCGCGGCCTCCTGGACCACAACCAGGAGCTCTACCAACTGAGCTACACCCACCATGTCGGCGTCCATGCCAGGCGCCGAGCCGAGTCATTCTAGCGTGCCGTTCCCTTCGCTGAGCAGCTCTCTCGCCGCCTCCTCGGCGTCTTCCGAAGACGGACCGGGGGATAAAACGAACACGGTCCGGCGGTAGTAGGCGAGCTCGAGGATGCTCTCGCGGATATCGGCGAGAGCGCGATGAGCAAGGCCCTTGGCTGGCTGGGCGTAGTACACCTTTGGATACCAGCGGCGAGCTAGCTCCTTGATGGAGGAGACGTCGATCATCCGATAATGCAGGTACGCATCGAGCTCAGGCATATCCCGTGCGATGAAACCGCGGTCGGTCGCGATCGAGTTGCCGCACAGCGGGGCGGTCTTTGCTTCCGGGACGTGGCGACGGATGTAGTCGAGCACGACCCGCTCCGCCTCGCCGAGCGTTACGGACGACGCGCGCACCTGGTCGGTGAGGCCTGAAGACCCGTGCATTTCCCGCACAAACGGGACCATGGTGTCGAGCACGTCGTCGTGGGTGTGGATGACGATGTCGAGCCCCTCGTCCATGAACGTCAACTCGCCGTCGGTGACGACGACGGCGACCTCGATCAGCGCGTCGCGGGACAGCTCCAGCCCCGTCATCTCGCAGTCGATCCACACCAGTCGATCAGTCACGGCGCGAAGCGTAGCCGTCGGCATTACGGTTGCCGGATGGCGACACTCCTGACCCAGGACGAGATCACCGAGCGGTTGGCAGGCCTGCATCCGGAATGGTCGGGCACCACCCAACGATTGAGCAGATCGATCGAATTCGCCGACTTCGCGACGGCGGTGCAGTTCGTGAATGCGCTCGCGCCCGTCTGCGAACGATTGGACCACCATCCCGACTTGGCGCTGCGGTGGCGATGGGTGGATGTCGCGCTCGCCACACACAGCGCGGGCGGGGTGACCGACCTCGATGTAACCCTCGCCAACGAAGTGGACGAAGCTGCGGCGGCACTGCCGCTCGCGTGATCGCGCAGTGCCCCCGGCAGGACTCGAACCTGCGGCCTACCGCTTAGAAGGCGGCAGCTCTATCCGCTGAGCTACGGGGGCTCGCTCGACCGACCAGAAGTCTAGTTGCGCCCCGCGCACCGCTCGGTCTATCGACGAGGGCGAAATCGGGGGTCGTCGCGACGACTGAACAACGAGAAGCTCGGGTCACGGCTGTCGGCGCCGCCACCGAGCAGGCAGACGACGGCGAGGCCCACAAAGAACCCCAGCACTATCAAGAACGTCATGACAGTAAGTCTGCGCTCACAAAGATCCAGCCGCGAGTGGCAGAAAAGCCATGGTCCATTGATTTCCTGCCAATGCTCTGGAAGGGTTACCTGCATGCCCATCCAATCCGTCGCGGTTCTCGCTTTACCTGGTGTCGGAGCGTTTGAACTTGGCGTCGCCTGCGAGGGCTTCGGCGAGGATCGCAGCGATCAAGGTGTGCCGCGCTGCGACTTCGCAGTCGTCTCGATCGATGACCGTCCCGTTCCCACCTCGAACGGTTGGTCGGTTACGACGCCCCATCGCCTGGACCGGGCGGATGAGGCCGACCTGGTGGTCGTGCCCGCGTGTGACACCTCGCTCGAGCAGCCGGGCGAGGTGCTCGACGTCCTACGGCGGGCGGTCGATCGAGGTGCCCGGGTCATGAGCATTTGCTCGGGCGCGTTCGTGCTCGGCGCCGCCGGACTGTTGGACGGGCGCAGGTGCACGACACATTGGTTTTATGCCGACGCGCTCAAGGCTGCATATCCGCGAGCGCGGGTCGATCCGGACGTCCTCTATGTGTGCGACGGACCGGTACTGACCAGCGCGGGCTCGGCGGCCGGCCTCGATCTTTGCCTGCATCTCATCCGGGCCGACTACGGCGAGCGCATCGCCAACACCGTCGCCCGCCGCATGGTGATGCCGCCGCATCGTGACGGTGGCCAGGCCCAGTTCGTCGACGCTCCCGTCCGGGCCCACAGCGCCGAGACGCTCGCTCCGCTGCTGGACGACATCATCGGCGATCTCGAGGCCGAGCACACGATCGAGACGATGGCCGCGCGGGCCGCGATGAGTGAGCGCACGTTCGCCCGGCACTTTCTCGCCGAGACGGGTACTACCCCGCACGTCTGGCTCACCCGGCAACGCGTGCTGCGTGCGCGAAATCTGCTCGAGTCCGGCGATGATCCGATCGAGGCGGTCGCCCGTCACTCCGGCTTCGGCACCGCGGCGATGCTGCGTCACCACTTCAGCCGGATCGTCGGGACCTCTCCCATTTCCTATCGACGCACCTTCCGCCGCTGATGCCCGCCAGCGGCTAGCAGATCACTCCGACAGGTTGGGCGGCTCATCTACAGCCGCCTTCGCTGTCCACAGCTTGCGGCTGCCCCTTCGTTGTGCTCCCACGGCGCGGTTGAGTCGCCTCACGCCCGCAGGGGGCGCCGGACGACATGACCGGACACCAGAACAGGAGCACAGCAATGAACGACACCAGCATCACGATCGTGGGCAACGTGGTCGACGAGCCCAAGCTGCGCAACACCGGGGCCGGTGTCCCGGTCACGAGTTTCCGCATCGCGTCGACGTCGCGGCGCTTCGACCGAGACTCAGGCAGCTGGGCCGACAACGAGCGACTTTTCGCGACGGTGACCTGCTGGCGCAATATGGCGCAAAACGTTGCTGGCTCGCTGCGAAAAGGCCAGCCGGTGATCGTGACCGGCCGGTTCTATTGCCGCGAATACAAGAAGGACGACACAGTACGGATGAGTTACGAGCTCGATGCGATCGCGGTCGGACACGACCTAGCTCGCGGCACCTCGCAGTTCACCAAAGTGTCCCGCCCCTATGCTGCGACGAGCGTCGAGCTCGACCCCGACGGCCTGCCCGCCAATCTCTCGGCTCAACAACTCGAGGACGAGTCGGAGTTGGCGGCCGCCAGTTGACCTCGCTTTCTGGGTGGCCGCCAACCGTCGCGTCGCACTGTCCTGGCCATGTGCGACGCGACGCGCCCGGCTGGGACACTGGACGCCGCGCGGCCTCGGGTCGCCGTCGAACCAACGATGATCAGCAGCGAGGACCAACAGTGGCTCAGTTCATTTACACGATGCACAAGGTGCGTAAGGCCCACGGCGACAAGGTCATCCTCGACGATGTGACCTTGTCTTTTCTCCCCGGAGCGAAGATCGGGGTCGTCGGGCCCAACGGGGCCGGCAAGTCCAGCGTGCTCAGGATCATGGCCGGCCTGGACCAACCGTCGAACGGCGACGCCCAGCTAGCGCAGGGCGCCACGGTCGGTCTGCTTCAGCAGGAACCGTCGCTCGCTGAAACCAAGACGGTGCGCGAGAACGTCGAGGACGCAGTGGCGGAGCTGCGGGGTTGGCTCGCCCGCTTCGATGACGTCTCGGCCGCAATGGGCGAGCCAGATGCCGACTTCGACACCCTGCTCCCCGAGCAGGGCGACCTGATGGAGAAGATCGAGCACGCCAGCGGCTGGGAACTCGACAGTCGGATCGAGCAGGCGATGGATGCGTTGCGCTGCCCGCCGGGCGATGGGCCGGTGACGCATCTGTCTGGCGGCGAGCGCCGGCGCGTCGCCCTGTGCAAGCTGCTGCTGGAGCAACCCGATCTGCTGCTGCTCGACGAGCCGACCAACCACCTCGACGCCGAGAGCGTCGAATGGCTCGAGCAGCACCTGGCCAAGTACCCCGGCACGATCCTCGCGGTCACTCACGACCGGTACTTCCTCGACAACGTGGCCGAATGGATCCTCGAACTCGACCGCGGCCGCGCCTATCCCTACGAGGGCAACTACTCGACCTATCTGGAGAAGAAGGCCGAACGTCTCGACGTGCAGGGCAAGAAGGACCAGAAGCTGCAGAAGCGGCTACGCGACGAACTGGACTGGGTGCGACAGAACGCGAAGGGGCGGCAAGCCAAGAGCAAGGCCCGGTTGCTGCGCTATGACGAGATGGCCACCGAGGCCGAGAAGACACGCAAGCTCGACTTCGAAGAGATCCAGATTCCACCTGGTCCGCGGCTGGGCAGCGTCGTGGTCGACGTCGGTCACCTCGACAAAGGCTTCGAAGGGCGGGTCCTGATCAAGGATCTCTCGTTCTCGCTGCCGCGCGGTGGCATCGTGGGCATCATCGGACCCAACGGCGTGGGCAAGACCACCCTGGTGAAGACGATCGTCGGCTTGGAACAGCCCGATTCTGGCGAGGTGAAGGTCGGCGAGACAGTCAAGATCAGCTACGTCGACCAGAACCGGGGCGGCATTGAGGCGACCAAATCGGTGTGGCAGGTGGTCTCCGACGGGCTCGACCACATGCACGTTGGCCAGGTGGAGATGCCTTCCCGGGCGTACGTGTCGGCATTCGGGTTCAAGGGGCCCGACCAGCAGAAACCGGCCGGGGTGCTGTCTGGCGGCGAACGCAACCGGCTCAATCTTGCACTCACCCTCAAGGTTGGCGGCAACCTGCTCTTGCTCGACGAGCCGACCAACGACCTCGACGTCGAGACCCTTGGGTCGTTGGAGAACGCGCTGCTCAACTTTCCGGGATGCGCTGTGGTGATCAGCCACGACCGGTGGTTCCTCGACCGGACGACGACACACATCCTCGCTTGGGAAGGCACCGAGGACGATCCGGCCCGGTGGTTCTGGTTCGAGGGCAACTTCGAGTCCTACGAGAAGAACAAGATCGACCGGCTGGGCGCGGACGCTGCGCGGCCGCACGCCGTGACCTATCGCAAACTGACTCGCGACTGAGCGGACGGAAGCCATGGCGCGTTTCATCGCCCGGTGCGCGATGCGCTGGTCGGACATGGACGCCTACGGCCATGTCAACAACACCGCCTACCTCGCCTACCTCGAGCAGGCCCGGGTGTCGATGTTCTTCGACCGCTACGACGCCTCCTTCGCAGGCGGCTCGGTCGTAGCTCACCACGAGATCACCTACCTGCGTCCGGTGGTGTATCACCCCGAGCCGCTACGCCTCGAGCTGTGGGTCGACACGCTGCGCGCTGCCTCGTTTCGGGTGCTCTACAACGTGTTCGACGGCGATCAGCTCGCGGCGACGGCGTCTACGACGCTGGTGACCTTCGACTTCGGCACCGATCGCCCGCGGCGGATCACTCCGGAAGAGCGGGCGATGCTCAGCGGGTACATCGACGAGCCCGACGAGTGAACCACCCGCTCGTCGACGCACGCGGGCAGCTCGGCGATCTCGCTCCGCTGGTGCGCCGGCTCGTCGGCTTGGATCCCGTCGGGCTGGTGCGGATCCGACTTGACGCGACGTCGGTCTCGGCCTTGGCCCGGCTGCCGTTTCGGGTGCTCGTCGGGCGCACGGTGCGCGCGGTCTGGCCCTACCAGCTGGTCGATATCGCGGTGTCCACCACCGATCTGCTCGGCTGGCTGGACCGCGACCGCCCTGACCCGCCTGCGACCCGGGACCTTGAGTGGCGCTCGGCGACGCCACCCCGCGCCGGTTGGCAGCGCCTCGAGTTGATCCCGGACGACGTCGTGCGTCCGCTCGTGCGGCAGGGAGCACTTGCGCTCAAGGAAGCCGCGGCGCGTGCGGGCGTGCCCGGCGGCGAGCCCCGAGCTGCCGTGTCCGATGCATTGCTCGACGCGCCGGTTCTGCACATCACGCCGATGCAGCAGGCGACTGCTGCGCCGGTCGAGGTGAGCCTGCGCGCGCTGAGCGCCATCGTCCGAATGGGCTTCGTGCCGCGCGGATCGCAGGTGGGCGTTGACGTGTCCGGGCGCTGGATCCGGCTGGCCGGTGAGTACGGATCAGGCTTCGTCGAGCGGTCAGGCGGCGCGCTGTCGCTGCTTAATTAAGCGCCAAGCGGTCAGCCGGGCGTGTTGCGCATCGAGTCGGCGGCAGTCACTAGATAGCGCCACAGTTCCGCGTCATGGGCCGGATCCAGCTCCACCGAGTCGAGTGCCGCGCGCATGTGCCGCAACCACGCGTCGCGTTGCGCAGAGGCGATCGCGAACGGAGCATGACGCATGCGCAGTCGAGGGTGACCACGCTGCTGCGAGTAGGTAGTCGGTCCTCCCCAGTACTGAATCAGGAACATCCGCAGCCGATCCGCCGCAGGGCCCAGGTCGTCTTCGGGGTAGATCGCGCGAAGAATCGGGTCGCTCGCCACACCGCCATAGAAGGCATCCACCAATCGCCGAAAGGTCGGCTCACCGCCGACCGCCTCGAACAACGAGGGCAGTCGTTCGGGGTTTGTCATCTTCGGCTCCGGGCGCACCCCGCCATTCTCCCCGTAGGTTCAACTCATGACGACCGATGCCGAACGCGACCTGGACCTGATAGTCCTGGGGATGGGCCCCGGCGGCGAGGAAGTCGCTGGACGGATGGCCGAGGCCGGCTGGTCGGTGCTCGGTGTCGACCGTCATCTGGTCGGTGGTGAATGCCCCTACTACGGCTGCATTCCCTCGAAGATGATGATCCGCGGGGCTGCTGTCCTTGCCGAGGCGCGACGCGTAGACGCCCTGGCCGGCTCCGCCACGGTGCAACCGGACTTCGCCCCGGTGAGCGCCCGCATCCGCGACGAAGCGACCGACGATTGGGACGACCAGGTGGCGGTCGACCGGTTCGAAAACCTCGGCGGGACCTTCGTTCGTGGTGTCGCAAGACTGGCCGGGCGCCGGGCCGACGGCGCAATCCAGGTCGAGGTCGACGGCACCGCATACGCCGCCACCCACGTCGTCGTCTCAGTCGGCACGGGGCCCGCGGTGCCACCGATCGACGGACTCGCCGACCTGCGTGGTGACTCCCCGAGTGCCGAGGGCCACATCTGGACGAATCGCGAGGCGGTTCAGGCCAAGACGGCGCCGTCGTCGCTTGTCGTGCTCGGCGGGGGCGCCATCGGTGTCGAGATGGCACAGGCTTTTGCTCGGTTCGGAACACGGGTGACCGTCGTCGAGGCCGCTGGGCGAATCCTCGGGCTCGAGGAGCCGGAAGCGTCCGAGGCCGTGTCCGCCGTCCTGGAGCGCGCAGGAATCACTGTTCGCACGGGGGTGGCCGCACGACGGGTCGCCGCGAGAGCAGACGGCGTCGAGGTGGGCCTCGCCGACGGCACCACGGTGACTGGCGAGAAGCTGCTGGTGGCCGTCGGACGCAGGTCGAACCTCGCTGACGTGGCGCTCGACTCGGTGGGCCTGAACCCGGCCGCGCGCACCCTAGACGTCGATGATCACATGCAGGTTCTCGACGGCTCCGCTCCCGTCGACGGGCTGTACTCCGTGGGCGACGTCACCGGCCGCGGAGCGTTTACCCATGTGTCGGTGTGGCAGGCGAGGGTGCTCGTCGCGCATCTGCTCGGCCGCGAGGAGCCGTTCGGGGGATACCGGGGGATGGCGTGGGTAACGTTCACCGACCCCGAGGTAGGCCGGGTCGGGCTGACCGAGGCGCAGGCACGCGACAACGGCTTGACGGTGCGCACCGGAACGACGGTGGTCGCGTCGAGCACGCGCGGTTGGATCCACGGTCCGGGCAACGACGGCATCATCAAATTGGTCGAGGACGCCGACCGAGGGGTGCTGGTCGGCGCTACCGTGGTCAGCCCGTACGGCGGCGAAATCCTGGGGCTGCTGACCCTGGCCGTGCACGCCGAGGTACCCGTCCAGGCGCTCGACACGATGCACTACGCCTACCCGACACTGCACCGTGCCGTGTCCGACGCGGTGCGGGATCTACTGTCCTGATTGGGACGGTGCGAGCGGCCTATTTGTGCCCGCCAGGTCGACGGTTGCGACACTCCGACACCACGATCCGGGGGTCGCACGTGCGCCAGATCGCCACGTCAGGTTGACTGGTGCACCAGTGGAGGTGATCACAATGTCCGGGGCGCTGGTGCTCAACGCGACATACGAGCCGCTGTGCGTCGTGCCGCTGCGTCGCGCGGTCGTCCTGGTGCTGGCCGAGAAGGCTGTTGTGGTCGAGGCGGGCGACGACGTGATGCGCTCGGCTCGTACCTCGATCCAGGTTCCGACGGTCGTCCGGTTGTCCCACTACGTTCGGGTGCCCTACCGACGGGAGGTGCCGCTTACCCGGCGCGCCGTGCTCGATCGGGACGGCCACGCGTGCGTCTACTGCGGTATCCGCGCGGAAACGATTGACCACGTCCGGCCGCGTTCGCGCGGCGGCCAGCACGTCTGGACGAATGTGGTCGCCGCCTGCGCCCGGTGCAACCACCGCAAGGGTGACCGGCTGATCGGCGAACTCGGCTGGCATCTCTCCGCGACACCGCTGCAGCCACCGGCCACGGTGGCTGTTGTTCTCGGCTGGGCCAAACGCGACCCGGCATGGCAGCGTTATCTGTCGCTGGATTGGACGAGCGCCAAGATCGCGCCGGCCAGTTAGCCAACGCGTTAGCGTGCAGCACGTGACCGAGTTGCATGACCTGACCGCACTCGGCGCCGCCGCCGCCGTCCGCCGCAAGGAGGTCAGCCCGGTCGAACTCGTCGAACACGCGCTGGACCGCATCGAGCGCCTCGACGACCAACTGGGCGCTTTCGTGACGTTGACCGCCGAGACTGCGCGCCAACAAGCCAAGCAGGCCGAGGCTGACGTACTGGCTGGCGACGATCCGGCGGCGCTGCCGCCGTTTCATGGTGTGCCGACAGCGATCAAAGACTTGACGCTCACCAAGGGCGTCCCCACCAAACTCGGCTCAGCGCTCTACACCGACTTCGTCCCCGACGTCGACGACCACGTCGTGACGCTGCTGAAGGCCGCCGGCCTAATCAGCCTCGGCAAGACCGCCACCCCGGAATTCGGCCTGCCCTGCTACACCGAGACCGACATCGGGCCGCCGGCCCGAACACCGTGGGACACCGGTCGGCTCTCGGGCGGTTCGAGCGGTGGCGCCGGCGCCGCGGTGGGGGCCGGACTGATCCCCATCGCTCAGGGCAGTGACGGGGGCGGGTCGATCCGCATCCCGGCCAGCGCCTGCGGCCTGGTCGGGCTGAAGACCGCGCGAGGCCGCGTCTCCCGCGGGCCGATCGACCTCGACCCAACCCGGTTGTCCGTGTTTGGGCCACTCGCGCGGACGGTGCGCGACGCGGCCGCATTCCTGGACGTGGTCGCGATCCCACAGCCCGGCGACCCGGATCCGCTGCCACGCCTGCCCGCTGGCGAGACGTTCCTGGGTTGGTGTGATCGCGAGCCCGGTCGGCTGCGCATCGGTCGGTTCATCGACTCGCCGATCCCCGCTGACGTCGACCCGCAGGTGCGTGCCGCGTGGGAACGCACCAGCGAGTTGCTGGCCCAGCTCGGTCACGAGATCGTCAATGTCACGGCGCCGTTCCCACCGGAGGCGATCACGACGTTCGAGATGGTCTGGTCGGTTGCCGCGCATTCCGCGCCGGTCGATCCGGCCCGGGAAGCCGAATTGCGGCCCCTTACCCGCTACCTGCGCGCCCGGGGGGCGGCGGTCAGCGGTCCGCAATACGCGCAGGCGACTGGCCTGCTCGGGCTGTTCGCCCGGCAGGCAATGGCGGCGACGGAGCACCTCGACGCCGTCCTCGCGCCGACGCTCGCGCAGCTGCCCCGCCCAGTCGGCTGGTTCGACCACGACGGCGACCCGGCGGCTGATTTCGAGCGGCAGAAGCAGTTCACGCCTTATACGGCGATGTACAACATGACCGGCCAGCCCGCGATCTCCTTGCCGGTGCACCAAAGCACCGAAGGTTTGCCGATCGGGATGATGCTGGCCGGCCGCCGCGATGGGGAAGCACCGCTGTTGTCGCTGGCCGCGCAGGTTGAGGGCGCGGCGCCCTGGATCGACCGGCATCCACCGATCTGGACGGCCTGACCGGTGCGCAGACGCGTGCCCTCCTCGAGGGGTGGCAGCGGGTTCGCTACCGTGTCGACGTGATCACCGGACGTGAAGCGCGGGGTTTGTGCGCTCGGATGCAGGGGCCGGCATGAACATCGTCCAGACCGTGCTGATCTTCGCGGGAATTCCCGCGGCGATCTTCGCCGTGTTCGCGCTAGCAGTTTACGGTCGCAGCCAGGGTCGGCTGCATACGCGCTACCGGCCCGGACGGGCCTGGACCTTCCGGCCTGTGTGGTACCTGCCCCATCCGGACGGTGCACGCCAGGTTTCCGCGGCAGCGCTGAACACACCTTCGGCGCTAGCGCCGGGCACCACCTCCGCGCCGGCGATCGAGACCACTCCCGCGGCAGCGATTGAATCGGCGCAGCCTCCCGTCGGCCCGGTCGCGGTGGGAGGTGCAAGCGGTGAGTGGTGAGGTCGTTGCATCGCGCGCGGCGCTCGGCAGCGGGCCGTCCGTCGGCCGTGCCGACACGCCGGAGCCGTTCTCGCCCAGCCAGCTGGCGCGCATCGACGAGGCGCTGACCTTATCCAGTCGCGAGACCGGGCTGACCTTCAGCCTCTACGTCGGCGAGCTCGCCGACCCGTCGCGCGTCACGGCTGAGACATTGTTCAGCCAGCTGGTTGACGCGCACGAACCGGTGCTCATCGCGGTGTCGCCGGGCCAGCGGATCCTGCAGATCGTTACCGGTGAGGGCGCAGCCCGCCGATTGCCCAATCGCTCGTGCGCGCTCGCTGCCCTAGGCATGCGGGCGTCATTCTCGAACGGCGACCTGACCGGCGGCATCGTCAACGGATTGCGGATGCTCGCCGACGCGGCCGGTCGCCGCTAGGCAGACTGCTCTGGTTCGTCCACGGCACGCGCGCGCAGGGCCCGGGCAACATCCGCGCGTCCTTCGCCGACGAGCCGACGTAACGCCGGCGGCAACTGTGGTTGTGCCAAAAACGCGTCGGCGGCCGCGAGTGTCGTGTCGGTAATCGTCGACGGCCAGGTCGGGAACAACCCGATGACGACCTGCTGGGCCAGCTCGCTGGTGCGCCGACGCCACACCTCCGGCACCCCGGCGAAGTACCGCTCGACGTAAGGCACGAGCAGCTCGCCGTGCAACCGGTGGGCAAAGCCGGCGATGATCGCCTCCTGCATCGAGTTGGGCACGTTGTCGTCCTCGACCGCCAGCTGCCATGCACGGGCCTTGGCCTCGGCAGTGGGCTCCAACGCGCGGGCGGTGGCCGCATGGCGCTGACCAGCTGCGGACGGATCGCGCTCGAGCTCAGCGGCGATCACGTCCTCGCCGATCGCACCCCGGGCGGAAAGTGCCTGCACAATCAACCAGCGCAGCTCGTCGTCGATTGCCAGCCCGTCGATGACCACGTCGCCCGTGCGCAGTCCCTGCAGCACGGCGGTGTGTTCTTCAGTCTGAGCCGCGGCGACGAACGCGTGGGTCCACGCCAGCTGGTGATCCGAACTCGGTTCCGCCGCGCGGGCAGCGTCCAGAGCGTGGGAGGCGAGCGCGACGAAACCCTGAGGCGCCCACGCCGGGTCGGCGTAGAGCTCGAGCGCGCGTATGGCGTGCCGGTTGATGGACTGCAGCAGCCCGATGTCAGTCTCGGCAGCAGCTCCGGACAGCACGAGCCTGAGGTAGTCCCGGGTCGCGAGCTCGCCGTCACGCGTCATGTCCCAAGCCGCCGACCAGGCCAGCGCCCGCGGCAGCGACTCGGCCAGTCTGCCGATGCCCCCGGCGCGCAGGGTGCGCAAGCTACGTTCGTCCAGGCGCAGCTTGCAATAGGCGAGGTCGTCGTCGTTCACCAGGAGCAGATCGGATTGGACGAGCCCGATCATCTGCTCAACGGCGGTGCGCTCGCTGGAAATCTCGAGTTCGACCCGTCCGGTGCGGACGAGCTGCCCGCCCTGCGGGTCGTCGTGGTACAGCCCGATCGCAAGGCGGTGCGGCCGAACCACGTTGGACGAGGCGATGTCGTTAGGAGCCGACTGGACGAGATCGAAGGTGGCGTAGTGGCCACTTTCATCCAGGGTGAATTCTGGCCAGATCGTGTTGATACCAGCGGTCTCCAGCCAGAGTTTCGACCACGACCCGAGCTCGCGCCCCGATGAGCGCTCGAGTGCGCCGAGCAGGTCGGCCAACGTCGTGTTGCCGTACGCGTGCTCGGTGAAGTAGTCCCGTAGGCCTGCCAAGAACTGTTCGACCCCGACGTAGGCCGCCAACTGTTTGAGCACGCTGGCGCCCTTGGCGTAGGTGATGCCGTCGAAGTTCACCTCGGCGGTCTGCACAT
>JBDUCV010000117.1:0-3644 GCA_040003255.1 Actinomycetota bacterium
CCGGTCCCGCCGGATCCGGCATGCCGCAGCGGAGAGGCGCGTGACACCGGTGTCTGTCGTGGTCGCGGGGGGTCATTCGGCAGGCCACATCGAGCCGGCAATGGCGGTCGCCGACGCAGTACGTCGGCTGGAACCTGAAACGCTGATCACCGCGGTCGGCACCGAGCGTGGCCTGGACACGATGCTGATCCCGGCACGCGGCTATCCGCTCGAGCTGATCCCACCCGTGCCGTTGCCGCGCCGGGCGACCATGGCGCTGCTGCGGATGCCAGCCAAGGTGAGCGACGCCGTGCGTGTCGCGGGAGAGGTCCTCGACCGGGTCGGCGCGGATGTCGTTGTCGGGTTCGGCGGTTACGTCGCCCTGCCGGCCTATCTGGCTGCCCGGCGCCGTCACGTGCCGATCGTGGTGCACGAGGCGAACGCACGGCCTGGGGTCGCGAACCGACTGGCGGCCAGGCTCACCCCGCACGTCTTCACTGCCTCCGCCGCCGTGTCGCTGCCACACGCCCACGCCATCGGCATCCCATTGCGTCCCGAGATCAGCGGGCTCGACCGCGCGTCGCTGCGAGGGAGCGCCCGGGCCGGCTTCGGCCTGGAAGCCGATCGGCCCACCCTGCTCGTCACCGGAGGGTCGCAAGGTGCGCGCGCGATCAACCAGGCGATGGCCGGCGCTGCCGCGGGGCTGCGTGCGGCCGGCGTACAGGTCCTGCACATCGTCGGGCCGAGAAACGCCGCGTCGGTGCAATCGCTGCCGGGGCCGGCGCCCTACATCGTCGTGGCCTATGTCGAGCAGATGCACTTGGCCTACTCCGCAGCGAATCTCGTGCTGTGCCGGTCCGGGGCGATGACCTGCGCCGAGCTCGCGGCTGTCGGTCTGCCCGCCGTGTACGTGCCCCTGCCGCTGCGGGGTGGTGAGCAGCGCTTCAACGCCGAGCCGGTCGTGGCCGCGGGCGGCGGCCTACTCGTCGCCGATGCCGACCTGACCGCCCGGTGGATCCTCGACCACGTCCTGCCCCTGATCACCGACCGGCCCCGGCTCGAGGCGATGGCCTCGGCGGCGAGGCATGCTGGAACGCGTGACGCCGACACCGTTTTGGCGCGGCATGTGCTCATGATCGCCACCGAGCACCGTCGTTTTGGAACGCGACGATGAACCGGCCAACTCATGACGCCGACGACGCCCGTCCCGCTGACTGGTCGGCACCCGGCGCCGCGTTGGTACGCAGCGCCGCGACCGACCGGGTGCCGCCACTGGCCGAACTCGGCCGGGTCCACATCATGGGCATCGGCGGTGCAGGAATGAGTGGCCTGGCCCGGATCCTGGTCGCCCGCGGTGTGCCGGTTAGTGGATGCGAGGCCAGAGACTCCACCACGGTCGCCGCATTGCGAGCGGTGGGCGCAACGGTGTTTATCGGTAACTCCGCCGACCACGTCGCCGACGCCGACACGTTCGTGTACACGACCGCGATCAACCCCCGCCATCCCGAGTTCGTCGCCGCCCGCCGCAGTGGCAAGCCAGTACTGCGGCGAGCAGCGGCGCTCGCCGCGGCGCTGGAGGACCGCACCTGCGTGGCGATCGCCGGCACCCACGGCAAAACCACTACCACGTCGCTGCTCACCGTCGCCGCGCAAGCCTGTCAGCTTGACCCGTCCTTCGCGATCGGCGGCAACCTCTACGAGACCGGCGTGAACGCGCATTTCGGCAGCGGCTACCTCGCGATCGTCGAAGCCGACGAGAGCGACGGCTCGTTTCTCCTACTGCGACCTGCCGCAGCCGTCGTCACCAACGTCGAGGCCGACCATCTGGAGAACCACGGCGACCTTGAAGGCATCTTCCGGGCCTTCGAGCAGTTCGTCGACCGACTAACTCCGTCCGGCCTGCTGCTCACTTGCGCGGACGACCCCGGCGCCCGACGGATCGCCGGCTACGCGCGAGCGACCGGTCACCGGGTCCGTACCTACGGCGAGAGCGATGACGCAGACGTGCGCGTCTCGGACATCGTGGAGCGTGGCGACGGGGTCGAGTTCACCGCGACGCTCACGGGCGTCGGGTCGGTTCCCGTGATGGTGGGTGCGTTGATCGGCCGACACATGGCGCTCAACGCCGCGGCCGCACTCGCGCTCGCCGCGGAGATCGACTTCGACCTCGACACGGTGCTCACGTCCTGGCGGACGTTCCGGGGGGTACACCGACGCTTCGAGCTGCATGGCGCGGCCAACGGGGTGCGGGTATACGACGATTACGCCCACCACCCGACCGAAGTCGCCGCCGAGCTTCACGCAGCACGGGCGGCCGCGGGGGCGGGCCGAATCATCGCGATCTTCCAGCCCGGCACCTACAGCCGTACGCAGACCTTCGCCGCCGAGTTCGCCGAGGCGATGTCACTCGCCGACATCGCGGTGATCATGGACATCTTCCCTGCTCGAGAGGAGCCGATCCCTGGTGTCTCGGGCGCGCTGATTGCCGACCGGATCAGCCTGCCCCCGCAGAGCGTCATCTACGAGCGTCGATATTCAGCAGTGCCCGCGCGGATTGCGGAGGTCGCGCGCCCGGGCGACTTGGTGATCACCATGGGTATCGGCGATGTCTATCTGCTCTGCCCCGAGATCCTCGCCGCTCTGGCCCTCACTGAGCGGGCCGTTCCGTGACGGCGGTACTACCGGAGCGTCGCGTCGAGCGCCGGCAGCCTGTGCAGGGCGGACGGCGGTGGCGGTGGGTGGCGACGGCGCTGTTGGCGGCCGCCGCCGTCGCGGTGCTCACCTGGGTGATCGCCTTCAGCTCCATCCTGGGCGCCGCGAACGTACGGGTCCGTGGCACGCACACCCTCACCGCCGACCGGGTACGGGCCGCGGCGGATATCGTGTCGGGCAGCCCGCTCGCCCGACTCGATACCGGTGCCATCGAGCGTCGGATCGAAGGATTGCCTGATGTGGCCTCTGCGCGGGTCGTGGTCTCCTACCCGTCCACCGTGTTGATCACCGTGCGCGAACGGGTGGCGGTCGGCTATCTGGAGCTGGCCCGCGGAGCCGTCCTCGTAGACGTCACCGGGCGCCAATTCCGCTCAGTAGCGACGCCGCCCAGGGGGCTGCCGCGCTTCGACGTTCCGGCCGGCGTCCCGGGCGAGGCCCCTGCCCGTGCCGTTGCGGTGGTAGCCGGTGCGTTGCCGGCCACGGTGCGCGCGGCGTTGGCGTCCATCCAGGCGAGCGATCCGTCAGCGGTGACGCTGAACCTGAGCGACCGGCGCGTCGTCCGGTGGGGGAGTGTGGAGCGCAGTGACACCAAGGGCGCGGTCCTCGTTGCGCTGCTGGGCCGACCCGGATCGGTGTTCGATGTGAGCGATCCCGATCTCGCCGTGGTCCGCTAACTCCTACTCTCGCCCGCGCGTCGCGGCGCGCCTGCTTGAAACCGACAGATCGCGAACTACCGTCGCCTTCATTGCAGGTTGACATAACGTTCACGCTCTACCTGAGGGTAAGGGTTTGGCGAGCGCCACGCAGCTCCACCGACATCGAAGGCAGGCAAACAATGACCCGTCAGCCCGGCCCACGGTCACGCATGGTGGCGTCATGACCCCCCCGCACAACTATCTCGCGGTCATCAAGGTCGTCGGCGTCGGCGGCGGCGGCGTCAACGCCGTCAACCG
>JBDUCV010000118.1:0-3644 GCA_040003255.1 Actinomycetota bacterium
GAAACCTCCTCAGCCCAGACCCAGGCCGGCTAGCACGACCCGAGCGGCGTCGTCGGCGAAACGGCAAGAAGGGCACGGCGATCCGGGCTGCGCCGATGTCCATGCGACGACACACAGGGCGCGCAGCGCGTCGACCACGTCGTCATGCGGTGAGACATCAGCCGGCCGTGCGCTCGATCCGGCGCTCAGCTCGATGACGTCCGCCGTCGCGGTCGCCATCCATCGTCCGCATCGCGCGCTGCCACCATGCGCGGCGACGCTCGGATGTGACTGCAGCAAGCCGCTGAGATCGTGTGCGATGTAGTCCGGCCGACGATGCGGCACTGCGGCGAGCAGTTCAGTTGGGCTGGTCACTCCGCTCAGCACAAGCAGACTGTCGCAGCCGACCGCGGTAGCGCCCTCGATGTCGGTATCGAGTCGGTCGCCGACTACCAGCGGACGGCGGGCGCCAGAGCGCTCGACCGTTTCCCGGTGCATCGTCGGGTCGGGCTTGCCCGTGGCAATCGGGGTGACCCCCGTCGCGTGGCGCAGAGCCGCCACCAGCGATCCGTTGCCGGGTAGCTGACCGCGGGCTGACGGCACGGTCGGATCGAGGTTCGTCGCGATCCATGGGATTCCGCGCTGGATTGCGATCGCCCCTTCGGCGAGCTGGTGCCAATCCAGGTCGGGCGAGTACCCCTGCACGACCGCCACCGGCGCGTCGTTAGCGCTCATCACCGGCCTGAGCGCGCGCTCGCGCAGGGCCTCGATCAAGCCGCTCGCACCGAGCACCAGAACGGCCGCTCCCACTGGCAACCGCTCGGCCAGGTAATGCGCGGCCGCCTGCGCCGAGGTCACCACCTCCTCAGCCGCCGCGACGATGCCCAGCTCGGTCAGGTGCACCGCGATCGCCTGTGGTGTTCGGCTGGCGTTGTTGGTGACGAAGGTGAGCCGCATGCCGCGTTCGCGGGCAAGCCGGAGTGTCTGGGGTGCACCCTCGACCGCCTTCGATCCGATGTAGACGACGCCGTCCAGGTCGAGCAGCGCCACGTCGTAGCGGTCGGCGAGCGCAGCCAACGAAGCCCGCAAGGTCCTCCGCTCGCCGGGGCCGGCGGAGGCGGGTCGGGTCCGGCTGGGCACAGGGAGCGACCGTAGCGGCTGTGCCCGCCCTGCGTACCATCGCGTCCCATGAGAAAGGCGTTGCGGATCTTGTCGGGACCGGTTCGCGGATGAGCAATCGTTCTGGCGGCCTGTCGCTGGCCCCGTTCCGTGGGATGCGGCCAGCTGTCGACGAGGGCCGGCTGAAGAACCTGATCTGCCCGCCTTACGACGTGATCGACGAAGACCACCGCGCCCGCCTGTTGGCGGCTGATCCTGACAACGCCGCCGCCGTCATCGTTCCCCGGGGAACCGATCCGTACGCCGAAGCCGCGAAACGACTGAACCATTGGGTGGCAAGCGGACTGCATCGAATCGATCCAGTGCCGGCGCTCTATGTCTATGAGATGCGCACTGCCCAAGGAACCATGACCCGAGGTGTGCTCGGCGCAGTAGAGCTTCGTGATCCGGCGGACCAGGTCATTCTGCCGCACGAGAACACCATGGCCGGCCCGGTGGCCGATCGACTGGCCCTGATGACCGCGACTGAGACGGACTTGGAGCCCATTTATCTCGTCTATGACGGGGGCGGCGCGACCTCGCAGGCGGTGGCAGACGTTGCAGCCGACGACCTGGTCGCCGCCGCGACCACCAGCGATGACACCCGCCACCAGCTGTGGATGATCACCGATTCGGAAGTCCACCGAGCGGTCGAGGCAGATTTGTCTGAGCGCCGGGCGTTGATCGCGGATGGCCACCATCGTTACGCCACCTATCGCGCCTTGCAGGCTGCGCTGCGGCCGGACCGCGGCGCCGGTCCGTGGGACCGGGGGTTGACCCTGCTCGTCGACACCTCGAGCTACGGCCCGGACGTCCACGCCATCCACCGCGTGCTCGCCACGCTTCCCCTCGGCCGAGCCGCCGAGTTGGCAGCCCAGGTCTGTCACGTCGCCGCGCCCACCGACGTCGCAACCGCTCTGGGCGAACTGGATCGGGCAGAGACCTTCTGCGCCGTGCTCACCGACGGCGATACAGCGTCGGTGATCAGCGGGGTTTCCGCCGCCGCCGTCGAGGCAACTCGCACCACCTCCGAACCGCCCGCGCTTGCCGCACTGGACGTCACCGTGCTGCATCGAATGTTGATCAGTGAGGTGTGGAAGCTCGCCGACACGGAAGGCGTCGTCGACTACGCCCACACCGCCCGCGAGGCCATCGAGGCGGCGCGGCGCGTGGGCGGCACTGCGGTGCTCTTGCGACCTACGCCGGTGCACGCGGTCGCCGAGGTCGCAGCCAGCGGTGCTCGAATGCCACGAAAGTCGACGTTCTTCACGCCGAAGCCCGCATCCGGTTTGGTGATGCGCAGATTTGTCGACCAGGTTGAACTTCGGTGACCGGTCAGCCGGCACTCCTGGCCGGTCCGGCCCGCGATCTGCGCGGCGCTCGCACAGTGGTCACATCGACCTCGTAGCGACTCGCCGGTGTGCCGGCGACGCTTCGCCAAAACCGGCGGTGGATGCTGCCCGTCAGTTCGAGCTGATCACCGGGCCGACATCGGGCCGCGATCCTGTGAACTGTCGGTCGCGTGGAAGAACAGTCGATGCTGTCGACGCGCACCCGGCCACCCGGCGGCCTTGGCACGGTGATGCGGAACGAGCACAATTGATCGCCGCTCGGCAGCATCCGGGTGGTCGGTTCCGCAGCGAGCACGCCACGGAGGAAGACGTGGTTATCGCCGAGGTCGGACCCTGAATCGGAGCGCATGAGCGAATAGTCGGCGCCGGCGGGGCCGGCGCGCCAGGTCGTACCGACATCTGTGGACACCGAGTCGGCCTGTGGACGTCTACAGCAGATCAGCGGCCCGCTGCGCCGCGTCGGTGTCGCCGTCCACGTCCAGCGCGGCGGAGGCGGCAAACCACTGCGCGGCTTCCTCCTGGCGCTCGGCGGCCAGCAACGCGTCGGCGTAGGCGTACCACAGTCGTAACGAGCCGGGACGTGGACGGGTGCGATCGAGCCCGCCGCGGGCCAGCACGCCCAACGCTGCATCGACCTGGCCGAGATCCCGTCGAGCTCCGGCGACCACGATCAGTAGCTCAGCGCGAGCTTCTGGGTCGAGCACGGCGACGTCGGGATCATTAAGGGCCCGCAGCGCCTGTTGGGGGCGACCGAGCGCACGTTCGCTGTCTGCCATCACCGCGAGATAGCGCGGATCGCCAGTCATTCGTCGTGCCGCGCGCAGCTCGCTGAGTGCCTCAGCCCACTGCTCGGCGTGGTATGCGGCCACGCCGACGGCTTCGCGGACCGCACCGATTCGCGCGGCCCGGGCGCGGGCAGCCTGAGCGTGCTGTAAGGCCAGCCCGGGGTCACTGTCGACCAGCTGACCGGCGGCGACCAGATGCGCGGCGACCACTTCTGCGTTCGGCTTGCTGAGTGTTCGCAGTTCCGCTCGCACCGAACGATCCAGGAGGGAGACATCGATCCCGTCGGGAATCGGCGGTTCGGCCACCCGCGGTGCCCGAGTGGCACCGCGTTCTGGCCGAGTGGCACCGCGTTCTGGCCGAGTGGCACCG
>JBDUCV010000119.1:0-3638 GCA_040003255.1 Actinomycetota bacterium
TCTCGCAGGGCGAGTTTGCCACCGAGGCGCGACTCGCGCTGCACCGCAACGGCTGGACCGAAGGCTTCGAGAGGCTGCGCGAACGGATCGACTCAGGCGGGTAGCAATACCGGTACACCCGCACCGAGGACTAGTAGCCGCGCACCGTCAAAACGTCATGCCGCGGATGCCCACAGCGATCCGCCGATGGCGTGCAAATCGATCAGCCCGATGCGGCGAGCTGACCGCAGGCGCCGTCGATCTCCCGCCCACGCGTATCGCGAACCGTCACCGGCACGCCGTGGGACTCGAGTCGACGGACGAACTCGCGCTCGACCGGCTTCGGCGAGGCATCCCAGTCCGATCCGGGCGTCGGGTTGAGCGGGATCAGATTTACGTGCGCGAGCCGGTTCGCGAGCAGGTCACCCAGCAGGTCTGCCCGCTCGGGTTGGTCGTTGATATCGCGGATCATCGCGTACTCGATGGAATACCTGCGGCCGGTGCGCGCCGCATAGCGATCTGCCGCGGCCAGCACGTCGGCGACCTTCCATCGGGTGTTGACCGGGACGAGGGTGTCACGCAGCTCGTCGTCAGGCGCGTGAAGCGACACGGCAAGGGTGACGTTGAGATTTTCGTCGGCGAGCTTGTCGATGGCCGGTACGAGCCCGACAGTGGACATCGTGATCGCCCGTTGGGACAGGCCCAAGCCGTCGGGACAGGGCTCGGTGAGCCGGCGTAGCGCGGCGACCGCGCGGCGATAGTTTGCCAGCGGTTCGCCCATGCCCATGAACACCACGTTGGACAGCCGGCCGGGGCCGCCCGGCAGTTCGCCACGCATGGCCGTGCGCGCCGCTGCCGCGACTTGCTCGACGATCTCGGCGGTGGACATGTTGCGGGTTAGCCCGCCCTGTCCGGTGGCGCAGAACGGACAGGCCATGCCACAGCCCGCCTGGCTGGACACGCAGACCGTGATCCGGCGTGGGTAGTGCATAAGCACGCTTTCGACGAGGGTGCCGTCGTGCAGTCGCCACAGCGTCTTGCGGGTGGCACCGGAATCCGTCTGTAGGTGGCGAACCTCGGTGAGCAGTGCAGGCAGCAGCGCTGCGCCCAGCTTGGCACGAGCGGCGGGCGGCAGATCGGTCATCGCGGCCGGATCGTTTTCCAGCCGGCCGAAGTAATGCCGCGACAGCTGGTCGGCACGAAACGCTGGCAACCCCAGCTCGGTCACGGCTGCCCGGCGCTCGATGGGACCGAGGTCGGCGAGATGACGAGGCGGCATGCCGCGGCGCGGAGCGTCGAAGACTAGCGGGAGGGCGATCATCAGCTAGTCGATTCTCCCATGCGGCGCGAGCTCAGGCTGCCTCCGGCCCCATGGCCCAGCCGACCATCCACGACGGCTCGATCCGCAGATAAACGATCTGTTCACCCCACTCCCGCGGCGACTGCCCGTATGTGCGCAGGCAGTGCTGCTCCAAATCGTCGAACTCCTGCATTCCGTCGCTGAGGAAGCGCACTTTGCCGTGACAGAACACCCCGTAGTCCTCGCGCGGTGTAAAGGCGGCGCTGACGGACGGCCGGGCGCGCATCTGCCGAGCCTTGGGCGATACCCCGTCGGTTGTGAAGTGCCATCGCCCGTGCAAGAAATGGCCGTCGAGCGCGCTGATCCGAGGCTCGCCGGTCGCGGTGACGGTCGCGACATCGAGCACGGCGATACCGGTGAGCTGATCCACCAGATCGACTGCGGACAGGCGGCGTTCCGGGGTCATGATCGACCGCAGATGAGCGGATGCGCGTCCGAAGCTCGCATCGAGCAGCGCTTGCAACTCCTGGATCTCGTCCGCCGTCTCGAGCATCTGCGCACCTTCCCACGCCGCCCCATCAACCGGCCAGGGCGGCTCAGTGGTCCAGAAATCCGCTGAGCATCAGGTACGCGACGACGGCACACGGCAGCAACGAGTCGAGGCGATCCATGAGGCCGCCGTGGCCGGGTAGCAACCGGCCCATGTCCTTGAGACCCAAATCGCGCTTGATCATCGACTCGCCCAGGTCGCCGAGCGTGCCGGTCACCGCAATCGCCAGTCCGAACAGCGCGCCGGCCCACCACTCACGGTGGAACGTCAGCGTCATGATCGCGAGTCCGCAGGTGCCGGACGCGAGCACCGATCCGACCAGGCCTTCCCAGGTCTTGCCCTTCGACACCGTCGGCGCCAAGGGATGCTTGCCAAACAGCACGCCGGCCGCATACCCCCCGGTGTCGCTGCACACCACGGTGCCGATGAATGCGATGACGCGGGCCGCGCCATCATCCGGATGGGCCAACAACACGGCAAACCCCGCCAGCAGGGGCAGATACAGCAGCACCAAGATCGACGCCGACAGGTCACGGAGGTAACCGGCTGCGCCATCAGCGAGCCGCCAGACGACAAGTCCGCAAACCGTGACAAGCAGCCCGACCACCAGGCCGTTCGGGCCTCGATACCAGGCCGCTATGTCCATCGCAAGGCCGCCGACCAGCAGTGGAACGACGGGAGGCTTGGCCTTGACCGTGCCCGCCGCGCTGACCAACTCATAGCTGCCGTAGCCCACCGCCACCAGGACGACGACGAGGAAGCTAGGGCGGTAAGTGAGCAGGCTGGCGATGATGACCGCGCCCAGAACGAGGCTGACCCCGATTGCGGCGGGCAAATTTCGCCCGAGGCGCGACCGCACCGGCGCAGGGCCGCCAGGCAGAGGCTCGGCAAGCGGTGGACGTAGTTCCTCATCGCCGTCCGGCGGCGGTCCGGGAACCGGTGTGTCCTCACCGAGCAGCGGGAGGTCGGCGAGGCCAGGAAAGTAGTGCCGCCCGGTAAGGATGGTGTCTTGGTCGATCGCGGTCAGCTCGGTGATCTGATGATCGTCGTCATCGGGGCGGCGGTGCCGCCCGCGCCGAGGGACCCGGACGGATTGGTCGTCTGTCATGCCTCAGAGCTCGAGGAGCTCGACTTCCTTGGACTTCACGATCTCATCGACCTGCGCGACGTACTTGCCGGTGGTCTTGTCGAGTTCGGCTTCGGCCCGATGCACATCGTCCTCACCGGACTGACCGTCCTTGGCGAGGCGGTCGAGGGCATCCTTGGCGTGGCGTCGTACCGAGCGGATGGAAACCTTCGCGTCCTCGCCCTTGTGCTTGGCGACCTTGACCAGCTCGCGCCGGCGTTCCTCGGTCAGCTGCGGAAACACCACCCGGATGATCGTGCCGTCGTTGGTCGGGTTGACGCCCAGATCGGAGTCACGGATCGACTTCTCGATCGCGCCGAGTTGCGCGGCATCGTACGGCTTGATGATCGCCATCCGGGCCTCGGGGATGCTGACCGACGCCATTTGCGGGATCGGGGTCGGCGCCCCGTAGTAGTCGACGACGAGGCGGGCGAAACTACTGGGCGTAGCGCGCCCAGTACGCAGACTGCCCAGTTCCTCGCGGGCGACGTGCACCGCTTTCTCCATCTTCTCCTCGGCATCGAAGAGCGTCTCGTCGATCACGTCAGCGATTCCTCCTCAACCCGCGCTGGTCACCAGCGTGCCGATCTTCTCACCGCGCACCACGCGCACGATGTTGCCCTCGGTCAGGCTGAATACCACGATCGGCATGTTGTTCTCGCGGCACAGGCTGAACGCGGCGG
>JBDUCV010000120.1:0-3637 GCA_040003255.1 Actinomycetota bacterium
ATCGACGGCTTTGCGCGTCCTCGAGTCGACGCCGTTCGGCTTGTTCAGATGTTGGATGCTGCCGCGTCCGTCTGGTCTGCTGCGCCTCGGAGGTCGGGTCGTTGCCAGATCGAGCAGCGACTGGTTGGCGGGCATCGGACGTTCACTGGCCTTGGGAGTGAGCCGGCTCTTGCGGCGATGCTCAGGGTCCGGGTCAACAGCACGCCCATGGCCATCAACATGGGGGTATCGGTGCGGGCGTCAGCCGTCACCGAGTGCGGGCGCATTCATGTGCCGGGTTGTGAGCTGAGCCAGTGGTGCGAGCCGTAGGAGAAAGCTGAGGGCGCGCCGATGAGGACGACGAGGCCGCGAGGCCCGCGGGCGAAGTGGTTCTGCGTGTCGCAGCTGACCATGCGCCGGCGGATCACGGGATGTGGCTTACGAATCGAGGGATCCCAAGTCAGGCGCGGACCTCGTTGGCGACCTCGAACCCGGTTTCTTCGGGAGGCGAGGTGAACCCGCCCTCGATGCCCTGTTGCATGCGAGGCATCAGCGTCGTGTCGCGGAAGGTTTCCCAGCTCGCTTGGGAGTCGTGGATGGCGATGATGGTCCAGCCCTCCGGGGACGGGCCGGCGGCGTGGAAGAGCTGCCCAGCGGGCAGGCTCCCGTCGGCCGGGTGTACGGCAGCGATCGATGCCTCGTACTGCTCTTTGGTGGCACCCTTGAAGTGGTGAACAACGCCATAGGTCATTTCACTTACCCCGATCTTTCGGTCCGGCCCCGAGCCGTGGAGGCTGTCCGAGGTGTCTCGGGGCCTCGAGCGGACCGTACGCTGAGCCTCCTGCAGCGTCTACGGGCAAACGCCTCATCATGCGAACCGTCGATCATAACGCGGCTCGTAACTCCGGCGATGGGTTGGCGGATCGTGGTCCGAGCGGGAGCTGTGCGGCCTTTGAACTCGTGGCGAGAAGTTGCCGACGCAGGCGTGAGGTGGGTATAAGGTCCGGCCCATCGGGGCTCGGCACCGCCGTCGGCCCAAGACGCCCAGGGGGAGCCATGCCGACGATAATCGGTCACCACGATGTCAAGGACAAGGATCATTGGCTCGCCTCGTCTAAGCGCGAAGAGTTTTTCGGACCCCTTGGTGTCACCAACATTCGGACGTTCGTTGACCCGCAGAACCCGACTCGCGTTGGCTTGCTTATGGACGTTGCCGACATGGATGCGCTCATGGGCGCGATGCAGTCCGACGGGGCGGCCGAGGCGATGGCGCACGACGGCGTGCTGCCTGAAACCCTCGTGATCCTCGTCGAGGCTTAGCCCCGACATCACATCCGAATACGCACAACGTGCAGGCACTCGCGCGCGACAGCGCCGGATTCGGTGATCTCGCGTCCCACGCGCGTGCGAAGCTGACGCGCGACGTTGGGTCCGCCATGGTCCGTGCCCCCAGATAACACGATGATCGTGATGCCGGATCGTGCATGACCATTCGTCCGAACGCACGCCATTCCCAGATCTGTCAGACCGGTCGAAGCCGATCACGACGGGCCGATCGGCTACCGCGCTCGGCGGCATTGCCCTGACTGGACCGGCCGGTGCTGCTGCGGTGATCTTGTCCGTGTCAGCCGCGGAGAATCCGCTGCAGAGGTGGACACGATCATGGCTCGAACGGCGGCGGTCCGAGGATCTCGATCGCTGCGGTGTGCTGCGCCGCCACGCGGACCCGGTCGAAATCGACCGGGTCGGGAACGCTCCCGTCGGGCGCGGGCTCGCTCGCGTGCCGGTAGAACGCCTCCCCGGTGCCGGGGGTCTGTAGACACAGCATCCGGGCCTGTGGCGAGGTGACCAGGAATGCGTGCGGGACCCCTCGGGGGATGACCGCGATTCCGCCGGCATGCAGCTCATGCTGCTCGCCGTCGATGTGCACGATGATGTCGCCTTCGATCATGTAGAACGTCTCGTCGGCGCCGGGGTGCCGGTGCAACGGCGTCACCTTTCCGGCGTCGAGCGCGTCTTCGAAGATCAAGAACGCGCCGCCGGTCTCGGCCGCGGTGGCCTTCCAGGTGTGCAACCCACCTCCACAGAACCACCGCCGCTCACCTTCGCCGGAGTCGCGCACGGTCGCTGTCAATGCCTGCATGAGGGCCTTCCTCCACTTCGTGGGACTAACGTCCCATAACGAAACTACGGTACCGTGTGTGGCGTGTCAACGAGGTACGAGGAATCCGGCCGCACCCGGCAGAAGCAGCGGACCCGGGCCGAGCTGGTCGCCGCGGCACGTGGCCTGGTGACCCGGAACGGGTCGGTGCCCACGGTCGAGGAGGCGGCCGCGGCGGCGTCGATTTCGCGGACGACCGCGTACCGCTACTTTCCGAACCAGCGGGCATTGCTGGCGGCCGCACATCCCGAGATCGAGACCGAGTCGATGCTGCCGCCCGACTCAGGCGACGACCCGGCGCGGCGGCTCGCGGCCACAGTCGCCGCCTTTACCCAGATGGTGCGCGAAACCGAGCCGCAGCAGCGAACCACGCTGCGCCTGTCGCTGCAGTCCGATGCCACCGTCGATCTGCCGTTGCGCCAGGGGCGGGCCATCGGCTGGTTCGAGACAGCGCTGTCGCCATTGCTGCCCCGCCTGGGCGGCCCGGCCGTGCGGACGCTCGCAGTGGCGATCCGCAGCGCCGTCGGGATCGAGTCACTGGTCTGGCTCACCGACGTCGCCGGACTGAGCCGGGACGAGGCCGCGACCCTGATGCAGTGGTCGGCGCAGGCACTGCTGGACCGGGCGTTGAGTAAGGGCGTGCCCGCGTGATGCCGCCCCATGATCATGTCCACGTCCTGACTGGATCGTGGATGGGCAGCCGAGCGCGTCAGTGCAGGGTCGAGGCGCTCGGTCCAGAATTCCCCGCTGACAGCCAGTCCGGTCATGGATCGCTTGCGGGATTGCTTTAGCCCCCTGTCACTGTCACCCGAAAAGGTGCCGGTGGATGACGCGACGTTCGGCTCGCGGGCCGCCCCCTTTTCAGGAGTCGCGTTTCTTGCCGCGCAGCAGCGGTATCAGTAGTACGAGCGCGCACAGCTGTACCGCGCCGGTGAAGGTCACCACGGAGAAGGTGAGCGCCGAAGCCTTCGCAGTCCGTCCCCGAATCATCAAACGGTTGCTGCACCGGCCGGCCAACCTCACCCGCCCGCCGACCTAGCATGGTCCTTCCGAGGCCGGTGGGTCTGTCAGGTGAGGAACCTTCATCTCAAGCGCACGATACGGGGCGCGGCGAACTCCCAGTTCATCGTCGAGCAGCCCACCGAGGTTCGACAACGCGCTGCGGCCATCGACACCTGCGTGGTCTGCCCGCCTCCGCCAAACGCACCGGGGCGGTATCCCGTCTTCTCCCGCTCCTCGCCCGGCTGAAGATGCGCGCCAATGCCTCACGGGGAGCAGGAGGAAGGCAAGCCCGTCAGCTGATGGCCGCAGTTATCCTTAGGGCTGGCTGCAGTCAGCGACGCGGCCTCGATGGTGACGCCAGACCGGAGGGTGTCCGGATGGGTCATGTGACGTGGTACCTGATTGCGGCGGCCGTCGTGTTCGGGGTGAACCTACTGCCCGCCTTCGGGCCACCTACCTGGGCGATCTTGGTGTTCTATCGGCTCAGCATGCACC
>JBDUCV010000014.1:0-37093 GCA_040003255.1 Actinomycetota bacterium
TCATCGCCGAGGCGATGGACAAGGTCGGCAAGGAAGGCGTCATCACCGTCGAAGAGAGCAACACCTTCGGCCTCGAGCTCGAGCTCACCGAGGGCATGCGCTTCGACAAGGGCCACATCAGCCCTTACTTCGTCACCGACACGGAGCGGATGGAGGCCGTCCTCGACGACCCCTACATCCTCATCGTCGAGTCAAAGATCAGCTCGGTAAAGGACCTGTTGCCGCTGCTCGAGAAGGTCATGCAGACCGGCAAGCCGCTGGCGATCATCTCCGAGGACGTCGAGGGCGAGGCGCTGGCCACCCTGGTCGTCAACAAGATTCGCGGCACTTTCAAGTCGGTCGCCGTCAAGGCGCCTGGCTTCGGTGACCGCCGTAAGGCCATGCTTGCCGACATCGCCATCCTGACCGGTGGCGAGGTGATCAGCGAGACGGTCGGCCTCAAGCTCGAGAATGCCGGACTGGAGCTACTCGGCCGGGCCCGCAAGGTCGTCGTCACCAAGGACGAGACGACGATCGTCGAGGGTGCTGGCGAAGCCGATCAGATCCAGGGTCGGGTCAACCAGATCCGCGCCGAGATCGAGAAGAGCGACTCCGACTACGACCGGGAGAAGCTGCAGGAGCGCCTGGCCAAGTTGGCCGGCGGTGTTGCGGTGATCAAGGTCGGCGCGGCCACCGAGGTCGAGCTGAAGGAGCGCAAGCACCGCATCGAGGATGCTGTGCGCAACGCGAAGGCAGCCGTCGAGGAAGGCCTGTTGGCAGGTGGTGGTGTCGCTCTCGCGAACGCCACACTCACCGCGTTCGACAAGCTCGACCTGACCGGCGACGAGGCCACTGGTGCCAACATCGTTAAGGTCGCGCTGATGGCTCCGCTCAAGCAGATCGCCATCAACGCCGGCCACGAGGGCGGCGTCGTGGCAGAGAAGGTGCTCGGCCTCGCTCCTGGTCACGGCCTGAACGCTGCGACCGGTGAGTACGTCGACATGTTCGCCGAGGGGATCGTCGAGCCGACGAAGGTGACGCGTTCGGCGCTGCAAAACGCCGCGTCGATCGCCGCGCTGTTCCTGACCACCGAGGCAGTGGTTGCCGACAAGCCGGAGAAGGCCAGTGCGCCGGCCGGCGGCGGCATGCCCGGCGGCGACATGGACTTCTGATCACCTGCGATCAGGAGGAGCACGACAGCTAGCGCCCGATGGGGCGGCTCCGTTCGGGGCCGCCCCATCGTCATGCCTGGGCATTACCGGGCGGCCGCCGCGCTATTCGGCGCGCTGTTCGCTTGGGTGACCTAGCCACGTTCAGCCGAGCAGCTCGTCGACGTAACACCACCGCCAAGCCTCGCCCGGCTCGACGCTACGCATAACCGGATGGTCGGTGTCGTGGAAATGGGCCGTGGCGTGCTTGCGCTCGGAAGAGTCGCAACAGCCGACCTGCCCGCAGGTGAGACACAGCCGCAGATGCACCCATGACGTCCCCTCGCGCAGGCACTCCTGGCACTGGCCGGGCGTTTGCGGAGCTATGACACGTGGTGCCTTGTCAAGGTGGTCGCAGTCCTCGGCCAACCCCTCCGGCGTGGTGAGCTCGTCGCCCGGCCGCGGCTCGGCGTCCTCGATCCGGTCGAGCATCGATTCCTCGAGGTCGACCGCGGCGAGTGCCCCGCGCAGTACCTCGTCGTCCACCGTCCCGGCGTCCCGGGCCCTGAGAATCTCCTCGCGTTCGGCGTCGAGCATCTCGATCCGCAGCCGCCGGTAGACCGCCGATGGCGGTTCGAGCTCGCGCTGCGATCTGCCGAGCCGTTCCCAGGCGATATTGCTGCGCCGTCCGGCCCGGTCACGGAGTTGGTCGATGACCGGCTCCGGGTCCTCGCTCGTCCGCACCTCGTCCAAGCGGGCCAGGCCGGCCAACGACGCGTTATGCAGCAGCGACGCGGCCTGCAACGCGTCCTCGGCGGCGTCAGGACCGCGTAGGTCCAAGGTGCGGACGAGGCGGGGCAGGGTCAGGCCGTGGATCAGTAACGTGCCGGCCACCACGGTGAATGCGATCAGCTGTAGCAACGGCTTGCCGGGGGTCTGCTCGGGCAGCAGCAGCGCGGCCGCAAGCGTCACCACACCGCGCATGCCCGCCCACGAGACGACCGCGCTGATGTGCCAGCTCCACGCCTTCTCGCGCATCTTCCGGGTGCCGAGCAGGAACACCAGGTGTACGCCGGCCATCCACAGGACACGAACCCCGATCACCGCCACCAGGACCGCCGCGCACGACAGGGCTGCCAGCCGGGACGACGTTCCGGCTTCCCGAACGCCGTCGAGCATCGAGCGCAGCTGCAGTCCGATCAGGATGAACACCACGTTCTCGAGCAGGAACTGCACCGTGCTCCAGTTGGTGTTCTCGGCCAGCCTGGAGGCGGCCGTCTGAAGCCGGTGCGCTTTGTGCCCCAGCACCAAGCCGGTGACCACCACCGCGAGCACCCCCGAGGCGTGGATCGCTTGTGCGGGCAGGAAGGCGACGTAGGGCGCCACGAACGAGAGCGTGGTGTCGAGGACCGGGTCGGTGAGCCGCTTTCGGATCTTCGCGAGCAGGAACGCGGCCAGCAGACCCGTGAGCAACCCGCCCGCCGCTGCGAGCAGGAAATCGCCGGCGACCTGCTGCACGGTTACCACACTCGTTATTGCGGCGATCGCCGTGTTGAGGGCAACCAACGCCGTCGCGTCGTTGAGCAGGCTCTCGCCCTCGAGAATCGTCACGAGCCGCCGTGGCATGGCCGCCCGGCGGGCAATGGTGGTCGCCGCCACCGCGTCCGGCGGCGCCACGACGGCGCCCAAGGCGAAGCCCGCGGCGAGTGTCGCCGCCGGCACCACCAACCAGGTGACTAGGCCGACGACGAGCGTCGTGAACGCGACCAGACCGACGGAGAGCAGCAGGATGGCCTGCCGGTTGGCACGGACGTCGACCAGCGACGTCCGTATCGCGGCGGCGTAGAGCAGCGGCGGCAGCAATCCGATGAGGATCAGCTGGGGGTCGATGCGCACCTCGGGGACCCCGGGCGTGTACGAGGCGATGACACCCGCGCCGATGAGCAGCAGCGGCGGCGACCAGCCGAACCGGCGCGCGGCTCCGGCGACGACCGCCACCGTGACGACCAGCGCGACGATGCCGAGCGCCGGGTTCACTGCACCATCATGCGGTGCGGCGCTCTGGCCGGGTCAGCCGCCGACGTCGTGGACGTGGTGAAGCAGGTCGTGCACGAAATAGCGGCCAAGCGAGTCAACGGTGAAGAGCGAGCCGTTGGACCGCACGCCGGTGCGCTGCCACTGGTCTTCGCGCACCTGGTGGAACACTCCGGCTGCCCGCTCGGCAGCGTTACCCAGATCGACGGCGACGACGGCCGGATCCTGGGCCCAGTAGCGACCCTCGATGGCGGCGGCGTCCTGATCCCAGTTCGGGAATCGCGGATCGTCCTGGCTCAACATCATCTCGACCCGTTCGGTAAATACCAGACAGACATCACGGATGTGGCAGCCGTACTCGACCGGCGCCCACACGTCAGGGCTCGGCCGGGTGCTCGCATCGGGACGGGTCAACGCGTTTTGGAAGCGAGCCGCCGCATCTCGCAGCAGCTCCGGGACATCTCGGCCGGTGACCGTCGCCGCGTCGAACCGGCACTCTGGGCACGGCTGGTCCAGCACCCAGGTCCAGTCCTTGTCGTCCGGTGCGGCGGGGGTCGGCTCGGCGGTCACCACCTGACCGTAGCTGAGGCGTCCCGCAACGCGGCGCGTTCAGTCGGCGTCCGTACCGCCCGCGCGTCGGTGTCAGGGAACCGCCACACCACAGCCGGGTCGGTGTGGAAGCTTGCAGCGAGGAGCGCGCCGACGCTCGGCAGGTCAGCGTCGGTGACCTGCCGCAGCCGCATGGAGCGGACCTACAGCGGGCGTAGCAGGTCGTCGGCGTCGACGATTGTGTAGGCGTAGCCCTGCTCGGCGAGGAACCGCTGCCGGTGCGCTGCGTAGTCGGAATCGAGGGTGTCGCGGGCGACCACGGTGTAGAAGTGCGCCTGTCGTCCGTCGTGCTTTGGCCGCAGCACGCGTCCGAGCCGCTGCGCCTCCTCCTGCCGGGAGCCGAACGTGCCGGAGATCTGCACGGCGACGGCTGCCTCGGGCAGATCGATGGAGAAGTTGGCGACCTTGCTGACGACCAGCACCCGCTGCTCGCCGCGGCGGAACTCGTCGTAGAGCCGCTCGCGTTCGCGGTTGGTGGTCGAGCCCTGGATGATCGGCACGCCGCCGAGTTCGGCGGCCACGTCGTCGAGCTGCTCGAGGTAGGCGCCGATGACGAGCACCTGCTCGTCGGGATGCCGATCGACGATCGTGCGGATCACCGGTAACTTCGTCCGGGCGGTCGCCGCGATCTTATAGCGGTCCTCGGGCTCGGCCGTCGCGTATGCCATCCGTTCGGCGTCGGTAAGGGTCATCCGCACCTCGGTGCAGTCCGCAGGCGCGATCCAGCCCTGGTTCTCGATGTCCTTCCAGGGCGCGTCATAACGTTTAGGACCGATGAGGGAGAAGACGTCGCCTTCGCGTTCGTCCTCGCGGATCAGCGTCGCGGTAAGTCCAAGTCGGCGGCGGGACTGCAGGTCGGCGGTCAACCGGAAGATCGGGGCGGGCAGCAGGTGCACCTCGTCGTAGATCACCAACCCCCAGTCTCGCGAATCGAACAGCTCGAGATGGCGGTACTCGCCCTTGCGCCGAGTGGTCATCACTTGGTAGGTGGCGATAGTCACCGGCCGGATTTCCTTGCGCTCACCGGAATATTCGCCGATCTCGTCTTCGGTGAGTGATGTGCGGGCGAGCAGTTCCCGCTTCCACTGCCGCCCGGCCACGGTATTGGTGACCAGGATCAGGGTGGTGGCCTTTGCCTCGGCCATCGCCGCGGCGCCGACCAGCGTCTTGCCCGCCCCGCATGGCAGCACCACGACACCCGACCCACCCGCCCAGAACGACTCGACGGCCTGGCGCTGGTAGTCGCGCAGGTGCCAGCCGTCGGTGTTCAGCTCGATCGGGTGCGCCTCGCCGTCGACGTAGCCGGCAAGATCCTCGGCGGGCCAGCCGGCCTTCAGCAGCGCCTGCTTGAGTCGGCCGCGTTCGGACGGGTGCACCAGCACGCTGTCGTCGTCGATGCGTTCGCCGAGCATCGGGGCGATTTTCTTCTGCCGCAGAACTTCTTCCAGGACGGCACGGTCGAGGCTGACCAGCACCAAGCCGTGCGTCGGGTGCTTGACGAGTTGCAGCCGACCGTAACGGTCCATCGTGTCCGCGACGTCGACGAGCAACGCGTGCGGTACCGCGTAGCGACTGAACCGCACCAAGGCATCGACGACCTGTTCGGCGTCGTGCCCGGCGGCGCGCGCGTTCCACAGTCCAAGCGGCGTGAGCCGGTAGGTGTGCACGTGTTCGGGCGAGCGTTCCAGCTCGGCGAACGGGGCAATTGCCGCCCGGGCCTCGGGCGCCGACGGGTGGTCGACTTCGAGCAGCAGGGTCTTGTCGGACTGGACGATGAGCGGGCCGTCGGTGGGGTGGGTCACGAAGCTCCTCGGTGAGCGGCATCGGGTGTGCGTTTCGGAACCGTCATCTCGACTCGGTGGCGGGATCAGCGGACGGCGGGCGGTGGTCGTCCTCCACGACGCTAACCGCGGTGATGTGGTGCAGCGCGAACGACTCGAGCCGACCACTCGCCTCGTCGTGGCCGCGCAGCGTGCCGCCGGCCATCGAGATGGGCGCAATGGTGTGCTGCGACGACGTCCCGTGGCTGTCGACGTAGCCCAGCCAGACCCGCTGATCGGCGCGGATCGCCTCGCGCAACAAGCCGAGCGTCGCCGCGGTGGTCACGCCGGGAATGCGCTGCCCGGTCGGCTGGACCCGCCGGCTGATCTCCGCGAGCTGATCACCGGAGCGGACCCGGCGAACCAGCTCGGCGATATGCCGTGGGGAGTCGAGCACCGAGCGACTGTGGGCGACGCGCGACAGCGGCCGGGACGGGGCCCGGGGCTGGTCGGCGTCCAGGCGCAACACCGCGCCGTCCGGGGACTCGGCGGACGGCGCGTAGCCCGCGTCGCGTAGCGCGTCCAGGATGCGGCTGACTGGGGCGGCGGAGATCACGACCGTCGGCGCGATCCGGCGCAGCGCCAGCCCGGCTAGATGGCTATCGGCGAGCACCCGGCGCAGCAGCGAGTCGTCGTCGCAGCGCAGGTATGCGGCGGCCGCACCGGTGCGCAGCAGCCCGTGCCGGCGGGCGACGTCTTCGATCAGATAACTCAGCGCCTGCGGTACCGGCGTCGTCGACCGCTGCGCGAAGAACGCGGCCAGGTCAGTGCCACTTCGTCCGGTGTCTAACGCTCGCCGCACTGAAGCCTCGGTGATCCGATAGACGCTTGCCCCTCCGGAGGACTCCAGGTCGGCGCTGGCAGCCAGCTCCTCGGCCAACGCGGCGGTCGGCGGCCCCGGCACGACGACGGTGAGGTCGGGCTGGACGAGGAAATGGTCGACCGGTTCCGGCAACGCGATCGTGAGCGCGTCCTCGGCCGCGGCCGACGACCCCGCCAACACGGCGCGTCCGTAGCTGGTGAGACCCCCGGCAGCGGTGACTCCGAGCAGATCGGCCTCGTCCAGGATCGCCTCGACGATCGGGCGCTGACCGATCGCGCGGCGCGGCGACTGCCAACCGAGCCGGGCGAGCAGCTCGCCGCGCGCCGCGGGAGTCTGGCCGGGCGCGAGATCCCCAAGCATGCCGAGCACCTGTCGCCGCAGGGCGGGCAGGGTGCCGCGCTCGACGTCGGGGCCAAGCGCGGTGATCAGTCGGTCGCGCTCATCGCGATGACCCACCAAGCTCGGCTGGCGGGTCATCGCCAGCCACGCCGACGCGAGCTCGGCCCACTGCTGCGGGCGTGTGCGCCGATGCCAGGTGTCGAACTCGGTGGTTGGCAAGATCACCGGCTCAAGCCCTGGGGTAGCGCCGAGCAACCCCGCGGCGCCCATGACCTCGACGAGTAGCGCGGCCGTCGGTTCGGCGACCTCGGCGGCGCGCGCGGCGCGGCGCAGCTCGCGCACTCCTGCCCCGCCCGAGCGCAGTACGGCGGGTGGTTGTCGGGTCCATAACCTGCCCACGGCGGCGACGAGCCGCAGCAGGTCGCGCGCCGCAGTCGTGCCGAGACGGTCCAGCTCGGCCGAGGTGCGTCCGACGGTGCGCACAAGTGGCGGTAGCTGCGCGATACCGAGCGGGGACGGGCCGCGAAGCGCCAGCCCTGCCTCTCGGGGCAATTCGACCGTCCGCGCGTCGATCGGGACGAGCAGACCACGGGCGATCAGCCGATGCACCGGGCTGGCGGTGCGGATTGGCTCGTCGGCAGTGAGCGGATCGCGGATTTCGCCGAGCGGCGGCCCGTCCGCGAGCTGGTCGAGAACCGCACGTTCGGCCGGCGGCAGGGTCGCGATCAGCTCGGCCAGCCGATCCGGGTTGGTAAGCAGGGCCCCGACCGCCGGGTCCGACACCGCGCCGAGCAGTAGCCTGGCCGGCCGGCCGAGGCCAGCGGGGTACGGGCCGATCGCATCGGAAACCGTCGCCACCAGGCGCAGCCGGTTATCCTCTCCCCACACCAGCCCAAGTTCACGCAGCTCCTCGACGGAGGCGAGCAGGTCCCCGACGGGCCGCCCGAGCAGATCTGCCGCGTCGGGTAGGGCCACCGGTTGCGAGGACTCGGCGAGCAGGACCAACCCCTCGAGTACTCGCAGATTGAACGCGTCCAACCTGTCGACGACGCGGTGCACAGATGTCCGCACGCCGAGCCGGCTGGCGAGGGTGGCGAGATCCGCGGGTGCGGGCAGGCCGAGGTCGGGACGGCGCCGGAGCAGCCGCGCCAGCTGCTCATCGCTGCTGCGCCGCAGCCACTCCGTCAGCGACTTGACGGGTGGTAGCGGCTCGCGCGGGTCCGGACCGGCCACGATCGAGGGCGACCGAGCCGAGCTCACGCGCCGGCTAGGTGCGGTCGGTCCGCCGGCCCCGGGTGGCGGTAGCTGATCCGGTTGAGGGGAAGTGGAAACTCGACGTCTTGCCCGAACGGCGACAACGAGCCAGCCAGGCTGCTCGCAAGCTCCGACACATGCAGCTCCTCGACCGGCTCGCTCACCCGGCCGACACGATACGGCTCCGGAAGATTGGGCGATGTCTTCTTCATCGGAGGCACCTCTCACCTGGACATCAGCCGATAACAGCGACGGTCAAGTCTGCCACGCCTAGAGTCGGCCGGGTGGCGCAGCTGCTTTCGGTGAACATCGCCCACGTCCTGCAGGGTGGTTGGAAGCCCGACGTCGGACGGACGGGCATCGACAAGCGACCCGTCGGCGCACGGGTACGGCTGGCCGACGACCAGGTCGAGGGCGACACCGTGGCCGACGTGCGCCACCACGGCGGCTATGACCAAGCCGTCTATGCCTACGCCCGCGAGGACGCGCTGTGGTGGGCCCGGGAGCTGGCCCGCGATGTCCCGCCAGGGTCGTTCGGCGAGAACCTGTCGACCTGCGAGCTAGAGGTCACCGGTGCGGTGATCGGGGAGCGGTGGTCGATCGGGTCGGCGGTGCTCGAGGTGAGCTGCCCGCGCATCCCATGCCGGACGCTGGCCGGCTTCTGGAACATTCCCGACATGATCAAGCGGTTCACCTCGGTCGGACGTCCCGGCGCCTACTTGCGGATCCTGACCGAGGGCGACGTCGGCGCCGGCGACGTCGTCGACGTCGTGCACCGCCCCGCGCACGGCGTGACGATCGGCGAGACGTTTCGCGCGCTGACCGGCGACCGCACGCTGGCCCACCGCCTGCTCGAGGCTCCGGAACTGCCGGAAGAAGCACACCGCTCCGCGCGGCGGTGGCTTGCCGGGATGCGCTAACGCCGGTATTCGACCTGGTCCAGTGCACGTCGCTGCGCCGCCCGCCCGGCGCGAACCACGGCGCCGAGCGCTATCAGCAAGCCGGCGGGGGCCGCCAGACAGGCGAGATTGAGCCATAACGGACGGTCGTGCGAACCGGCAAAAAAGGGCAGCACGTCGATCAGGATGCATCCGACGCCGATGCCGAACAGCGCCAGCCCGACCCGGACACCGGGCGACGCGGGCCAAACAGACACGATGGTGGCCTTCCGAAGCTGTCAGCAGCATTATTGTCTGTGGATCCTGGGCCGCTGACCGGTAGCCTGGTCACCCGACAGGAGGCGCCGCCCCGCGGTGCCTCCTCTTGTATGAAGACGACGACCGACGAGGAGTTCCGGTGCCTACCGGCAAGGTGAAGTGGTTCAACGCGGACAAGGGCTTCGGCTTCTTGGCCGACGACGATGGTGAGGACGTGTTCGTCCACCGCGATGCGTTGCCAGACGGGGTCACCGAGCTCAAGCCGGGTCAGCGCGTCGAGTTCGGCATCGTTCAGGGGCGCAAGGGCAGCCAGGCGTTGTCGTTGCGGGTCCTAGATCCGATGCCGTCGGTGGTGCGCGCCACCCGAAAGCCCGCCGACGAGATGGCGCCGCTGGTCGAAGACCTGATCAAGATGCTCGACACGGTCTCGAACTCGCTTCGCCGCGGTCGTTACCCCGAACGTGCTGAGGCGCGCAAGATCGCGACGCTGCTGCGCGCGTTCGCCGATAACCTCGACGTCTAGCCGGGGACTACGCGTACCCGCACCGTCCACGTACCGCGCTGCTCGGTTCCCTCGATTTGGGCAACCGACAGGTAGTAGTCGCCGGTGCCATACGGAACGCTGACCCGGGTGCTATGCGTGTCGTGCAGCAGGCCGGCCGAGCCGTTGCCGTCGAGCGCGGTCTTCTTGCCGGTGCTCGCGTCAAGCTGAAAAGCGCTGACGAGCCAGTGCGACCGGGCGACGCTGCGCGGCACATCGACCAGGATCGTCGATGCCGAGGCGACGGTTATCGTCTGCGGGCGATCGTGCTGGTGGCAGTTGCGGTTGCCGGCATCGAAGCAGTATTTCAGCGCAGTGACCTGGGTGACCTTGTTGCCGGCGAGCAGCGTGACCTCGGGCACCGGCCGGTCGCATCCGGCGAGCAACCCGGTCACGGCAGCGATGCCTGTCATGACGACGCCGATGCGAGTTGGGCGGGGCATGACGGTGCTAAGTCCTAGGGGTGGGGGTATCGGGGCGCCTGCTGCGGGGGAAGGCTACCGGGCGGGGCGGCGAACCCGCTGCGCGTCGTGGCCCGCTTCATCGCCCGACTGCGCAGCGCGACGACGACGGCCACGGCAGCCACGATGGCGCCCGCGATCCAGAAGGCCAGCGATCCGTTCGTAGTGGGCAGCACGACGCCGATGGTCGCGCCGAGCACCCAGGCCAGTTGCAGGAAAGTTTCGCTGCGCCCGAACGCGCTGGCCCGCAGGGTTTCGGCGACATCGCGCTGGATCACCGCGTCGAGCGCGATCTTCGACAAGGCATTGCAGACGGCAGAAACGAGCATGCAGGCGATGGCGAAGCCGATGCTGAACAGCGCTGCGGTCAACAAACAGGCGACTGCCGCCACGCCAACGCAAATTGTGATCAGCACCTCGGGGTGCACGAATTTCAACCGGGCGCCGATTCCGGTACCGACGAAGTTGCCCACGCCTGCCGCGACGGCCACGCCGCCCAGCTCGAGTACCGCCGTCCACCCTCGAGACATGGACTCGACGTAGAAGGCGAGGAAGATCGTCAGGAAGCCGGAGAAGAATCGCAGCGTCGACTCGCCCTGCAGCGAGGTCACCACCTGCGGCAGGAACCCCCGCCTGGCCCAATCAAGGATCCGCCGCAGTGGCGGCACCCGCTGCTGCGCCCGGGGACGCGCCGGCTCCTCGGGATGGCGTGGCGCGGGGACCGCCGAATCGACCTGTGGCGGCAACCGGAACGCGAAGAACGCGCAGGCGCCGAACGCGATCGCGCTGGCCCATAAACCGAGGCTGTACGAGCCGCTCACCTTGATCATGGCGCCGACCAGACCGCCGCCGACGATCGCGGAGACCAGCCCGAAGATGGTCAACCGGGAGTTGGCCTCGACGAGCGTCATGCCCTGCGGGACGAGCCGCGGCGCGGCCGCCGCCCGGATGACGCTGTAGGCCTTCGACAGCACCAGCGAACCCAGGGCGCATGGGTAGAGCACGACCAAGTCGGTGGGATGCGTCGCCATGATCATCGCGAGCACCCCGCGTCCGATCCCGGTGCCGGCCATCGCCCAGCGCCGGCCGTGCTGCAGGCGGTCCAGCGCAGGGCCGATGATCGGCGCGACGATGGCGAACGGCGCCATCGTGACGAGCAGGTACAGCAGAACATTGCCGCGTTGGGCGTGCGCGGACGCGCCGAAGAACACCGTGCTCGCCAGTGCAACTGTGACCATGGCGTCGGTGCCGTAGGACAGGACCTGATTCCAGATCAGCGCCGTGAGACCCGATTCGTGCGCGCCGTCGGACTTGCTGTGGTCAATGACCTTGCGGGTGACGGTGCGCGCGAGCTTGTTGCTGCGCCCAAGGACGCCGCGGACCTGCGACGGACCGGAAACCGATGAGCCGGATACCGGCGGCGGACCGGAAACCGATTGGCCGCAAGCCTGCCGCGGGCCACCGCCATGGTGGTAGGTAGGCGGCGGGAACCCGTCCGGCGGTCCGGGCACGGAAGCGGGAGGGTAATTCGCCGGGGACGACGTGCCGGGCGAGTGGTGACTGGTGTGCGCCGAACGGCTGAACCGACCGCGCTGGCGGTCGTCCGGCGATGGTCGGCTTGGCACGGTGCCATCCTGCCGTAGATGGGTGACGTGCAGCAGCGCCGATCCGTCACAATGACGGGGTGACTACCGCACTTCGAGCCATCAAGCCGGACCCAGCCTGCCTTGCCGCCGTCGAGCTGGCGAGGGCCGCCGTCGTAGACGCGGGCGCCGGCATGCTCGGTGAGCATCTCGGCGCGCACGCCGATGCCGAACGGGTGGTGACGCACACCTTCGCTGCACTGGTGCCCGGCTACTCAGGTTGGCACTGGGCGGTCAGCGTGGCCCGGGCCTCACGTTCGAAGGTGGTCACCATCGACGAGGTGGTGCTGCTGCCCGGCCCCAGCGCCCTGCTCGCCCCGGCATGGGTGCCGTGGAACGAGCGGTTGCTTCCGGGCGATCTGAGCCCCGGCGACGTCCTGGAGCCAACCGAGAACGATCCCCGACTCGTCCCGGCCTACCTGCTGTCCGACGACCCCCAGGTGGCCGAGGTCGCAGTTGAGGTTGGACTCGGCCGAGTGCACGTGATGTCCCGCGAAGGCCGCCTCGACGCCGCCGAGCGCTGGTATGAGGGCGAGTCCGGTCCGCTCATGCCGATGGCACGCAACGCGCCGGCGCACTGCGGCAGCTGCGGGTTCTATCTGCCCCTGGCCGGGTCGCTTCACGCGGCGTTCGGTGTGTGTGGCAACGAGGTCACCTCGTCTGACGGACGGGTCGTCAGTGTCGAGTACGGCTGCGGAGCACATTCCGAGGCGGCCGTCGAAGTCGCGTCGTTGTCCGAACCCACGGGGACGATCTACGACGACGGCGAGGAACTGGTCGAGCGCTGAGGCGAGCCGCCGTCAGCGGGTGCGCCCCTCGCCTCGGTGCTTGCGCATGAGCGCGAGCCCAAGTACGCCGAGCGCTGTGCCAGCAACGCAGGTCCAGAACCAGATCCGGTGATCATGACGGCCAAGCCAGTTCCAGAACGGCAAAAGCGCGAGCGCTGCGAGCGTCCACAGCGCGGTGCCGGCGAGCACCACCTTGCGGCTGTCGGCCTGGGCGGCGTCCGGCCGGGACCCCAACCAGGGGCGGACGGTGCGGCCGGGCGTTGGCGAGTCGGCCATGAATCGCCACGCTACCGGCCGGGCGGGGCCTAGGCGTGGCGCCGGTCCCAGGGCGTGAGGTGGCGCCGTGAAAGAACGTTAGGTAAACTAACGATTGTGATTTCGGCGACCCGCTCCCATACCGCCGAACTGGCGGCGCTGCTGCGGCCTTCTCTGCTGCGGCTCACCCGGCTTATCCGCAACCAGCGCGTCGACAGATCCGTCACGCTTACCCAGCTATCGGCCATGGCAACACTGGCGAAGCATGGTCCGATGAGCGCTGGGGAGCTGGCCGCGCACGAGCAGGTGCAGCCGCCATCGATGACCAGGGTGCTGGCCAACCTCGAGCAAACCGGGCTGGTTCGTCGCACGTCGCATCCGTCGGACAAGCGGCAGGCAATCATCGCTTTGACCGGCCCCGGCGCCGACCTGCTCGAGCACGAGCGCCGCTCGCGCGAGGCATGGCTTAGCCGTCGGCTTGCTGGGCTGACACCCGACGAGCGTGCGCGGCTACGCCAGATCGTGCCCATCCTCGACAAGCTGGCCGAGCAGTGACGGCGGCCATCACCTCTGCAACCCGCGTCGGTCCGTCCGCCGTTCTCAATGTGAACCACAGCGTCTTTCGTTCGCTGCGGGTGCGCAACTACCGGTTGTACGCCTCAGGCCAACTCGTGTCGCTCACCGGCACCTGGATGCAGCGAGTCGCACAGGACTGGTTGGTGCTGCAGCTGACGAACTCAGGCACCGCACTCGGCATCGTCACCGCCCTGCAGTTCGGCCCTTCGCTGCTGTTGAGCATGTGGGGTGGAATGCTCGCCGACCGGCGTGACAAGCGCGCGCTGCTCCTGATCACCCAGGCCGCACTCGCGGTGGTTGCCCTCGCGCTGGGTGTGATCGCTATCACCGGGGTGGTGCAGTACTGGCAGGTGCTCGTGCTAGCGACCGTCCTCGGCGTGATCACCGCCGTCGACACGCCGGTACGGCAGTCCTTCGTCGCCGAGATGGTCGGCAAGGACGACCTGGTCAATGCGGTCGGCATCAACTCCACCATCTTCAATGCCGGGCGCGTCCTCGGCCCGGCCGTCGCCGGCGTGATGATCGCCGCGGTTGGTACCGGCTGGGCCTTTATCGCCAACGCGGCGTCCAGCGTCGCGGTACTCGCCGCTCTGGCGCTGATGCGCACGTCCGAGCTGCACCCCGCTTTGCAGGTCACCCGGGCGCCCGGCCAGCTGAGGGAGGGCCTGCGTTACGTCCGCCGGCGGCCGGATCTGATGCTGGCGATGACGCTCACGTTCGTCATCGGGACGTTTGGGTTGAACTTCCAGCTGACCACGGCGCTTTTCGCCAAGCAGGTCTTCCACCTCGACGCCAGCAGCTACGGGCTGTTGTCCACATCGCTCGCCGTCGGCGCGTGCGTGGGCGCGGTGCTCGCCGCCCGGCGGGTGCGCCGGCCGTCTTCGTTGTTCTTGGTGGGTTCGGCCATCGTGTTTGCGTTGGCCGAGATCTTGGCCGGCTCGATGCCTGGGTTCGTCGCGACCGCGGTTCTGCTGGTGCCGGCCGGGTTGGCCACGCTGACGTTCACCACGGCCGCCAACTCCTCTGTGCAGCTCGGTGTTGAGCCGACCATGCGCGGACGGGTCATGGCGCTATACCTCATGTGTTACATGGGCGGAACCCCGCTCGGCGCCCCCATGGTCGGCTGGGTGGCCGAGGCGTTCGGTCCTCGTTGGGGGATGATCGGCGGCGGCTTGATCTGCCTGGTGGCGGCCATTGGACTGGGCGCATTTACCGCGAGGCGCCGGCAGGTGGGCCTTGCCGAGGTCGCCGACCGGGTCGCTCATCCAATGTCTCGCGCAGCTTGACGAGCTGATTTACCCTCGGGTGGTGCGCCTGTTCGGCCAGCACGGCCGGGATCTACGCCTGTTCGGCCAGCACGGCCGGGATCTTCGCCTGTTCGGCCAGCACGGCCGGGATCTACGCCTGTGGCGGGCAGAACTCGCAGCCGCCGCCGAGATAAGTCGATCCGACGCCAAGCTGCCCCCGTTCGAGCGGGTAGCAGCCGATCTGCGCCGGGTGCGCCGGCTGATGAACGCCCTGCCGCAAGGCACCTCGTGGGTGCGTGTCGAAGGACTGAACCGCGCCTACGACGACCTGTTGCGTATCGCCTGCACCCAGCTCGACCTGCAGACCACGATCCGCACCGTGCCTGAGGGCGACCCGCGTCACCTCGAACGGGCCCGAATCGAATTGCTGCTCACCGAGAGCGGCCTGCTGCTCTGACCCGCCACTGCTGACCGCCTTGAGTCCGCAAGACGCGGGCAGACTGCACGCATGCCGCTGATCGAGATCGACGACGCGGGCGATCCGCGGCTGGCCGACTTCCGTGACCTTGCCGACGCCGACGTGCGCCCCGATCGGCGCGGCGTGGTCATCGCCGAGGGCGCGAACGTCGTCGGACGGCTCCTGTTTTCGCCGTATCCGATGCGTGCCGTGCTGGGGGTGCCGTCCCGGGTTACGCCGTTCGCGGATCTGCCGGTGCCCGTTTTCGCGGTCGACAAATGGCTGCTCTCGTCCATCGTCGGTTTTCGGGTGACGCGCGGCGTGCTCGCCTCCGCAGACCGCCCAGCAGCGCCGTCGGTACCCGAACTGCTCGCCGGCGCTCGGCGGCTGGCCATCGTCGAATCGCTGAACGACTTCGAGAATCTCGGCGCGCTGTTCCGCAATGCCGCCGCGTTCGGCCTGGACGCCGTGCTTCTCGACCCGCGCTGCGCTGACCCGCTCTACCGGCGCAGCGTCCGAGTCTCGATGGGCCATGTCCTGCGGATGCCGTTTGCGGCATTGCCCGGGGCATGGCCGTCGTCGCTGGACACCGTGCGCAACGCCGGGTTCACGCTGCTCGCGATGACCCCTCGCCCCGACGCCAGCCCATTGGGCCAGCTCCCGGTGCCGGCACGCTGGGCGGTCCTGCTCGGCGCGGAAGGGCCCGGCCTCACCGACTCCGCGATGGCGGCCGCGGACCGCCTGGTGCGGATACCCATGGCTGACGGCGTCGATTCGCTGAACGTCGCCACGGCGGCAGCGGTCGCGTTCGCCCAGCTCACCGCGATGACTGCGTCAGACGAGTGAATCCCGCCAGGACGAGTGCAGCTCGGCGAAGCCCCCCTCGCCGGAGGCGATCAGTGCCTCGGGTGCACCGTCTTCGACCACCCGACCGTCGTCGAGCACGAGCACCCGGTCGGCAATCTCGACCGTCGACAGCCGGTGGGCGATGATCAGCGCGGTGCGGTTGCGCAACACCGTCTGCAGCGCCCGCTGAACGGCCCGCTCGGTCGGCACATCCAACGACGAGGTGGCTTCGTCCAAGATCAGCACGGCCGGGTCGGCGAGAAACGCCCGCGCGAACGCGACCAGCTGGCGCTGCCCGGCCGAGAGTCGCCCGCCCCGTTTGCGCACATCGGTGTCGTAGCCGTCAGGTAGTCGGCAGATGAATCCATGCGCGCCCACCGATCTAGCCGCGGCGACGACCTCGTCGCGCGACGCGGCCGGCCGGCCGAATGCGATGTTGTCGGCGACCGAGCCGGAAAACAGAAAGCCGTCCTGGGTAACCATGACGATCGCCTCGCGCAGCTCGGCCTCGGCGACCTCGCGCAGGTCGACCCCGTCCAGCCGAACAGTGCCGGAGGACGGGTCGTAGAACCGGGAGATCAGCTTGGCGACGGTCGACTTGCCCGCTCCGGTGGCGCCGACCAGCGCGACCGTCTGGCCGGCGGGTATGTGCAGGTCGACGGCGTGTAGGACGAGACGATCGGCGCGATAGCCAAACTCGACCTTGGCCAGATCCAGGCCGCCGCGGATCGGTCGCGCGAGCGGGACTGGCGCCGCCGGTTCGGGCACCGATGGCGGTTCGGCCAGCACGGCGGCGATCTTCTCCAGCGCTGCGGTCGCGGACTGCAGCGAGTTGTAGAAGACCGCGACGTCCTCCATCGGGTCGAAGAACTGCCAGAGGTAGAGCAGGAACGCGGTGAGGACGCCGAGCGCCAGCCCTCCCGCCGCGACCCGGTAGCCGCCGACGAGCAGCACCGCGACCTGGGTGACGTTGCCGATCAGCGCCGTGCCGGGGATGAACACCGCATGCAGCCGGAACGCGGCCGCATTCGCATCCCGGTAGTCGGCGTTGAGTCGCCCGAAAAGCACGTCGTTGCGCTGCTCACGGCGGAACGCCTGCACCGCGCGGATGCCGTTGAACGTCTCGACGAAGTTCACGATGACCGTCGCGACGGTCTCCCGGGTGCGCCGGAACGCGACCGCGGACCGTTTCGCGAACCACCGGTACAGCAGCCACATCGGCACAAAGGAGGCGAGCGCGACCAGCGCAAGTGGCGGGTCGAGGATGAACAGCAGGATCGCGATCGCGACGATATTCAGCATGGCCGTGAGCAGTCCGTCGATGCCGGAGTCGAGCAGCTCGTTCAACGTGTCGACATCGGAGGTGAGTCGCGAGATCACCCGCCCGGACGTGAACCGTTCGTGGAAGGACACCGATAGCGCCTGCAAGTGGTCGAACGTGCGCCGGCGCAGATCGAACAGCACTGCCTGCCCGATCCGCCCACTGCGCCGCACAAAGACGGCGCGCAGCCACCCGGAAACCAGCGCGGAGCAGACGAGGGCCACCGTGACGACGGTCAGCGAGGTGTAGTCGCCGCGCGTCGCGTCGGGCACCGCACGGTCGATGGCGACGCCGATCAACCAGGGGGCGGCCATCGTCGCGGTGACCTGGAGGAGCGCGAGGAGCAGCACCTCCACCACGGCGCGACGATGTGGACGCAGCAAATCGGCGAGCAGCCCCCGGGCCTCGCCGCGCAGCTTCGGCCGGCCGGTGGGCGTCGCGAGGTCGTCGTCGCGCTGGGCGGCTTCGGCCTCGGCCGTCAGTCGGCCCTGCCACTCGGCTGAGGTGCCGGCGGGGGAATCGGGTGAGTCGGTCATGAGGTGGCCTGCACCTCAGCACTCTGCGCGAGCAACTCGCGGTATTCGGGCACTGTGTCGAGTAGTTCGCGGTGCGTGCCGACCGCTGCGATCCGACCGTCCACCAGCAGCGCGACCCGGTCGGCAAGCAACACCGTGGACGGCCGGTGCGCGACGACCAAGGCGGTGGTGCGCGCCAGCACGCGCCGCAGCGCCGCCTCGACCTGCGCCTCGGTCTGCACATCCAGCGCGGACAACGGGTCGTCGAGCACCAGCACCCGAGGCTGGCCGAGCACCGCGCGGGCAAGGGCGAGTCGCTGGCGCTGGCCGCCCGAAAGCGACAGTCCCTGCTCGCCGATGCGGGTCTCAAGTCCGAACGGCAGCTCGTAGACGAACCCGGCCTGCGCGACGCCGATCGCCACGTGCACGTCTGCGTCGGTCACGCCGGGACGGCCCAGGGTCAGGTTTTCGCGGACGCTTGCCGAGAACAGCGTCGCCTCCTCGAACGCGGTGGCTACCACGCTGCGCAGCTCGTCGAGCGACAGGTCGCGCACGTCGGCGCCGCCCACAGTGACCGCCCCGCCGGTGACGTCGAACAACCGCGGGACGAGCGCGGTGATGGTGGTCTTGCCCGACCCGGTCGCGCCTACCAGGGCCATCGTCTCGCCGCTGCCGATCTCGAGGTCGATGCCGCGCAGCACGTCCTCGTCGGCATCCTGGTAGCGAAAGCGCACGTCGTCGAACCGCACGACCGCACCGATCGCCGAGCCGGGCGTCGACGGCTCGAGGATGGAGGACTTGGCGTCGAGCACCTCGAATATTCGCCGCGCGGCGCTAGCCGCCTCCTCGGTCAGCGCGAGCAGCCAACCGAGGGAGATGATCGGCCAGACCAGACGCAGGTAGAGGGTGAGGAAGGCCACTAGCTCGCCCAGCGTCATCGTGTCGTGCGCCACCGCGAGCACACCGCCGAACGTCACGCCGGCGAGGATCAGCTGGGGATGGCCCTCGAGCAACGCCCAGAACCGCGCCAGGGTGTCGATCTTGGTCAGTTCGGCGCCTCGCAGGACGTCCGCGTCGCGGCTAAAGTCCGCCAGCATCTGCGGGCGCCGTCCGTAGGACTTGATCACCCGGATGCCGAGCGCCGATTCCTCGGCCGAAGTCGCGAGGTCGCCGGTGAGATCCTGCGCCCGCCGGGCATTGCGGCTGTAGCGCAGTTCGAAGCGGCGGGTGAATACCGCAAGCGGGGTGACTGCCACCAGCACGAGCAGGCCGAGTATCGGGTGCAGATGCACGAGCAGAACCAGCACGACGACCGTGGTCGCCGAGTTGGCGATCAGGAACACAACGCCGAAGCCGACGAAGCGCCGGATGGTCGACAGGTCGGTGGTGGCCCGGGAAAGCAGCTGGCCAGATGCCCACCGGTCGTGGAAGGCGACCGGCAGACGCTGCAAGTGCGCGAACAGGTCGTGACGGATGTCGCTCTCGATGCCGAGCGCAGCGCTCGCCATGGCGTATCGGCGGACAAAGAACAGCACCGCCTCGGCCACCCCGAACAGCAAGGCGAGCAGGGCCAGCGGCCAGATGCCCCCGGTGTCGTGGTTGCGGATCGGGCCGTCGACGATGCGTCCGGTGACCAGGGGGACGACCGCCTGCGCGAGCATCGCGCCGCACGCGGTCACGACCATGACGGAGATCGCCGCCCGATGGGGGCGCGTCCACCGGCGCAAGCGCAACAGAGTACGCAATGCCCCCAATTCGCTGGGGGCGCGCTCGGCGTTCCGGATGGTCACGTGGGTTCACGTTACGTCCAGTCGCCGACACTCGGCGACCGAATAATGGGTCAGTCGCGCTTGCGCCGCACGCCCAGCATGATGTCGTCCCAGGACGGGATCCGTGCGCGCGCCGCCTTCTGTTCCTCGCTCTCGGCGGCTCGCGGGGGCGCGTTGTTCGCGGGACCGGCGAGGCGCAGCGGTAGCGGCGGCGCGTCGTGATCGACCGGATCGCCCTGCTGGTCGAACAGCTGGTCGTCGGGCAGGTCCGTGATGGCTGGCAATGGCGCGGTCTGCGATTCGGCGTCTTGCGAAGACGCGTCGTCGGTCTCGTTGCCGCGGCCGCCCGCCGGCGGATCAGGTACCGCCCGGACGACGGGACGGATCGGCCGGTCGCTGAGCAGGTCGGTGGCCGTCTCGTCCAGCGGGGTGACCGTGCGGGTGGCCAACGTGAACGCCCACTGGGCGGTGCGATCGGAATCCCCGCCGCGCCAGGTCGCCGAGATCACCCACACCCCGTCGTCGCGGCGGTAGGAGTCCCAGGACACCGCGGCCGGGTCGATCCCATGGGCGGTGTAACGACCGTCAACCGCCTCCCCGAACTGCACGAGCTGACCCTCGGTGGTGCTGCGCCGGGCGCGAGCACGGCGAGCCTCGCCGGTGATCCGGGAACGTTCCTCGAGTACGGGCGTGGCGAAGAGGAGGATTCGCTCGACCGCAACGCCGACCTCGGCGGCGACTTCGGCCGGATCGGCGCCTGCCCGGACCCGGGTCTGGATCTCCCGCGGGCTGAGGGTGATCTCGGGAACCTGGGACGGGGTGGCCTGCTGTCCCGCGCTGCCGACTCCGCGCTCAGGGTCGACAAGCAGGCGGAACTGTTCGTCCAGCTCAGGATCGACCTGCACGCGGAACTGTTCGTCTCCGTCGAGGGTTTCGACCACGAAGTGCTCTCCGTCGCCGCCCGGACCGACGAAGCGCAGCTCTCGCATGCTGCGACGATACGAGCCGGTCCGGTTTCGGCTCGGAGCACACGCCGAACAGCGCGCACATGTTGCCGGGTCCGCCGTTCACGCGACCGGGCATGCGCCTTGCGAATTAGAGCCGTTCGACGACGTAGTCGATGCAGGCCGTGAGTGCGGTGACGTCATCGGGGTCGACGGCGGGATACATCCCGATCCGCAGCTGATTGCGACCCAGCGCGCGATAGGGCTCGGTGTCGAGGATGCCGTTCGAGCGCAGCGTGGCCGCCACCTCCGCCGCTTCGACGCCGTCGAAGTCGATGGTGCCGACGACCGGGCTGCGTAGCGCCGGATCCTTGACGAACGGGGTTGCGAACGCCGATGCCTCAGCCCAGTGGTAGAGGCGGCTGGACGATGCGGCGGTGCGGGCGAGCGCCCAGGCCAGACCGCCGCGCTCGAGCATCAGCCCAAGTTGGTGCTCGAGCAGCAGCAGCGTGCTGATCGCCGGGGTGTTGTAGGTCTGCTGCCGGCGGCTGTTGTCGATCGCGAGCCGCAGGTCGAGCGACGGTGGCACCCAGCGCCCGGTCGCGCCGATGCGGTCGACCCGCTCGAGCGCGGCTGGTGAGAGAAACGCCAGCCACAAGCCACCGTCGGCGGCGAACGACTTCTGCGGGGCGAAGTAATAGGCGTCTGTTTGTGCGACGTCGATCGCCATGCCGCCCGCGGCCGAGGTGGCATCGATCAGCATCAGCGAGTCGCCGGCCGTCCCATTCACCCGGCGGATCGGCAGCGCCACACCGGTCGAAGTCTCGTTCTGCGGCCAGGCGTAGGCATCCACGCCGCCTTCGAGCACCGGCTCGGCGCCCTCGCCCGGTTCGGCCCGGACGATCGAGGGCTCGTCCAGGAACGGCGCCGCGGCGGCGACGGCGGCGAACTTGGCCGAGAACTCACCGCAGACGACGTGCTGCGAACGGTTGATGATCAGCCCGAAAGCTGCCGCGTCCCAGAAGGTCGTCGAGCCGCCGTTACCGAGGACGACCTCGTAGCCGTCGGCCAGGTCGAATAGCTGCGCAACACCTGCCCGGACCCGGCCTACCAACCCGCGCACCGGCGCCTGGCGGTGACTCGTGCCCATAACCGCGGAGCCGGTCGAGGTAAGCGCGGCCAAGGCGTCGATCGGCACCTTCGACGGCCCGGATCCGAACCGACCATCCGCCGGACGGAGGCTGTCGGGGATTACGATCCTCACGCCGCCATGGTCCCATCCGGCCGCACATTTCTTTACTCGCACCACAACCGGTGCGTGGCACCATGGATCGCGCGCCACCACGGCGTACGAAGACGATGGTCACCCGACCCCCCGCGGGTGTCCATCGCCTTTGTTTTGCCCGGCCGGGCAACGCTCAGGCTAGGTGCGAGATGTCGCTCCAACCGTCGACCTCGGACGGCTTGCGCGGGTTCGGGCCGACGTAATGGGCGGACGGGCGCACGAGCTTGGCAGCGCGCTTCTGCTCCATGATGTGCGCGCACCAGCCGGCGGTGCGTGCACAGGTGAACATCGCAGGCATCATGTGTGGCGGCACCTCGGCGAAATCGAGAATGACCGCCGCCCAGAACTCGACGTTCGTCTCGATCGGGCGATCGGGCCGACGCTCGCGCAGTTCTGTCAGCGCCGCCTGCTCGAGTGCGACGGCGGCTTCGTAGCGGGGCGCGTTGAGTTCCTTGCAGGTGCGACGCAGCACCCGGGCGCGCGGGTCTTCGGCGCGGTACACGCGGTGGCCGAAGCCCATCAACCGTTCGTGCCGGTCGAGGATGTTGGTGACTACCGGCCGGGCGTCGCCGGTCTTCTCGACCTCGGTGATCATGGGCAGCACCCGGGCCGGTGCGCCGCCGTGCAGCGGGCCGCTCATCGCACCGACCGCGCCGGAGATCGCGGCTGCCACGTCCGCGCCGGTCGAGGCGATCACGCGGGCGGTGAACGTGGAGGCGTTCATTCCGTGCTCGGCGGCCGAGACGAAGTACGCGTCGACGGCCTTGGTGTGGTCGGGGTTCGGTTCGCCGCGCCAGCGCGTCATGAACCGCTCGATGATCGTCCGGCACTGATCGATGCGCGACTGCGGGACGGCCGGGATGCCCACGCCACGGGCCGACTGCGCGACGTAGGACAGCGCCATCACCGAGGCGCGTGCGAGCTGGTCACGCGCCTCGTCGTCGCTGATGTCGAGCAGCGGCCGGTAACCCCAGATCGGCGAGAGCATCGCCAGCGCGGCCTGGACGTCGACCCGCACGTCACCGGTGTGCACCGGAATCGGGAACGGCTCGGCCGGGGGCAGTCCGGGGCCGAACTTGCCGTCGACGAGCAGCGCCCACACGTTGCCGAACGTGACGTGGCCTACCAGGTCCTCGATGTCGACGCCCCGGTAGCGCAGCGCGCCGCCGTCCTTGTCGGGCTCGGCAATCTCGGTCTCGAACGCGATGACGCCCTCGAGACCCGGGCTGTAGTCAGCTGCCATCGTGACGCGCTCCCATCGGGTTTTCTGAATGTCGGTGGCCATTCTGCTCACACGCTGCAAGGCACCGGCGACATCGAGGTTTCCGGTCGAGTGACAGGATTTGTCAGGTGAGCGATCCGGCGGCGATGCGGCGCAATTACGAGCATGGCGCGCTGGACGAATCCTCGCTCGCCGCCACCTGGCTAGCGCAGCTGATTCGGTGGTTCGACGAGGCGGTGGCCGACGAGCGGATCGTCGAGGCCAACGCGGTCGCGCTGGCCACGGCAGCCGCGGCGGGTACGCCGTCGGTCCGCACCGTCCTGGTCAAGCAGATCGACGAAGACGGGCTCGTTTTCTACACCAACTACGACTCAGCGAAGGGCCGTGATCTTGCCGCCAACCCTTACGCGGCCGCGGTGTTCGGCTGGCTGGCACAGGAGCGGCAGGTCCGGTTAGCTGGTCCGGTCGAGCGGGTGTCGCGTGGCGAAACCGAGGCCTATTTCGCCGGGCGCCCGCGCGGATCGCAGGTCGGCGCGTGGGCTTCGCCGCAATCGGCGGTGGTCGGCTCACGCGCCGAGCTCAAACAAGCCGAGCGCGTCGTAGCGCAGCGGTTCGGCGACCGGCCGATCCCCGCGCCACCTAATTGGGGCGGCTACCGGTTGCGTCCCGACGTGGTGGAGTTCTGGCAGGGGCGGGTGGACCGGCTGCACGACCGGATCCGCTACCGACGTGACGATTCGGTATGGCAGGTCGAACGGCTCGCGCCGTGACGACCGAGGACCTCGAACTGGATCCTGCGAAGGACCCCGCCGAACGGGCGCGCGGCCTGCGCGGAGCTCTGCGCCACCACGCCGTCGATACCCGCCCACTAGCGATTGGGCCGTTTCGTCGGCTGCTGATCGGTCAGGGCACGGCATTCATCGGCGCGATGCTCACCCAGGTCGCGGTTCCGGTCCAGGTGTACTCGATCTCCAAGTCTTCGCTGCTGGTCGGCATGGTGGGGCTGGCTGGACTGGTGCCGATCATCATCTTCGGCCTGTACGGGGGTGCGATCGCCGACGCGGTCGATCGGCGGGTGCTCTATCTGGTGACCTCGATAGGCGTCTGGGTGATCACCTTGGGCCTGCTCGCCCAGACGGTGCTAAATCTCAACAGCGTCCCGATCATCCTGGCCCTGGTGTTCGTCCAGTCGGCCCTGTTCGCCACCGGATCGGCGGCCCGCGGGGCGATCATCCCCCGGATCGTGCCCGCCGAGTTGGTGCCAAGTGCGAACACGCTCAACTTCACCGTCGCCAACTTCGGTCAAGTTGTAGGACCGCTGATCGCGGGTCTGTTGGTGGGGCTCAACAACGGTTTCGGCTACGCCTACGGCATCGACGCGGTGCTGTTCACCGTCGCGCTGTATTCGGTGCTGCGGCTACCTCCGATTCCGCCGGACGGTTCACTCGCCAAGCCCGGGCTGCGATCGGTCGTCGACGGGCTGGCGTTCATCGTGGCCCGGCCGGTGCTGCTGATGTCCTTCCTGGTCGACATCGTCGCGATGGTGCTGGCAATGCCGAGGGCCCTTTACCCCGAGGTCGCCGACGAGCGCTTCCACGGCACCGTCGGGCCGCTCTACGCCGCGATCGCGATCGGCTCGGTGCTCGCGGGCCTGTCGAGCGGCTGGATCGGGCGGGTGCGACGTCAAGGGATAGCGCTGACGGTCGCGATTGTGCTGTGGGGCGGGTGCGTCGCGGCGTCCGGGCTGGCCGATCAGCTATGGCTCGTAGTGGTGCTGCTGGCGTTTGCCGGTGCGGCCGATCTGGTCAGCGCGGTATATCGGCAGACGATCCTGCAGACCTACGCGCCGGATGAGATGCGTGGACGCATGCAGGGCGTGTTCATCGCGGTTGTGGCGGGTGGCCCGAGGTTGGGCGACCTGCGTGCGGGCGCGACCGCGGCGACGACAACCGCCACGGTGTCCTGGGTCGGCGGCGGCATCGCCTGCATGGTGGTGGTGGTGGTGGTAGCCGTCGCGCTCGTCCCGTCGTTTCGTCGCTACGACGCGTCCCGGCGTGCCGCCGAGGCCGGATCCGCCGACCGATAGCGTCACCTGCCATGGCGCTGTCCGGGCAGCAGTTCACGATCCGTGCCGGTTACCATCAGGCGACGATCACCGAGGTTGGCGCGGTGCTGCGTCGCTACACGTTCGGCGGGGCCGACGTGGTCGCGTCCTTCGGCGAGGACGAGGTGCAGCCGAGGAGTGCGGGTGGCGTGCTCGTGCCGTGGCCGAACCGGTTGCGCGGTGGCCGGTACACCTTCGATGGCCAGCCGCAGCAGGTCGCGATCACCGAACCGGATAAGGGCAATGCCTTGCACGGCCTGGGCCGGTGGGTCCGGTGGGCGCCGCTACGGGCCGAGCAGGCGCTGGTCAGCCTCGGCGTCGACCTGGTGCCGCAGAAGGGCTGGCCGTTCGAGGTGCGGGTCGAGGTGACCTACGGCCTGAATCCCGAGTTCGGGCTCACCGTGACCGCCGTCGCCCGCAATACCGGCGCCCGACGGGCGCCGTTCGGCGCGGGATTCCATCCCTACTTGGCCCTGCACGGGCACCCGCTGGACGAGGTCACGCTGCGGTTGCCGGCCAGCCAGCACCTGGTGATCGATGAGGCCGCGATCCCGGTGGGTGTCCGGCCGGTCGCCGGGACACCGCACGACTTCCGACGTGGTCGACGCCTGGGCAGGCTCCGACTCGACGACGCATACACCGGACTCGAGCTGGAGGACGGCCGCGGCGTCGCCGAGTTGCACACCGGGTCCGGCGCGGTGCGCGTCTGGTTCGATTCGACGTTTCGCTACCTGCAGGTCTTCACCGCCGAGCGGCTGATCCAAGGTTTGCCAGCGATCGCCGTCGAGCCGATGACTTGCCCCGCCGACGCGTTCAACACCGGCACCGGGCTGATCGTCCTCGAACCGGGCGGATCCTGGACCGGTTCCTGGGGCATCTCCCCCATCGGCGTGGAGGGAGAGGGAATCCGATGACCGTGGCCGAGGCCGTACTCGAGATCCGGACTTACCGGCTGCTGCCCGGTGTCGGCGAGGAATTCCACCGGATCTTCCAGACGCTCTGCGGGCCATTACTACGGCACTTTGGCATCGACGTCGTCCGCTTCGGTCCGTCCGAGCAGGACGAGGACGGAGCGCGGGACTACCTGCTGATGCGGGCTTTCGACTCCGTTGCCGCACGCGACGAGCAGGAGGCGCGCTTCTACGGCTCGAGCGACTGGCAGACCGGGCCGCGGCACGACGTGCTCAGCCGCATCGAGAGCTACCACACCGTCGTCTTAACAGTTGCGGTCGACGCCCTTGACGGGCTGCGCCAGCCGCCGGGCTGACCTGCTCCCTGATGCCGGAGCATCGTGCGACTAGCCCTGGTGGCTAGCCGCCGGTCCCGTGATTTTTCAGCTGGCCGCCAGTCAGCCACTGCGACCACGAAATATTCCACCAGCCGAAGCCGTCCCAAGAAGGCATCGTCGGCCCGCTCGCCGACGGGTACTGCACCACGTCGCCGACCTTGGCGAAGGTGTAGAACCACTGCGCATCGGCGACGGTGAGGTTCGTACAGCCGTGCGAGGTGTTGCGATTGCCGATGTTTCCGGTGTTCCAACTCGCTGCGTGGATGAATTCTCCGGAATACGTAACCCGGACCGACCACGGCACCATCAGCGAGTAATAGGGCTCACCCGGCGCGCTGACCATGTGCTGTGGATTCTTCTTCTCCGAGACGACCTTGGTGCCCTTGTAGGTCGGCGTCGTGGCCGCGCCCAGCGACACCGGCATCTGCTTGACGACCTTGCCGTCGGAGGTGACGACCATCTGCTCGCCCTGCACGGTGGAGATGTTGGCCGCGCCGGTGTTGATGTCCAGCGTCAGATTGTCGTCGAACGCGAGGCCCGGCCCGGCGTCCACGCCCTTGAGCGGCATCGACACGTGGATCTTGGCGTGTGGCTTCCAGTAATTCTGCTCGCGGTAGAGGGCTTCCAACTTGTAGTTCGGGTCGTTGGACCGCTGGAAGAACCAGGAGCCGTTGGACGGCTGCCCGTCGACGGTCACCTTGACCAGCTTGGTGAACTCCCGAGAGGTACCAGGCGCGACATCGAATTGAGCGATAATGGCCATGCCGATCCCGAAGGTCTGCCCGTCACCCTGAAACATGGTGATGTGCACCGGTTTGGTAGGCAGCTTCGGCTTGCTGCTCGCCGCGGAGCGCGCCGCGGAGGACGACGCCGCAGCACTCGAGCTGGCTGACGCGGCAGAGGTCAACTTGGCGGTGCTCCCGCCGCCACCGCATGCCGAAAGCAGCAGGGCGACGCCGAGCAGGAGGACGGCCACGGTGGTTAGCCGGCCATTGCGGACACAACGAGAGGTCATCAACACGCGGCCGAGCCTATGCGAACCCAGCCGGTGCGGCACAATCCGTTCCCGACGGCGCCGCATGGCGCGATCTGCGCCCGGCCCGGGCAGGATTCCTGGCATGAGCGACCTGGTGACCGCGCACACTTCTGACCTCGACCGGGAAACCCTCACGAACGCGCGGGCCCTGCTTGACCAGGTCTTCGCGGGCGAGATGACCGACCACGACTGGGAGCACTGGGAGGGCCCAACGTCCGCGTTGACCCCGACTGGCGTCGTGCGCACCGCCGACGAGGACGGCGCCGTCTACGTCCTGCCGGTAACCGTCGCGCTCGATCTGTCCGGTGAGCTCACTTGCGACTGGCGCGAGGGCGACGTCTGGTAACCCCGTTGCCGGGTTGGTGAGGTTGGTCTACTCGGGTAGCGGTTTCAACTCACCTTTGCCTGCGCGCAGGGTGATTCGGCCGGTGGTGTCAGCGATGGATCCCCACGGGACGAGGACGGCGTGGCGGTGCAGGCGTTGGATAACGGCGCGGATGAGCCAGGGGCCTTGCTGGCTGCGGCGGTCATAGCCAAGCAGCGATCCGGTGTGTCGTCGACTGACGATCAGCTCGGCGACTCGTGGCGCCTGCATAGATCCCCTGAGCGGGCCGTCCTGGACGCAGCGCAGATCAGTCACCACCCCGAGGTTCTTGCCGGCGGCGTCGTAGACGTCAAGGCCGATGAGGTCACTTGCTCTCATGGCGGCTTCCCGGGATCCGGCCGATGATGTGGGTGTCGACCCAGTCCTCAAGCGGGGTGACGTCGAGTTCGTCGTGACGCCGGGCGACGGTGATCGCGCTGCCGATGTCGCTGACCTGGGCGAAATCGATGCGGCGCGGATCTTCCTCCTGGCCGTCGGAAATGCGTCGGGCGATGGCAGTCATCCAGTGGCCGAGCCGACCGCCGAGGCGCGGGCCGAGGGCGCGGGGACCGACCAGTATTGCGGTCACGAACGGGTGGCCGGTTTCGTCGACGTCGAGTTCTAGGTCATCTACCTTGCACACGAATCGGCCCTCGGGGTCGACCACCTGCCGGTCGAGCAGGTGTAGGTGCAGGTCCAAGGTGCGCCCGCCGGCCATCACTGCCCCGCCTTCGTCCAGATCATCAGCGGTATCGCCGCCACGGAGGCGATGACGATGATGATGAGAAAGATACTTGCGAGCAGGTTGGTGAACCGGCCGTTGGCCTTGTCCCCCATGTAGTCGTGATCGTTGGCGATGACCAGGATCGGGAAGTAGGTCAGCGGCAGCGCGACGGCCGAGAACACGACCGAGTATTCGGTGACCTTGATCGGGTCGATCGTTGTCAGCACGCCGCCCACGGCCAGGATCAGCGTGAGTAGGACCACCAGGTGAAAGCGGGCCGCTTCACGCGGTCGCACGAACTTTCCCCATTGCCAGCCAAAGTATTGGGCCACGCTGTAGCCACAGGACAAGCCGGTTTCCAGCGCCGCGCCGAACGTAGCCGCGACGAATCCGAGGATGGCTACGGCGAGTGCGAGCTTGCCGCTGGCCACGGCGACGGGAAGGCCGACCTGGCCAAGCGTGCCGACGGTGATGTTGTTCGGCAACAGCACCAGGGCCGCGACCGCGGCAATGGCGAGCGACAGCACGCCGCCGAGCGGGAAGCCGACGAAGACATTGATCCGTTCGGTGATGATGTCCTTCTTGGTCCACTTCTCCTCCACCCCCCCGGAAGAGAAGAAGAACACCTCATACGGCGTCATGGCCGCGCCGAACAGCGCGATGGCGTAGTAGAAGTACACCGGTAGGCCCTCGTTGGCGGGCTTGTGCGGCACCGCGACCTGGTGCACCAGGTCGCCCCAATGCGGATGCAGTTGCCACAAGGCGACGCCGAACACGATCAGCGCAAGGCCCAGTAGGCCGAAGAGGTTCTCCAAGATGGAAAACCTCATCCGCCAGATGATCAACCAAACCGCGAGCCCCAGCATCGGCACCCACAGCAGGTAGTTCACGCTGGTTGCCAATTCGAGCGACAACGCGATGCCGCCGATCTCGGCGGTGAAGGTCAAGGCGGTAACGAGAAACGAGGCGATCAGATTCGCCAGGCCGGCGCGCGGACCGAGGCGTTCGCGAACCAAGTCGAACGTGCCGCGACCAGTCACCGCCGCTACCCGTCCGGACATCTCGGCATACAGGCAGATCCCGACCAGTCCCGTCAGCGTGGCCCAGGCCAGCGAGAGCCCGAATCGGGACCCGACCAGGGCATTGGTGACCAGGTCGCCGATGTCGACGAATCCGCCGATCGCGGTCAGGATGCCCAGCGCGACACCTAGCAGCCGCTTCATCCGCCGTGCTCCTGCGCGAACTTGTCCAACCCGTCGGCTGTGGCGGTGAGCTTCTGGGCCTCAGCAGCCAGTTGCTGAGTGTCCTGCCGTCGGGCAAGTATGCGCAGCTGGGCCATTCCATCGGCACCATCAGCCAACAGTTTGTCCAGGCTGTCGCGCAGCTTGTCGGCCGCCTCTGTGTCCGGAGGCTGGATCGAGTCGAACGTCGCCTGAATCGAGGAGAACGCGTCCTCCGACTCGCTCAGCACGGTCTGCAGGTAGGCCTGCGTGAGCTTGCCGTGCAAGCTCGTCTGCACGCTCAACAGCGAGGTCTGCAACTCCGAAAGGCTGTCCTGCGCGGTCCGCAGCGCCTTGCCCTCGTAGGTTGACGTCGTTCGCGCCGGACCGACGCATCCGCTGAGCGCGAGCATGATGGCGATCGCAGCAGCCGCGGTAGACAGCCCTCGCCTCACCGGTGACCACCGCCCCCACGCAGGACCACCACGGCGAGAGCGACCAGCAGCGCGGCGAACATCAGCCACGCCGCCAGCACCACCAGCCCGTCAGTCACCAGCAGAACTCTGCTCGACTTGCTCCCTGGCAAACAAGTACATGGTCGACGGCGTGTCGCGGAAGCCGAAGCCTTCGCACGTACTGTGAGCGAATCGCAGACGACGGCGCATTTGACGACGTACTCGCGGCGAACACGGACTACGTGTCCCGCTTCCAGCTCGCGGGCCTGCCGCCGCGCGCGGCGAAAGGTCTCGCCGTACTCACCTGCATGGACTCGCGCATCGAGCCACTGGCGATGCTCGGTCTCGCCCCCGGGGACGCCAAGATTCTGCGCAACGCCGGCGCCCGAGTGACCGACGACGTGTTGCGCACACTCGTGCTCGCGCGGTACCTGCTCGGTGTCGACCGGGTCATGGTCGTCGCGCATACCCGCTGTCGGATGGCCGACGGCAGCGAGCAGGACGTGCACGCCGCGGTGCATGCCGCCGGTGGCCCGGACACCCGGAGCATCTCCTTCCTGGTGGCGACCGACCAAGTCGCGGCGCTGCGCACCGACATCCAGCGGGCTCGGTCGTGGCCCTACCTCGACGGCATCGCAATCGGCGGGTTCCTGTACGACGTCGACACGGGCCGCATCTCGCCGGTCTGCTGAGCCAACCCGGTGGCGCGGCCCCGGCCTACCCATCAACGTGACACTCAGCCGCTCCTACCGCCAGCTACTGGGTGCGTGAATGGCGTGGTGGTGGCGAGTTCGACGAAGCCCAGGCGGCGAAGTATCGGACGGCTATCCGACGAGGCGTCGACCTGCAGGTAACGGAAGCCTCTGGCAGCGGCCAGAGCGGCCCGATGGGCGACGAGCGAGCGGAATACACCGCGGCTGCGCCAGGCGGGCACCGTGCCGCCGCCCCACAGGCTGGCGAAGTCGGTGCCGTGGTGGAACTCCATCCTGCCGCCGGCGATGGGCGTCTGCCCCGCCGCCACCGCGACCACGGCCGCACCTGCGTCGGGGTGCTGAGCAAGACGGGTCAGCCAGGTCGCGCTAAAGCCGGGGTGGTCTCCGCCGAATGCCTCGTGCCACACCCGCACGAGCATCTCGACTCCTCGCTCGTCAACGACCGGCAGCAGCTGCACGCCCGGTGGCGGCGGAACGTCGAGAGGGAGTTCGGAAATCTCTGCCACGAGCAGCGCCTCGATAGGTTCGGGCCGCAGACCCGCCGCGATCAACCGCGCGGGCAGGTCCGGTGGCTGGTCGGATGAGTAGTACTTCCATTCCCAGGGCCGCGACAGCTGAGCGAACCGGCTGACCTGCGCGGCGATAACCGCGTCCGCACTGGCCGGTTCCAGGTCGGACCAAGTCACCCCGCTCCACCCGTGGCCGGAGGAAATCAGCCGTACCACGCCGTCCTCACGCTCGACCCGCGTCTCCGGCCCGTCGAGCTCCGGCCGCCGCCGTATCTGCTCGTCGAAGGCCGCGAGCACCGCATGCTGGTCCACGTCGAGCAGCCCAACACCACCCGAGACTGTCCCGCAACCGATTTGGCGCAGTGCGTGCTGAGGCAGCACAGCGATCGAAGCGTCTGCCGACGGCCGCATCGTGGCAGCGAGGAGTACCGGCCATTTCTGGCGACTTCACGTCGAAACTTGGGTTGGTAGCCCTACCGTTCGGATCAACCGCGCACGAAGAGGAGTAGCTGGTGCACGCTTTGACTCCGTCCACTGCGGGTAGCTACTGATGTGGACTCTTCGAGAGGAAAGCCGCTCATGACCGACCCAAACGCACCCCGCCCCCAACAGCCGGTCCCGCCGTGGGATCCCGCGTCCGGATATGGACCGTCGCCTGGCGTTGCGCCGGCCGCACCGCCTGGGCCGGCTGGCCAACCGTTTGCCCCGACGGCGGCCGGACAACCGGCCCCGCCGACGGGTCAACCCGGCACGGCGGCGACGGGACCGCCCGGAACTCCGGCGCCCCGACACGCCGGCACGCCCGCGCCGGGATTCGACACGAAGGGCCGGGTGCGCCTCACTCGAATTAGCGGCGTGTGGGTCGGGCTGATCACGGCCGCAGTGTTTCTGATCCTGCTGGTGATTTTCATCGCCCAGAACCTGAACAAGGTGTCGATTCATTTCCTCGGGTTCAACGGGCACCTGTCGCTCGGCCTGACCATCCTCATCGCGGCGATCATCGGGCTTGTGATCGCGGCCGTCCCCGGGTCGATCCGCATCCTGCAACTGCGCCAGGCACTCAAGAGCAACACCCCGCGAGAGCAACGAGCCGGCAGGTAAACGCCATGCGGCTGACGAAGTTCTCGCACTCTTGCGTCCGGTTCGAGGACGGCTCCCGATCTCTCGTAATCGACCCGGGAGTGCATTCCGAGTCCGCCGCCGCCCTAGATGGCGCGCAGGCCGTGCTGATCACCCATGAACACGCCGACCACCTCGACCCGGCCGCGTTGCTGTCGGCGGTCAAGGCCAACCCGGGCCTACGCGTCTGGGCGCCGGCAGGCGTGGCCGTGGACGGCGTCGAGGTGACCGAGGTGCAGGCCGGCCAGACGTTCGAGGCGGCGGGATTCGCGGTCGAGACGTTTGGCGGCCAGCATGCGGTGGTACATCCGTCGATTTCGGTGATCGGCAACGTGTCGTACCTGGTTGCCGGCCGGGTCTACCACCCGGGTGATTCCTTCGCCGTGCCGACGAAGCCGGTGCAGACGCTGCTCGTGCCGATCCACGCGCCGTGGTCCAAGATCGCCGAGGTCATCGACTTCATGGTCTCGGTGCGCGCCCCGCAGGCCTTCCAGATCCACGACGGACTGCTCAACGAGGCCGGACTGCAGGTGTCCGAAGCCCACCTCACGCGGATCGGTGGCTCCTACGGCAGCGAGTTCCGGCACCTGAGCGCGGGGTCGTCGCTCGACGTGTGACCGCTGCCGCTGCGGCACGCTCAGTCGACACCGACGACGAGCACGGCGACGTCGTCGAGAGGCACGGTGTCCCGGGCTCGGGTGATCAGGTGATCGACGATGCGCGCGCAGGTTGCGCCGGGACCCAGCTGCCAGATCGAAGCGCGCACCTGCTCCAGGGCCTCGTCGAGCTCGCCGTCGTCGGCATCGAGGAGACCGTCGGTGAAGCAGACGATCTTGCCGCCCCGAGGCACCGACACCGATGCGCATGAGCGCGGATCGCGGGCGCCGCCGACGTTCTGCACCCCGATCATCACTCCGTGCGCGGCCGCCAATGTGTCGACCCGGCCGTCTGGATGGACGAGGAGCGGCGGCGGATGACCAGCGTTGGCGTACTGGAAAGTCGCCATTGAGCCGGTGGAAGGCGGCGTGAGCCGGCCGTAGATGCAGGTGGCGAGCAGGCCGAGCGACATCCCGTGCACCAGCTCGTCGACCTGGTTCAACACCTGGTCCGGCGCGCAGCCCGGCCAGGCGTAGGACCGCAGGACGTAGCGCAGTGACCCCATTGTGGTCGCTGCGGCGAAGTCGTGCCCCATCACGTCGCCGATCGCGATGCCGACCTGCCCGTCGGCAAGGGGAAAGACGTCGTACCAGTCGCCGCCCACCTCTGAGTGCGACATGGCCGGCACGTAGTCCGCGCGGAGCTCTACCCCGTCGATGACGGGAAGCTCGGGGAGCAGCCCGCGTTGCAAGATCGCCGCGGCATTGCGTTCCCGCGCGTACAGGCCGGCATTCTCGATCATCAACCCGGCGCGGACGGCGAGGTCGAGGACGAGGGCGAGGTCGTCCCGGGTGTAACGGCGGCGACCGTTACCGGCGGCGATGCCGAACGCGCCGATGATCCGGTCGCGGGCGCTTAGCGGCACGATGATCATGCTGGTCAGCCCAAGTACCGGCGCCACCTCGGCCAACGCGGCGTCGGTACCCAGCAAAGCGAGCTCGGCGAACTGGACGTTCTCGACGAACACGTGCGGCACGTCGCCGCGCAGAACCTGCCAGATGGGCCCGTCCTCGTGCAGCCTCTCTGGAGCGAGTTCGCGCAACCGCTCGACCGCGAGCGCGATCCCCGGGTCGGATGAGGCCCGCTCGTGCAGCACCGTGGGCGTCTTCAGTTGCCCAGTGTCTTCATCGACAGTGTGCAGCACACACCACGACGCGAGGCGCGGCACGACGAAGTGGGCCAGCAGCGCAACGACCCCCTCCGGGTCGAGTGTGCCGGTGATCTCGCGGGTGAATGACGACAGCAGTGCCAGCCGCTCACCGGCGGTTTCGGCCCCGACCGGGACCGCTTTGCGGCTCGGGGGGGGCCCACGACGGTGCAAGGGGAGGAGGTTCATCGGCGATGAAACTACCGATCGCTGGACCGCGGCGACGCGCGCCCCGTCGTTCCTGGCCAGCGGACGGATTTGGCCGCCGCCACGGCGCGCCGGTATCGTGGTCGGTTGGTGTCACCACATCCCCACAGTTTGGTCGGTGCGGTGGACCGGTTGACGTCCTGACAGCGGCCCGACGACGGGTGGCACCGCGTCCAAGACGCTCAAAGCTGACTATGAACCAGTGACGAACAGAAGGCAGGCTCGTGTCTGTGAGCAGCAAGACCTACAGCCCGAAGCCGGGGGAGATCGCCCACCGGTGGCACGTCATCGACGCCGATGACGTCGTCCTCGGCCGGCTCGCCTCGCACGCGGCGACGCTGTTGCGCGGCAAGCACAAGCCGCAGTTCGCGCCGCACGTCGACACCGGCGATTTCGTGGTCATCGTCAACGCGGGCAAAGTCGCCGTCACCGGCGCCAAGCGGGACGAGTTTCGCTACCGTCACTCCGGCTACCCGGGCGGGCTGTCGAAGCGGACCGTCGGCGAATTGCTCGACAGCAAGCCCGAACGGGTCATCGAACTGGCCGTCAAGGGCATGTTGCCCAAGAACACCCTAGGCCGTAAGCAGCTGAAGAAGCTGAAGGTGTACGCCGGCCCCGAGCATCCGCACGGCGCCCAGAAGCCCCAGTCGTTCGAGATCAAGCAGGTTGCCCAGTGACGTCGTCCCAGTCGACCCCATACGCCCCGACCGTCGGCCGCCGCAAGGAAGCCATCGTCCGGGTGCGACTCTCGCCCGGCTCCGGAGCGTTCACGCTCAACGGCCGCACGCTCGAGCAGTACTTCCCGAACAAGGTGCACCAGCAGCTCATCCGGGAGCCGTTCGTGACGCTCGAGAAGGACGGCCAGTACGACGTGGTCGCCAGCCTGCGCGGCGGCGGCGTGACCGGCCAGGCCGGCGCGCTTCGACTGGCCATCGCGCGAGCGCTGATCGGTATCGAGCCCGACGACCGTCCGTCGCTGAAGAAAGCCGGATTCTTGACCCGGGACCCGCGCGTCAAGGAGCGCAAGAAGTACGGCTTGAAGAAGGCGCGCAAGGCGCCGCAGTACTCGAAGCGCTGATTCGACCGTTGGGCCGCTACTTCGGCACCGACGGCGTCCGCGGACTGGCCAATGCGGACCTGACGCCCGAGCTTGCACTGGCTGCGGCCGGAGCAGCTGCACGGGTGCTAATCGGCCACGACCCCTCGCACCGCCCGTTGGCGGTCGTCGGCCGCGACCCGCGCGCGAGCGGCGAAATGCTCGAGGGTGCCGTCGTCGCTGGGCTGGCCGCCGCTGGGGCGGATGTGCTGCGGGTCGGCGTGTTGCCGACTCCCGCCGTCGCCTATCTCACCGCTGACTACGGCGCCGACCTCGGCGTCGTGCTCTCGGCAAGTCACAATCCAATGCCCGACAACGGGATCAAGCTGTTCGCGCGCGGCGGCCACAAACTCGCGGACGAGCTCGAGAGCGAGATCGAGGACGGTATCGACTCGGTCAGCTTCGGCACCCGTCCCACGGGCGCTGCGATCGGCCGGGTCCACGACGAGCCCCAGGCCGGTGCCCGCTACCTCCACCACCTCCTGGGTGCTGTATCGGTTTCGCTCGCCGGCCTACGGGTCGTCGTCGACTGCGCCCACGGCGCCGCGTCCGCGCTCGCCCCCGAGCTCTATCGCCGCGCGGGCGCCCTGGTTACGGCCGTTGCTGCCGAGCCGGACGGCCTCAACATCAACGACGGTGTTGGGTCCACGCACATGGACGGCTTGGTCGCTCGGGTTCTGGCCGAAGGCGCCGACCTCGGCATCGCCCACGACGGCGACGCGGATCGGTGCCTGGCCGTCGATGCCGACGGGCGCATCGTCGATGGCGACCAGATCCTCGCGCTGTGCGCGCTGCGCTTGCGCGGCGAGGGCCGGCTACGTGACGACACGGTCGTCGCGACCGTCATGAGCAACCTCGGCTTCCACCACGCCATGCGCGACGCCGGAATCGCGGTGGTCACGACGGCGGTCGGTGACCGCTACCTGCTCGAGGCGCTGCGCGAGCGAGGCCTTTCCCTTGGCGGCGAGCAGAGCGGCCACGTGATCTTCACCGAGGCGGCCACCACAGGCGACGGGCTGCTGACCGCCCTGCACCTGATGGCGGCCATGACGTCGTCCGGACGCACGCTCGCCGACCTGGCATCGGTGGTGCACCGGCTGCCGCAGGTGCTCCTGAATGTCCCGGTCGCCGACAAGGCATCCGTCGCCGGCTCGCCGGCGGTGACCGCGGCGGTGGCCGACGCGCAGGCCGAACTCGGCGACGGGGGCCGAATCCTGCTGCGTCCATCTGGCACTGAACAGCTGGTACGCGTCATGGTCGAGGCCGACTCCGCGGCGCATGCCGACGAGGTGGCCCGCCGGGTGGCCGCCGTCGTTGGAGCCTGACCGTCTGTCGCGGATCGGGGCGGACTTGGGGTGGTCAGTACCGCCCGGTCCAGGCGAGCTGCCAGGTCACCGGGCCGAGGATGCCGGTCTGCGGCA
>JBDUCV010000001.1:0-91454 GCA_040003255.1 Actinomycetota bacterium
GAGCTTGGGGGATATCCGACGGGTTGCCGAAGCTGACGAAACAGACACCGCGACCCGTTGGTCGAACGAGACAAACGGGTGTCAATCTCCGGAGAACGGGCAATACGCCATGTCTTCGTCATCTGCGACGACCGAGTCGTACTGCCTTGCGCTTGCCGATCGAGAGGACCGCTCCGTCCAAGTCCGTAGCCGGTCGGTCGTACTGGTGAGCCGGTATCGACTGCCCATCCAGCCGGGCGCCCCCCTCGTCGATCAGTCGTCTGGCAGCGCTCGAGCTCGCCGCCAAGCCGGCCGAAACCAGTAACGAAGGCAGATGCACGGTGGCACCGTCGGGTAGCTCGACGTCGCGGAGGTCGGCCGGCAACTCGCCGTGCCGGTGAATGGCGTCGAATCGCTCCTCGGCTCTGACCGCGTCCTCTCCCCCGTGGTAGAGCCCGACAATCGAGCGAGCGACTCGCCGTTTCGCTGCGTTCGCGGCACTGCCACCTGCGTCGATCTGTCGCTCGATCTGCTCTACCTCACTGGGGGTCAGATCGGTCGCTAGCCGTGCATACGTCCCGACCACGTTGTCTGGGATGCTCAGCACCTTGCCGAACTGCTCGTCCGGGCTGTCGTCGATCGCGATGAAGTTGCCGAGCGACTTACTCATCTTCTCCACCCCGTCGGTTCCCACGAGAAGAGGCACGGTCATCACCGTCTGCGGAGCTTGGCCACGCGCCCGCTGGAGGGCGCGGCCCACCAGGTTATTGAACGTCTGATCCGTGCCGCCGATCTCGATGTCGGCGCGGATCTCGACCGAGTCGATGCCTTGTAGCAGCGGGTAAAAGAACTCCGACAGGGTGATCGGCTGGGAGGAGGCGAAGCGCCGAGCAAAGTCATCACGCTCCAACAATTGGGCCACGGTGATCTCACTGGTGTAGCCGAGGATCTCGGAAAGCGTCATCGTCCCAAGCCAGTCGACGTTGTTGACCACCTCGGTGCGATCGGGCGCGAGGATGCGCATCACCTGGTCGAAGTAGCCGTGCGCGTTGGCGACGACCTCCTGGGCCGACTGCGCGGCCCGAGTGTCCGTTCGGCCCGAGGGATCCCCGACCTGTCCGGTGAAGCCGCCAACGACGAGGACGGCGAGGTGGCCGGCGTCCTGGAACTGGCGAAGCTTGCGCAGGACAACCGCGTGACCCAGCGTCAGATCGGCGCCGGACGGGTCGATGCCGAGCTTGACGCGCAGCGGTCTTTCCTCGCGCCGGGCGGCGATGAGCCGCTCGGCAAGTCCCTCGGTCGGCAGGATCTGCGCCACACCGGAGGCCAGGACATTGTAGGTGTCGCGCAATTGGGGCGGCAGGGACAGATCGTGGGTCACGATGGGTCAGTCTGCCGGGCGCCCTTGGCGCATGGTCGTCCACCCGGACGGAATGCCGATACAGTCGGGTCGCCGTCGATCCAGAAGCGCCACGGCTGCTCGGCAGCGGCGCTGATCCCGACCCGGGGACCGCTGCGGATCGAGGCCACCCGACCGGCCGGCAAGCTGGTCAGCTGCAGCGCCGAATCGGCCGCGCAGACATCGACACCGTTGAGCGCACCAGAGATGCCGAGACAGGACGCCAGCCGGGCCGGCCCTCGGGCCAGCTCGCGGGCAAATCGTGCCGCGGGGCGGCGAGACCAGGCCGCGTCCAAGCCGTCCACCACGTCACCGGCCCGCAGAAGGACTGCCGCCGCCCTGCCGTCCGGTCCACATACGAGGTTTGCACACCAGTGCATGCCGTAGCTGAAGTACACGTACAAATGCCCTGGCGGGCCGTACATCACGGCGTTGCGGGCGGTCAGGCCGCGGTATGCGTGTGACGCCGCATCAAGAGTTCCCTGATAGGCCTCGACCTCGGTCAGCCGGACCGCCACGTGGTGTCCGCCCACATTCGACGTCACCACCCCCCCGAGCAGCCAGGGCGCGAGCTCGACGGCCGGGCGGGCGAGCAGTTCACGATCGATCGGCATTACGGCGCCACGCTCCGCTGCGCCCAGGCGAGGTGTCCCCGCACCAGCTCGGCGAGCTCGGCGGACTGTTCAGCCACCCGCTCGGGCGACGTTCCGCCTATGGACGAGCGCGCGCCCAGCGCCCCAGGTATGGACAGGACCTCACGGACGTCTGGAGTCAGTCGGGCGTCGACGCCGGCGCGCTCATCGTCGCTGAGGTCGGGCAGGTCCAGGCCCCGCTGCTCGCAATAAGCGACGAAGGCGCCCACCACCTCGTGCGCATCCCGGAACGAGACACCGCGGCGCACCAACCATTCGGCGACATCCGTCGCGAGCGCGTATCCGGTCGCCGCCGACGCGGCGATGCGGTCGGTGTCGAAACGCAGGGTCGCGACCAGGCCGGTGAGGGCCGGCAGTAGTAACGCCAGCTGGTCGACGGTGTCGAAGACCGGTTCCTTGTCCTCTTGCAGATCCCGGTCGTAGGCCAGCGGCAGCGCCTTGAGTGTGGCGAGCAGTCCGGTCAGGTTGCCGATGAAGCGACCGGACTTCCCCCGCGCCAGTTCGGCGATATCGGGGTTCTTCTTTTGCGGCATGATCGAGGACCCGGTCGACCAAGCGTCGTCGAGCTGCACCCAGCCGAACGCCGGGGTGGCCCACAACGTCACCTCCTCGCCGATCCGCGACAGGTGCACCCCGAGCAGCGCCGCTACAAACAAGAACTCGGCGGCGAAGTCCCGGTCGGAAACGGCATCGATCGAGTTGGCGGCCGGGCGGTCGAAGCCGAGCTCGGCCGCCACCGCGGCGGGGTCGAGAGGCAACGACGAACCAGCGAGTGCTCCGGCCCCTAGCGGGCACACCGCCGCCCGGACGTCCCAGTCGCGCAACCGGTCGACATCGCGAGCGAGCGCCTGCACGTGGGCGAGCAAGTGGTGGGCAAGCAGTACCGGCTGGGCATGCTGCAGGTGGGTCATGCCGGGCATCGCGACATCGCGGTGCGCGCCGGCTACGGCGATGATCGCGGCCTCGAGATCAGCGACCGCCCCGGCCAACATGCGGGCGTGATCACGCAGGTACAGCCGAAGGTCTGTGGCTACCTGGTCATTGCGACTCCGACCGGCCCGCAACTTGCCACCCAGGGGACCGAGCTTGTCCAGCAATGCGCGTTCGAGCGCGGTGTGCACATCCTCGTCCTGCGGGACTGGTCGAAACTCACCGCCTTCGACTGCGTTAGCGACTTCGGCGAGCGCGCCGATCATCCGGCTCAGCTCGTCATCGGTGAGCAACCCAGCCCGGTGCAGGACGCGAGCATGGGCGCCCGAGGCAGCCAGATCGTATGGCGCCAGTCGCCAGTCGAAGTGCACCGACCTCGACAGCGCCGCCAGTGCCGGGGACGGACCGCCCTGGAATCGCCCGCCCCAGAGCCGCGCGGTTCCGGTCATGCGCGCTGGTCACGACGCGCGGCGATCCGGCTCGGCAGCCCCCACAACTGGACGAAGCCCTTCGCCAGCGACTGATCGAACGTGTCACCGCTGTCGTAGGTGGCCAGCTCGAAGTCGTACAGCGAGCCGGCGCCACGCCGTCCGGTGGCTACGGCACGACCACCCGCCAGGCGCAGCCGAACATCGCCAGTGACGTGCCGTTGCGACGAGTCGACGAAGGCATCGAGCGCTCGCCGGAGCGGGCTGAACCATAGTCCGTCATAGACCAGCTCGGTCCAGCGTTGCTCGACTCCGAACTTGAATCTGCGCAGGTCACGCTCGATGGTGAGGTCCTCGAGCTCTTGGTGGGCGACGATGAGAGCGATAGCGCCGGGTGCCTCGTACACCTCGCGGCTCTTGATGCCCACCAACCGGTCCTCGACCATGTCGAGACGGCCGACGCCTTGCGCTCCGGCACGCCGGTTCAGCTCGAGGATCGCGTCCAGCACCGAAACGGATCTCCCGTCGATCGCCGTCGGGACACCATCGGTGAAGCTGATCTCCACCTCGTCCGAGGTCGCCCCTGGAGCCAAGGTGTAGGCGTATAGGTCCTCTATGGGCGCGTTCCACGGGTCTTCCAGGAAACCCGTCTCGACCGCTCGTCCCCATAGGTTCTGGTCGACCGAGTATGGCGAACGTTTCGACTGGTCGATCGGCAGTCCTTTGTGCTCGGCGAATGCGATCGCCTTGTCGCGGGTCATCCCGCTGTCGCGCACCGGGGCGATGACGCCGAGATCGGGTGCGAGCGCCCCGATGCCCACCTCGAATCGCACTTGATCGTTGCCCTTGCCGGTGCAGCCATGGGCGACGGTGTCGGCACCGTGGCGCAGCGCAGCCGCCACTAGGTGCTTGGCGATCACCGGACGCGACAAGGCGGAGACAAGCGGGTACCGCTCGAGATACAGGGCGTTGGCCCGCAACGCCGGCAGACAGTACTGCTCGGCGAACTCCACACGCAGGTCGAGCACCTCGGATTCGGCGGCCCCGCAGTCGAGTGCTCGCTGCCGGATCACCGCTAGGTCTTCGCCACCCTGGCCCACGTCTGCCGCGACGGCGATCACCTCGGCCCCGGTCTGCTCGGCGATCCAGCCGATGGCGACGGAGGTGTCGAGTCCGCCGGAGTAGGCGAGGACGACCCGTTTGCTCATTGCTGCCGATCTCCGTTCTGGGCGTGCTGCGGAAGTTGGATGAGATCGTCGGCCAGCGCTCGACCGCCGCGCGCATCTCGGGCGATGACGAGGATCGTGTCATCACCGGCGATGGTGCCGAGCACCTGTGGCAGCCCGGCTCGGTCGACCGCGGAGGCGAGGAATTGCGCGGCGCCGGGCGGGGTTCGTAACACGACGAGGTTTCCGCTGGCTTGAGCCGAGACGAGCAGCTCGCCAAGCAGGCGGGCGAGGCGCTGGGGTGGGGCGTCGGCGGCCGTGCGCGCGGTCAGCGGCGAACCGTCCTCGGGCACGACGTAGACCGGCAGTCCCCCGTCCGGGGTGCGTAGCTTCACCGCGCCGAGCTCGTCCAGATCACGGCTGAGGGTCGCCTGGGTGACCTTGAACCCAGCCCTGCGCAACTGCGCCGCGAGTTCGGCCTGCGAGTGCACCGCCTGCGCGGACAGCACGCTCACGATCCGCGAGTGGCGGGCTGCCTTGCTGCCGCGATCGGTGCTCGTCTGGATGGTCATCCGGTTCGCTCAAGCAGCCAGGTGAGCAGCGCCTTTTGGACGTGCAGCCGATTCTCCGCCTCGTCCCAGACCGCGCTTTGCGGTCCGTCGATGACCTCGGCGGTGATCTCCTCGCCCCGGTAGGCCGGCAGGCAGTGCAGCACGATCGCGTCCGGCGCGGCCTGCGCCAGCGCTACGGCGTCCAGCGCGTACGGAGCGAAGGCTGTCGAGGGGGTCTGCTCCGTGCCCATCGAGACCCAGGTGTCGGTGGCGACGACGTCGGCGCCGTCAAGCATCCGGCGCGGATCGATGCCGACCAGGATTGAGCCCCCGGTCGTGGCCGCAATCCGTTCGGCGTCGGCGACGACCGTTGGCTCGGGCTGGTGCGACTCAGGCCCGGCGACCCGGACGTGTAGGCCGGCCGTCGCGCCGCCGAGCAGGTAGGAATGCGCCATGTTGTTGGCCGCGTCGCCCAAATACGCCAAGGTCAGCCCAGCCAGCCGCTTCGTGCGTTCCCGCACGGTTTGCAGATCGGCGAGGACCTGGCACGGGTGGAACTGGTCGGTCAGCGCGTTGATCACCGGCACCCGGCTGACCGCGGCCATCGCATCGACCCGACCCTGCCCAAACGTGCGCCAGACGATCGCGGCCACTTGGCGGTCGAGCACCCGCGCGGTGTCCTGGATGGACTCGCCGCGGCCCAGCTGACTGGCCTGCGCGTCGATCACCAGCGGGTAGCCGCCGAGCTCGGCAATGCCGACGCTGAACGAAATACGCGTTCGGGTGGACGGCTTGTCGAAGATCACCGCGACCGCGCGCGGACCGGCCAGCGGCTGGCGGCTGAGCCGATCTGTCTTCATGGCGTCGGCCAGCTCGAGGACCTCGAGCAGCTCGGCCGGATCGAGGTCGTCGTCACGCAGAAAATGGCGGATCATCGGCCCACCTCGTCGAGCGCGCCGGCGATCCTCGGCAGTGCCTCGTCGACCTCGGCTTCGGTCAAGATCAGTGGTGGCGCGAGTCGGATGACGTCGGGTCGGACCGCATTGACGAGCACGCCGCGGCGGCGTGCCGCGGACTCGACGGATCCGGCGTGTGCGCCGTCCAGAACGAGTGCGAGCCACAGGCCGCTGCCACGCACCTCACGGACCAGCGGACTGTCCAATGCCCCCAGCCCGTCGGCGAGATGCTGGCCGACTCGCTTCACGTGGTCCAACAGGTGCCCGTCGGCGATCGTGGTCAGGACGGCTAGCGCCGCGGCACATGACACCGGGTTGCCGCCGAACGTGCTGCCGTGATCGCCGGCGGCAAACAACTGCCCGGCAGCGCCGAGGCCGATACATGCCCCGATCGGTAGCCCGCCGCCCAGCCCCTTCGCGAGGGTGATCACATCCGGCCGGATGCCCTCGGCGAGGCTCGCAAACCAATGGCCGGTGCGGCCGATGCCGCTTTGCACCTCGTCCATAACCAGCAGCGCGCCGGTGCGGTCACACATCTGCCGGGCGGCGGCGAGGTAGCCGGGCGGGGCAGGCAGAACGCCGGCCTCGCCGAGCGTCGGTTCGAGGAAGACCGCAGCCGTCTGCTCCGTGACGGCCGCGCGCAGCGCTGCCTCGTCACCGTGGTCGACAAAGAGCACGGGACCGGGCAGTGGGGCGAACGGGTCACGCTTGGCCGGGTTTCCGGTGATCGACAGGGCCCCGAGCGTCCGGCCGTGGAAGCTTCCCGCCACCGCGACGATGCCGAGTCGGCCGCCGTTGGGATCCAGCGCGCGTCCGTGCCGCCGGGCGATCTTGATCGCGCATTCGTTGGCCTCCGCACCACTGTTGGCAAAGAACACCCGGCCGTCAACTCCGACCAGTTCCAGCAGCCGCTCGGCCAACCGGACACCGGGCTCGTGGATCGCCAGGTTGGACGTGTGCGCAAGCCGGCCGACTTGCTCGGCCACAGCGGCGACCACCGCGGGATGGGCGTGGCCGAGCGAGGACACGGCGATGCCGGCGATCAGGTCGAGGTACTCGCGGCCGTCGACATCCCAAAGCCGGACGCCGGCACCGCGGTCGAGCACGATCGGCGGAGTGCCGTAGTTGCTCATCATCGCCGCGTCCCATCGGGCGCGCAGCTCGTCGGATCCCGTCACTGTGCCTCCGCGTCATGGCTCTGCTTGGCAGGCAGCACCATCGTGCCAATGCCGTCGCTGGTGAACACCTCGAGCAATAGGGCGTGCGGCAGCCGACCGTCCAGCACATGCGCACTGGCCACCCCGCCCTCGACGGCGCGCAGGCACGCTTCCATCTTGGGCACCATCCCGTCAGCCAGGGTCGGCAGCAGCGCACCGAGTTGGTCGACACTGACCATGTTGAGCACCTCGCCGCTGGCCGGCCAGTTCGCGTAGAGGCCCTCGACGTCGGTGAGGATGACGAGTTTCTCGGCGGCGAGTGCCACGGCGAGGGCAGCTGCGGCGGTGTCGGCGTTCACGTTGTATGTCAAGCCGTCGTCGCCGCGTGCCACGCTCGCAATCACCGGGATGCGCCCCGCGTCTATCAGTGCCACGACGGTGCTCACATCAACCTGGACTACATCGCCGACCTGGCCCACGTCGACTTGCTGGCCGTCGACGTACGCCTCGCGGCGCTCGGCAGTCAGCAGCCCCCCGTCCTCGCCGGACAGGCCCACTGCGAATGCGCCGTGGTCATTGATCAGGTTGACGACGTCGCCATTGACCATGCCGACCAGCACCATCCTGATGACGGCCATCGCCTCGGGGGTCGTGACGCGCAGTCCACCGCGGAACTCGGTCGCCATGCCCAACCGGGAGAGGTGTGCGGTGATCTGCGGGCCGCCGCCGTGGACGACGACCGGCTTGAGGCCGGCATAGCGCAGGAATACGACATCCTCCGCGAAGGCTCGCTGGAGTTCGGGCGAGGCCATCGCATTGCCGCCGTACTTGACGACGACGATCTTGCCGTGGAACCGCTTCAGCCATGGCAAGGCGTCGACGAGGGTGGCCGCCTTGACCAACGCCTGGGCGCGGGTTCGGGCGTCGTCCGGCTGATCGGTCATGTTGAGTAGGCCGAGTTTGCGGTGGCGTAGGCGGGCGATAAGTCCGTGGTCCACACGCTCGCCGATCGGGCTCCGGCGTGCAGATCGGCGACGATGCTGACCGCGCACCCGGACAGGTCGACGAGCTGTCGGTTCGCGCTGGCGGTTCCATTGCGGCAGACCCGCACCCCGTTGATCGCGACGCCGAGTCGATCCGGCTCGAATGCGGCACTGGTCGTCCCGATCGCGGCGAGTACCCGGCCCCAGTTCGGGTCATTGCCATGGAGCGCGCACTTGAGCAGACTGTTGCGGGCGATAGCGCGGGCAACGTCGACGGCGTCCTGTTCGGTGGCGGCGCCCGTGACCGTGATCGTTACCTGCTTGGTGGCCCCTTCGGCGTCGGCCAGCAGTTGGGCAGCGAGCTCGGCGCAAACCTGCCGTACCGCATCGGCGAAGTCAGCGGGGTCGGGCGAAACTTCCGTCGCACCGCTCGCCATCAGCAGCACCGTGTCGTTGGTCGACCGGCAACCGTCGGTGTCGAGGCGGTCGAACGTCGCCGCCGTCGCCCGCCGCAGCGATCCGCCAACCGTCTCGGCGTCGAGCTGCGCATCGGTGGTCAGCACACACAACATGGTCGCCAGGCTCGGCGCCAGCATGCCGGCGCCCTTTGCCATGCCGCCGACTGTCCAGCCGTCCGAGTGACGCACGATCGCCTGCTTGGCGACAGTGTCGGTCGTGCGGATCGCGTCAGCGGCGGCCGCGGCGCCATCGACTCCTAGCGCCGCCACCGCGGCGTCGATGCCGGCAAGCAACTTCGGCATCGGCAGCCGTTCGCCGATCAGTCCGGTAGAACAGACGGCCACCTCCCCGGCGCCGCGGCCTAGAGCCGTCGCGACGTGCTCGGCGGTGGCATGAGTGTCGGCGAACCCGTCGGGTCCGGTGCAGGCGTTGGCGCCGCCCGAGTTCAGCACGGCCGCGCGCAGCCGCCCGTCGGCCAGCACCTGCTGCGACCAGAGCACGGGAGCGGCCTTGACCCGGTTGGCGGTAAACACGCCGGCCGCCGCGTCGAAGGGTCCGTCGTTGACCACAAGCGCAACGTCTCGTTCCCCGTTCGACTTCAACCCCGCTGCGACGCCGCTCGCCTGGAAGCCCAGTGCCGCCGTGACGCTCACGGGGCAATCCCGTCCACGGCCAGCCCGGCAGTCTCGGGCAGGCCGAGCATCAGGTTCGCGTTCTGCACCGCCTGCCCGGCGGCCCCCTTGCCGAGATTGTCGATCGCGCTGGTGACGATTACTCGGCCGGAGTCCACGTCGACGGCTGCCTGCAGGTGGGCGGAGTTGGACCGCGCAGTCGCGGCGGTGTGTGGCTGGCGTCCGGCGGGCAGGACCTGCACGAACGGCTCAGCGGCGTACGCCGCCGCGAGGACGGCTCGCACCTCGTCGTCGGTCGTCCCAACCCGGGTCGGTCGAGCGGTCACCGTAGCAAGAATGCCGCGGGGCATTGGGGCGAGCACCGGAATGAACGACAGGCTCATCGCGCCGGTTGCTTGCTTGATCTCCGGGACGTGCTGGTGGGCGCCCACCTTGTACGGCGACAGGTCGCCCATCACCTCGCTGGCCAGCAGGTCGATTCGCGGCGAACGGCCCGCGCCCGATGTGCCGCTCGCCGCCACCACCACCACGTCGTCAACGCTGACGAGACCGGCGGCGACCAGCGGTGCCAACGCCAGGATGGTCGCGACGGCGTAGCAGCCGGTGTTCGCCACGCGCGAGGCTGTCGCTATCGCGGCCCGTTGACCGGGTAGCTCGGGCAAGCCATAGATCCACGCCCCGTGATGTACGCCACCGTAATAGCGCACGTACGCAGCGGCATCGACCACTCGGTGGACGCCGCTCAGGTCGATAACCCGCAGGTCAGCCGGCAACGCGGCCGTGAGCATGCCGGAGGCGCCGGGCGGCAACGCCAGGAACACCAAGTCGCAGTCCGCCAGAACCTCAGGCGTCGTTTCGCCGAGCCTCAGCTGAGCGATCGAACGTAGTCCCGGATGTACGTCGCCGAGCAGCTTGCCGGCGGCGGTGCTGCTGCTTGCAGTCGCTGCCACCACCTGCATATCCGGGTGGCCGGCGAGCAGCCGCAACAACTCGCCGCCGGCGTAACCGCTCGCCCCGGCAACCGCGACCCGATAGCCCACCGCACTATTATGCACGATGCTGCAACTTCATGCACGGCATGGGGGCGTACCGATTTCAGCCGCTCAGCTGCGCAGTTGCGCGCCGAACCGCTGCGCAGCGACGGACACCGCAGCGTCACGCGCAGAAGCAGCCTCCTCGACGGTCAGCGTTCGGTCAGCGGCGCGGAAGCGCAACGCGAATGCCAATGACCTGCGTCCCGGACCCAGCCGCTCTTTATCGGCGTAGAGGTCGAATAGCCGCACCGACTCGAGCAGTTCGCCGGCACCGGCACGCAGCGCGCCGAGAACGCTGCTCGCTGCTACGTCGTCGGGCACCACGAGCGCCACGTCGAGGAGCACCGGCGGGTAGTTGGACAGTTCTGGGCTGTTCGCGGGGCTCGGTGCGCCGAAGGCGTCCAGGTCGAGCTCCATCGCGGCGGTGCGCGCGGGCAGGTCGAGCGCGGCGATAACCCGCGGATGCAGCTCACCCGCATGCCCGATCAGCGTGCAGTCGAGTAGCAGTTCGGCACACCGTCCGGGATGCCAGGGCGGGTATTCGCCGCGCCTTATGGTGAGTTCGGCCCGGGCAGCCCGGCCCACGACATGAGCGGCTTCGATCGCGTCCGCCCAGATCACCGGCCGGCCGCTGCCCCACCATCCGGGACGCTCGACTTGACCGGCCAGCACGACGGCGAGGTGGCGGGGCTGCCGCGGGACGGACGCGTACAGCGCCGCGAGTTCCTCGTCGGATGGGCGATGCGCGACTCCGGGATGCGGCACTGGGGGGGTGTCCGGGTGGGGCAGGTACACCAAACCCGTCTCGAAGAGCGCCACATCGCGAGAACCCCGTCCGATGTTGCGGGTCAGGGTGGCGAGCAGCCCGGGCAACAGCGACGTGCGCAGCTCCGGCTCAGCATCCGACATTGGGTTCGCCAGCCGCGCAGCGTGCCGGCGCGGGTCGTCGGGCAACTCGCCGAGCGCGTCGTGCACGGCTGGCGACACGAACGGATAGCTGAGCACCTCGGTGTAACCCGCGGCGGCCACCGCCCGGGAGATCGCCCGACGCAGCCGCTGTTCGGCGCTGAGCCCGCGGCCAGGTGGCGGAGTCGGCAGCGCCGACGGCACGGTGTCGTAGCCCTCGAGCCGGACGACCTCCTCGACCAGGTCGGCCGGGTCGGTGAGGTCGGGACGCCAAGTCGGTGGGTGAACGGTCAGCCGCTCCTGCCCGGCGACCCGGCAGCCGACCTGTTGCAGGCGGTCGCGGACCGTCGATGCGTCTATCGGCATGCCGGCTAGCGCGCCGGGCCGACTCGCCGCCATGATGATCGCCACCGGCGGCGGCCCCTCGCCGACGACGGTGAATCCATCGACCGACCGCGCGCCGCCGTGCTCTCCGAGCAAGTGGACGGCGCGCTGCAGGGCCACCGCGCCGATGGCCGGGTCTACCCCACGCTCGAATCGCTTGGCCGCTTCGCTGGGCAACTTGTGCCGGCGCACGGTGCGGGCAATTGAGGTCGGCTCCCAGTGCGCCGCCTCGAGGACGATGTCGGTGGTCGCCCCGTCGATCTCGGTGGACGCGCCACCCATGACGCCGGCCAGCGCAACCGGACCGGACTCGTCGGTGACGACAAGGTCGTCGGGGTCCAGCTCTCGGTCGACGCCGTCCAAACTGGTCAGCCGCTCACCCAGCGTCGCCCGGCGAACGGCCAGCGGGCCACGCAGCTTCGCTCGGTCGAACGCGTGCAGCGGCTGGCCGGTCTCGAGCATCACGTAATTGGTGACGTCGACGGCCAGCGAGATGGGCCGCATCCCGGCGGCTCGCAGCCGCTGCTGCAGCCAGCTCGGGGTCGTTGCGGCGGGGTCCAGCCCGGTGATCGTCCGGACGGAGAACTGGTCGCAGCCGAGCGGATCGTCGACGCGCACCGGGTAACCAGTGCCATCGGCCGGTGGCACCTGCACCGTCTCGGTGATGTCGTGGAAAGGCACCTCGAGCGCGGCGGCCACTTCTCGGGCCAGCCCACGCACCGACAAGCAGTAGCCCCGGTCCGGGGTGACCGCGATGTCGAGAACCGCGTCGCGCAGGCCGAGCACATCACGTGCGTCGTCGCCGGGCTTGGCTGCCTCGGCTGCGAGCACGAGGATGCCGGGCGCTGCGCCGAGGGTGTCGTCGGGCAGCCCGAGCTCTCGAGTCGAGCAGATCATGCCGTCCGACACGTGGCCGTAGGTCTTGCGTGCAGCAATGGCGAACCCGCCGGGTAGCACGGAGCCGGGCAGCGCGACGATCACGAGGTCGCCCTCGGCGAAGTTGTCGGCCCCGCAGACGATGCCCCGCGGCTCGGGTTCGGCGACGTCGACCTGGCACCAGCGGATCGACTTGCCGTTGTTCTGCGGTTCGTCGACGAAGGAGACAACCCGCCCGGCGACAATGGGACCGGCCAGCGCATCGGCCGCCGAGTCGACCCGCTCGACCTCGAGACCGACCCGCACCAGCGCATCGCCGACCGCCCGGGGGGTGGCACTGGACGGCAGGTCGACATATTCGGCGAGCCAGCTGATGGACGCGCGCATCAGGCATCCATCCCGAACGCCTGGGTGAACCGCACGTCACCCTCGACCATGTCACGCATGTCGGCGGCGTTGTTGCGGAACATCATCGTGCGTTCGATGCCGATGCCGAAGGCGAAGCCGCTGTAGCGGTCCGGATCGATCCCGCAGGCACGCAGCACGCGCGGGTTGACCATCCCGCAGCCGCCCCACTCGATCCAGCCCTCGCTGTCGCATGTGCGACAGGGACGCTCGGGGTTGCCGACCGATTCGCCCCGGCAGACGAAGCAGAGCAGGTCCGGCTCGGCGCTCGGCTCGGTGAACGGGAAGTAGGACGGTCGCAACCGGGTCACGATGCCTGGCCCGAACATCGCCTCGGCCATATGGTCGAGGGTTCCTTTCAGGTGCGCCATCGTGATGCCCTCGTCCACCACTAGACCCTCGAGCTGGTGGAAAACCGGTGTGTGGGTGGCGTCGAGTTCATCGGTGCGGAACACCTTGCCGGGGCAGATGACGTAGATCGGCGGCTTGCGCTCAAGCATCACCCGGGCCTGCACCGGTGAGGTGTGGGTGCGAAGTACCAGCCCGGACTGGGGCGGGTCGAGGAAGAAGGTGTCCATCATCGTCCGAGCGGGGTGATCCGGCGGCATGTTCAACGAATCGAAGTTGAACCACTCGGCCTCGACCTCGGGACCCTCGGCGATCTCGTAACCCATCGCGACGAACACGTCGCAGATCAGTTCCTGAATGGTCGTGAGCGGATGGCGGGCGCCCTCGAGGTGGCGGTCCCACGGCAGCGTCACGTCGACCGCCTCGTCGATTAGCACGCGGGCGTCGCGCTGCGCCTCGAGCTCTGCCTGCCGCGCCTCAAGCGCGGAGCGGACGGTAGTGCGTGCCTGCCCGACCCGCTGCCCGGCGGTCGCTCGCGCCGCTGGCGGCAGAGCGCCGATCTCCCGATTGGCCAACGCCAGCGGCGAACGGTCACCCGCGTGGGCGAGACGGACGGCCTTGAGCGCGTCGAGGTCGCCCGCTGCGGCCACCGCGAGAAGGGCGGCAGCGACGGCATGCTCAATGCGGTCGGGTTGGAGCGCGCTCACCTCGACCGGGTCGAAGTTCGAACTGGCGGGTGGCATGCGGTCCTCGCGGTCGGTGCGAAACGACGTTGGCCCCTCAGCAGGGACGGCGACGGCGTGTCGCCTTGCTGAGAGGCCAACGATAGACAGGGGGCACGAGCGGTTATGCCTCGGACTTGATCTCCTGGTCGACCTGACCCCGGGCGGCGAGCGCCGCGGCCCGGTCGGCCCGACGCTGCGCGACGATCGCGGTGGCCTCGTCGATCGTCTGCTGGTCGAGCGGCGAGCTGGCGACCTGGTCGACACCGTGGTACTTCGAGATGTAGGCGTCGAGTTCCGGGCCGGATTCCCATGACGTGATCAAGCAGTAGCGCGGTTCGGTGCCTGGGTGCCACACGGCATGCCACAGCCGTTGGGTGTCGATGATCGCCTGCGCGCCGGCGGGCAGCGGGATGCGCGTCTCGGTCGACGGGTCATCGCGTTCCTCGCGCAGGATCATCACCGAGTCGGGGTTGTCGGTCAGATTGAAGAACCCGCGCACGATCCAACCGGTGCCCTCTGGGTTGAGTCGGTTGTTGTCGTCGCGGTGCAGGTTGTAGACGCAGTCCGAGTATGCGTTTTGCTGCAGCTCGATGACGCGGCACCGGCCGACGTTGGCGCCGGGCTCCTGAGCGCGGGCGGTGAGGCGCGGCGCGAGCGCGACATTCTTGGCCACCCAGACGCCGTCCTTGTCGGTCTTTGGCGGGGTGTGGTTCCAAAACCCGTTGCACTCCATGTCGCCGTAAGCGCTGGCCAGCGGAGCGAAGCGGGTCTCGCCGGAGGACTTCCAGTCGACGTACTCGATGTCGAGCCACTCCTGTGGGTCTCGCGACTGGTCGTAGCGGTCCAAGGAGACGTAGCCGTTGCGTTCGAAGATCGGCAGCTTGGTGTATTCGGCCTGCGGATCAGTGGCGGTCAGAGTGTCCATGAAAGGTGACGCGGTCCTCTCCTGACGTGCTGCGAGTTAGGGAATCCTATCGAAGGGAGTGGTGTGCCGCCGCGCTGGCGTAGAGACACACTGCGGCGGCCATTGCCAGGTTGAGGCTTTCGGCTGCCCCGTAAATCGGCACCCGTACGGCCGCGTCGGCTGCTCGGACGATGTCCTCGGATAGCCCGTGCGCCTCGGTGCCGAACAGCCAGAGGGTTCGCTCGGCGAGCGGGGCATCCTGCAGTTCGATGCGGCCCGAACCGGTCGCGGCAAGACATGCCATCCCCGCGGCTCGCGCGGCGCTGAGTACCTCCTCGGCTGGCGCATCCACCACCACGTCCAGGTGAAACAGGCTGCCCGCTGAGGCCCGCACAGCCTTGCCGTTGTACACATCGACGCCGCTGCCCACGATCACGATCAGGCCAGCTCCGGCGGCGTCCGCCGTTCGCACGATGGTGCCGAGATTGCCCGGATCGTTGGGCTCCACGAGCGCCACCGCAAGCGTGGGACGGCGACCGAAAGCGACGCTCAACGCTACGTCGACCCGCTCGCAGACCGCCACCAGGCCCTGCGGGCTGACTGTCTCAGAAAGTGCCGCGGCAGCCTTGGCGCTCACCTCAGCGACCGGGACATCCGCACCTTCGAGCAGATCACGATGACGATCGAGCGCCGCGGCGGTGGCGAACACCTCGACGACGACGTCGGGGCGGCGCAGCGCCTCCCGGACCGCTTGCGCTCCTTCGGCGAGGAAACGCCCGGCATCGCGGCGGGCCGAGCGGCGGGTGAGCCGCCGTGCCGCCGCGAGCCGGGCGTTGCGGTCAGAAATCAAGCAGCGGAGTTGGATTCGACCGGGCCGCCGACGCCGACCTTGGCTATTTCGGCCTTCGCCACCTCGACCAGGGCCGCGAAAGCGATCTCGTCGGTGACTGCGAGGTCGGCCAGGACCTTGCGGTCGACCGTGACGCCGGCCAGCCGCAAGCCCTGCACGAAGCGGTTGTAGGTGATGTCGTTGGCGCGGGCCGCGGCGTTGATGCGGGTGATCCAGAGCTGGCGGAAATCACCCTTACGCGCCTTGCGGTCGCGGTAGGAGTAGGTCGCCGAATGGAGCAGCTGCTCCTTGGCCTTGCGGTACAGACGCGAGCGCTGGCCTCGGTAGCCGGAGGCTGCCTCGAGTGTGCTGCGGCGTTTCTTGTGGGCGTTCACTGCCCGCTTGACGCGTGCCACGGTGGTTCCTCAATGCTCAGGCCGCTCTGGTTCGAGCGGCGGGGTGACGGGATGTCGGGTCAGCGCCCGAGCAGCTTCTTCACGCGCGGTGCGTCGACAGCAGCGATCTCCTTGGTACCGGTGAGTCGACGGGTCAGCTTCGACGGCTTGCGCTCGAGCAGGTGACGCTTGCCGGCACGTTCGACCAGCAGCTTGCCGGTGCCAGTCACCTTCACGCGCTTCTTCATCCCGCTGTGGGTCTTGTTCTTGGGCATCGGACGGTGTCCTTCGGTTGTCTCAAGCCAGTTGGCTGTCAGGGGCGTCCCTAGACACCCGGGTGATCTTCGTACTGCGGTGCGGTGCTACGACCATGATCATGTTTCGCCCGTCCTGCTTCGGCGCGGCCTCGACGAAGCCGAGCTCGGCGATGTCCTCGGCCAGCCGCTGCAGCAGCCGAAACCCGAGCTCGGGACGGGACTGCTCACGGCCGCGGAACATGATCGTGACCTTCACCTTGTCGCCCTGCTTGAGAAATCGCTCGACGTGACCCTTCTTGGTCTCGTAGTCGTGCGAGTCGATCTTCGGGCGGAGCTTCATCTCTTTGATGACGGTGAGTGCCTGGTTGCGCCGGGCCTCGCGTGCCTTCTGCGCGCTCTCGTACTTGAACTTGCCGTAGTCCATGAGCTTGCAGACGGGCGGACGGGCCATCGGAGCGACCTCGACCAGATCCAGATCGGACTCGGCGGCGAGTTCGAGGGCCTTGCCGATCGGCACGATGCCAACCTGCTCACCCTCGGGGCCGACGAGCCGGACCTCGGGAACACGGATCCGGTCATTGATCCTGGGTTCGGAGCTGATGGGACCTCCTTGGGTCATACGTTCGTGAAACGTGCTTGCCGCGTGGGCCGATGATGCGGAAGGCCCCGCTGCGCCGATGCGCACGGGGCCCTTCACCGACCGGTCCGCCCTGCCGTCGGCCGCGGATGCGGCGGGACGCCACGGGCGCGATGCCCGAGGGGCGGACCGGACCCGGCGCACCGATCACGCTGGTGGCACGGGTGGGAGGCTGTGGTCTGGATGACCGCGGGCTTCCGCTTGCACACCCCCGCGTGTTGCGGAGGCTGGTCGCAATGACAGGGTAACAGCGTGCCGCACACAGACCCAACTGTCGGAACCGCAGGATCCTCGCAACGGGTTTCTGCAAAGACCGCGACTGACTTGGTACCGAGCGCTCCCGGCAGCACGTCGCGTCCGCACCCGTCTGACGGCATCCCGCTGCCGAATCACGGCTTCGAGACACTGGACGACGTGCCGGTGCGCGACCTGGCCGAGATCCCGGCCGTCGAGGTCATCAGCCGAGCGGCAGTCATGCTGATGAGCGCCTCCGCCGAAAAACTCGGGATGGCTCCAGATGGTGAGCCGCGTCTGGACCTCGACGAAGCACGTCGACTGATCACCGCCCTAGCCGGGCTGGTCGCCTCGGCGCAGGACTTCCTCGGCATCCATCGTCAGCCGCTGCGCGACGGAGTGAAGACCCTGCAGGCTGCTTTCCGGGAGGCCTCGTCCTATCCGGACGAGCCCGGTGAGGGACCGGGCGAGAAACTCCTGCGCTAGAGGTTGCGCTTAATCCGCCGTCGCGCGCCGCACCGAACGGTTCAGCGCTCCCGGCGCGATTGTGCGAACAGCGCGCGCAGCCCGCGCATCACGGCGACCGCGCGGTCGCGGTCGTAGCGCTGGACGGCGTAAAGCGCCACCGTCTCGTCGCCGGGCAGCACCAACCGGGCGAACCGCAGCCGGTCCGGGAACTCCACCCCGACCACCAAGGTCCAGGGCACCCGGCGATAGCCGCCGAGGTAGGCGCGGGTGCGTACCTCCTGGGTGTCCGCCTCGAGCCTGGGGCGGGTCGGCAACAAGGCCGTACCGGCCAGGATGAGCCCCACTACAGCGGTGCCAATCTGATCCCTGATCCCGAAATGTGCACCGGCGTCTGCGTGCCGCATCACGACGGCGGTGACGCCGAAGACGACGGCTATAACTACCGACGCCGCGATCGCGATGCCGCCGGTACGTCGCGGTCGGGCAGTGACCACCAGATCGGTGGCGGCGTCGCTCATAGCCGGCACGCGTGGATATCGGTGACCAGGATGCCGCGAGCGCCGAGATCCCACAGCTCGTCCATGATCCGGTTGGTGTCCGCGCGCGGCACCATTGAGCGCACGGCCGACCAGCCTTGTTGGTGCAGAGGTGACACGGTCGGAGATTCGATGCCGGGGGTGATCGCCACCGCCTTCTCCACTAGGTCGTCGCGGATGTCGTAATCCATCAATATGTACTGGCGGGCGATGATCACGCCCTGCAGCCGACGGACGAGCTGCTCGACACGCGCCGCGGTGTCGGCGCCGAGCCGACGAATCAACACCGCCTCGCTCCGCAAAATCGGATCGCCGAACACCGCCAACCCGGCGGCGCGCAGCGTGCTACCTGTCGACACCACGTCAGCTATGACATCCGCGACGTCAAGACGAACGGCGGTCTCGACCGCGCCGTCCAGCCGGATCACCGTCGCCGAGACTCGGTGCTGCGCCAGATAAGACTCGACTACTCCTGGGTACGCGGTCGCGATACGTATCCCGGCGAGATCGGCCACGCTGTTCGCCGCGCCGGGTAGTCCGGCGAAGCGGAAGGTGGCGCGAGCGAAGCCCAGCGGCAGGATTGCTTCGGCAGCCGCGCCGGAGTCGAGCAGCAAATCCTGGCCGGTGATGCCGACGTCGAGCTGACCCGAACCCACGTAAATGGCGATGTCACGGGGGCGCAGGAAAAAGAATTCGGTGTCGTTGTCGACATCGAGCAGGGCGAGTTCGCGATTGTCGGATCGCTGGCGGTAACCCGCCTCGGCGAGGATCTGGCTGGCCGGTTCGGCGAGCGAGCCCTTGTTCGGGACGGCAATGCGAAGCATGGGGTACCTGTCGGGTCGGTGGACGGTGGGCGGCCCTACAGATGTCGGTACACGTCGTCGAGGGTGAGCCCGCGTCCCAACATGATCACCTGCACCCGGTACAGCAGTTGGCTGATCTCCTGGGCGGTGCGCTCCGGCGATTCGTATTCCGCGGCCATCCAGACCTCGGCGGCCTCCTCGATCACCTTCTTGCCCTGCGTGTGCACGCCGGCGTCCAGCGCGTCGACGGTCGCCGAGCCTGCCGGGCGGACATGCTGGCGCTCCGCGAGCTCGGCGAACAGCTGGTCGAAGGTCTTCATAACGCTGTCGAGCCTACCGGCCGGGCCGACGGCACTAGGGTGCTCAGGCATGCGCACTGGCGCGTTTCTCTCCTGATCGTCGATGGCGTGGCGTCCATCGCGCTCGACGCCGAAGATTGCGTTCTTCAGCGACCACCCGCCTCAGCCGGACGTGGTCATCGTGGGTGCCTGGCGCTGATCAGGATCCGCTGGGACATGGCGGATACAGCGCCCGGGTCGGGAAATGCGCCTGGTCGGCGTAGGCGGTCGGATCGGTGAAGCGGCAGCCGTATGTCGGTGCCGCGACGAGTGTGGGATTCGTGACGTCATCACCCGCTGGCCGCGCTGCGGCGCGGGCCTTCGCGCCCTTGGCCTGCACCCACCCTTGCAGATCGGTCCATGCCCGGCCGACTTCGGTCGGCGTGTATTCGCAGTGGCCGGCCTCGCGGATGGCGCGTTGCACGAGCAGCTTCGACTCGCCGCTGGCCCCGACCTCGCTGCTGTAGATCTGCTCCATCGAGAACGGCACGAACATGTCGCCGAGACCGTGCAGCGTGAGTACCGGGACGTGGGGCTTGCCGAGGATCCGCGGGATCTGGATTAGCTTGGTGGTCTGCCGGGACCAAGGGTCGGCCGCCGGTACGCGCTGTACGGTCGCGTCCAGGTTGACCGGGTAGTTCGGGACGTAGGACCGTCCGACGTTCTGCGCGACACGTCCGGGGTTCTGCGCGAGTGTGCCGCCGTTGTCGGGCGTGAGCAGGCTGAACAGGAAGTTCTTCCAGACGGCGAACGAGGCGGTGTCGCCGGGCCGAGGGCCACCGGAGCGGTTGATCGTCACGTCGCGCAGCTGCTTGCCCAGGGCGTTGGTGGTATCCGGCCCGCCGGGTGTCAGCCCGTCGAGACCGAGGGCGTGCTGGATCGTCGGCACAACCGCGGTCAGGTAGTTGGCGGGCGGAGGGTAGGCGCGAATGCCGGCGAGATCCTGAGCGACCAGGTTGTAGTCGAGGAAGAAGTCGAAAAGCCTGTTGTCGCCGAGGACGCCGCACATCGGCATCGCCCCGGAATAGAACATCGGGTATTGCTCCAGCGACCGGCCGATGACGTGCCCGCCCATCGACACGCCGACGATGTAGGTCTGCTTGGGCTGCCTGTGCAGCAGGCGCGCCGAGTACCTAGCAAGGTCGTGCGTCGAGATCACGCCGGCAGCGACGTCGTATCCGTTGTCGTAGTAGCTCGATGCCGCCCAGGCGTAGCCCTCGTTGGCAAAGGTCTGCCGCAGGCCGTACCCGGGTGGGTCGACCGTCAGCACGGTGCCCTGACCGCGGTACCCGTGCGCCCATAGAACCAGTTGGCCATTCCAATGCGGCGGTACCTCCAGGTCGAACGCCGCGTGGTTGAACACCCCCTGGATGACCTTGGTCGGCTGTCCCGCGACGGTGATGGGGGCAAGCGGCGGGTTGGAGATGGTGTAACCGGGCAGCGGCTGGGATCCAGTTCGGTCCGAGGTGGCATCGGCCGCCCCGGCGGAGGGCCCGACGAGGGCTACTACGAGGGTCGCGGCTGCGAGCACCGCGGCGGACGGCTTGAACAGATGTATGTGCACCCCGTGACTCCTTATGGCTTTGCGGATCGAACGATCGCCGCCGGACCAAGCTAGCCCGAAAGCAGGCGCTCGGAAAGGTCGGCTTTTCGGCAGGATGTGCGGTCCGGCCGGGAGCTAACAGGGGCCGTACGGGGTGAGCGTGACGGCCGTGGACAACGCCGCTGCGGCCGCCTCGTAGCCCTTATCCTCCTTCGAGCCAGGCAGGCCGGCCCGGTCCAGGGCTTGTTCCTCCGAATCGCAGGTGAGCACCCCGAAGCCGATGGGAACACCGGTGCGCTGGGCCACCAGGGTGAGTCCGGTCGTCGCGGCCGCGCAGACGTACTCGAAGTGCGGGGTGCCGCCACGAATCACCACGCCGAGAGCGACGATCGCGTCGACGCCGGTGGCCGCCAGCCGCGATGCCGCGACGGTGAGTTCGAACGTCCCTGGCACCCGCACGACGGTGACGTCGGCGACCTGCGAATCGGCCAGCGCGCGCCGTGCGCCGGCGAGCAGTCCGTCCATAACGGTGGTGTGCCACTGGGCGGCGATCACCGCGACCCGTAGTTCCGCCGCACCCGGCACCGCTGCGAGCGCGGGCGCCCCGAGGCCGCTCACCGGCTCCTCATCGCAATTCCTCGAGGTCGAGGTCGTGGCCCATCCGATCCCGTTTGGTCTGCAGATACGCCAGGTTCTCGGGGTTGGCGTGGGTGGGCAGGGGCACCTGGCCGACGATGCGCAGGCCGTACCCCTCCAGACCGGCGCGCTTGCCCGGGTTGTTCGACAGCAGCCGCATGGTCCGCACGCCTAAGTCGACGAGGATCTGCGCGCCGGTTCCGTAGTCCCGGGCGTCTGCCGGAAAGCCCAGCGCGAGGTTGGCGTCCAGGGTGTCGGAGCCAGCGTCCTGCAGTTGATAGGCCTGCAGCTTGTGCAGGAGCCCGATGCCGCGGCCCTCATGACCGCGGACGTAGAGCACGACGCCGCGTCCCTCGCGGGCCACCGCGCCGAGTGCCGCGTCCAGCTGCGGCCCGCAGTCACAGCGCAACGACCCGAATACGTCGCCGGTGAGGCACTCCGAGTGCACCCGTACCAAGACGCCTTCACCGTCACCGATGTCGCCGAACACGAACGCGACGTGTTCGCGATCGTCGTAGGAGCTCGCGTAGCCAACGGCGGTGAACTCGCCGTAGCGCAGCGGCACCCTGGCCGAAGCCACCCGTTCGACCAGCTTGTCGAACCGCCGTCGATAAGCGATCAGGTCGGCGATGGAGATCAGCGCAAGCCCGTGCTCGTCGGCGAACACTCGCAGCTCTTCGGCCCGCGCCATCCCGGCCGGGTCCTTCTCGCTGACCACTTCGCACAGCGCGCCAGCGGGGGCGAGCCCAGCGAGCACAGCCAGATCGACGGCGGCCTCGGTGTGGCCGGGGCGGCGAAGCACGCCGCCGTCCTTCGCCCGCAGCGGGACGATGTGTCCAGGCCGGGCAAGGTCGGCTGGGCCGGTGCCAGGGTCGGCGAGCAACGCGATCGTCCGCGCCCGGTCGCTGGCCGAGATACCCGTCGTGATGCCCTCCCGAGCATCGACGGTGACGGCGTAGGCGGTGCCGCGGCGGTCCTGGTTCACCCGGAACATCGGAGGCAGGTCGAGCCGGTCGGCTTCCTGCTCGGTGATCGGCACGCAGATGTAGCCGGACGTGTAGCGAACCATGAAGGCGACGAGCTCCGGTGTCGCGAGCTCGGCGGCGAAGATCAGGTCTCCTTCGTTCTCCCGGTCCTCGTCGTCGATCACCACGACCGGCTTGCCCTCGGCGATCTCCTTGATTGCCCGCTCGATGGTGTCGAGGATCAGCGTCATCGGCTGGTCAGCAGACGCTCGGTGTACTTGGCGAGCACGTCGACCTCGAGGTTCACCCGCGCACCGGGTTGCTTCATCCCCATCGTCGTCGCCCGCAAGGTCTCGGGGATCAGCCCGACCTGGAACCAGTCCGCACCCACCGCGGTGACGGTCAGCGAGACGCCGTCGACCGCGATCGAGCCCTTCTCGGCGACGTAGCGGGCGAGCTGAACGGGCATTCCGATCCGCACTGATTCCCAGCCATCGCCGGGCATGCGGGACAGGATCACGCCGGTGCCGTCGACATGCCCCTGGACGACATGGCCGTCAAGACGTCCGTCGACTCGCACCGCGCGTTCGAGGTTCACCCGGTCACCGGCAGCAATTGACCCCATTACGCTGCGTTCGAGGGTCTCGGCCATCACTTCGAAGTCCAGCTGTCGCGCGCCGTCCACGCGAGCGGCGGCAATAACAGTCAGGCAAACGCCGTTGACCGCGATCGAGGCACCGTGCGACACGTCCTCGCCCACCACGTGCGCGAGCACGGTCAAGACGGCGGAGCCCTCGCGCGTGTGCACGGCGACAACTTCGCCCATTTCCTCGACGATCCCGGTGAACACCGGCTACTCCCCTTCCCGCCACACCGGCCGAGCGACGATCTTCACGTCACTGCCCGTCCTGGTCACTGTCTCGATGTCTAGTGTGACCGCCTCCCCGATGGAGGCGACGCCTGCGTCGCCGAGCGCGGCGGGACCGGCGCCCAGCAGGATCGGCGCGACGTAGACGATGACCTCGTCGACGCACCGGGCCTCGACGAATGCACCGGCGAGGGTTGGGCCGCCCTCGAGCAGGACATGCCGCACGCCCCGGTCGTGCAGCGCCTTCAGGGCGAAGCGTGGGGCGGCGGTGTCGAGAACGAGGGTCTCGGCGGCGTCGTCGAGCACCCGCGCATCCGCTGGCAGGCGGTGCCGCCGGTCGAGTACGACCCGCAGCGGCTGATGCTCGGCAGGGTGGTCGTCGGCATCGCGTGCCGTGAGTTGCGGGTCGTCGTCCAGCACCGTTCCGCTGCCTACCACGATTGCGTCGACCACCGCCCGGATCGCATGCGCATCCGCGCGCGATGCGTCCGAGGAGATCCAGCGGGCGCTCCTATCGGCCGCGGCGACCCGACCGTCCAGGGAGCTTGCGAGCTTCAACGTCACGAACGGGCGGCCAGACCGAATGGCTGATAGCCACGGACGCAACGCGCCGATAGTCGCCGCCTGCTGAGCCACTCCGGCGACCACGTCAACACCGGCTGCGCGCAGCAGCCGGGCACCCCCGGCGGCCAGCGCATCGGGGTCCTCGACCGCGTACACAACCCGGGCCACCCCGGCTGCGATCAGCGCCTCAGCGCATGGTCCGGTGCGTCCGGTGTGTGCGCATGGCTCCAGCGTGACGACGGCCGTACCACCTCGGGCGCGCTCCCCCGCGGCGTCGAGCGCGACGCGCTCCGCGTGCGGCCCGCCAGGTGGCTGCGTCGCTCCTTCGCCGGCCACCGTGCCGTCCTTGGCCAGAACGACCGCGCCGACCGGGGGGTTGGGGCTCGTGCGTCCCCGCACCGTTTCGGCCAGTGCCAGCGCGCGCCCCATCGCCGCCTGCTCGGCCCCGCTGATGGCCACGTCGCCGCCTAGCCGTTCATGGCACTTCGGGCAGCGGCGCGCAATGCATCGATCGCCTTGCCAGGGTCGTCGGCGCCATACACCGCAGAGCCCGCGACAAATACATTTGCACCAGCCTCGGCAGCGGCCCCGATGGTGTCGAGGTCGATACCGCCGTCGACCTCGAGGAACAGCCGCAAGTGCCCGGAGCGCGCGTGCTCGCGTGCGAGCCGAACCTTTGGCAGGACCTCAGCCATGAACTCCTGACCGCCGAAACCCGGCTCGACGGTCATTACGAGCAGCGTGTCGAACTCGCGAAGTAGTTCAAGATAGGGCTCGAGCGGCGTACCGGGTTTGACCGCGAGCCCGGCTTGCGCGCCGGCCGCGCGGATCGACTTGGCGGTCGCCACCGGGTCGCGGGCGGCCTCGACGTGGAATGTCACATTGGCGGCCCCCGCGTCGGCGTACTCCGGCGCCCATCGGTCCGGGTCGTCGATCATCAGATGGCAGTCGAGCGGCAGGGCGGACGCGGCGCGCAGGCTTTTCACGACCGGAAGACCGACCGTCAGGTTCGGGACGAAGTGCCCGTCCATGACGTCGACGTGCAGCCAGTCCGCGTTGGCGACGGCATCGGCCTCGTCGGCCAGCTTGGCGAAATCCGCCGACAGGATGCTCGGGGCGATCATCGGCTCCGGCGATCCGGGCACGATGCTTTTCACGACCCGAGCGTAGTGCTCAGCGGCGGCCATGCAGTGGCTAGTGCGAGGCCCTCTCTGTCGGCTCTCGCCGTAGCTCGTCGAAGTGGCGCATGATCGTGTCGCGGACTCGGGTACTCACAGTCGGCTTCCCCTTACAGGACCAGCAGCCGCCTCAGCTTAGGACGCATTGCAAACCCGCCTAGCCGGCCTGGATGAGCGCGCAGAACATCGCATCGGTGCCATGGCGATGCGGCCATAGCGAAACGGACGGGCCGCCTTGCAGGTGGGGCACCGCCGGGAAGGCTGCTCGAGCGTCGAGCAACTGGCGTCCCTGGACCACATCGATCGTCTCCGCTCGCAGCGGCGAACAGGTGACGTAGCAAACCACCCCGCCGGCACGGACGAGACGCAGCGCGGCGTCGAGCAGCTGGCGCTGCAGGACGACCAGCTCGGCGACGTCGTCTGGCCCTCGCCGCCATCTGGCCTCGGGCCGCCGACGCAGCGCCCCGAGCCCGGTACACGGTGCGTCGACGAGCACCCGGTCGTAACCACCTTCCGGCCTTGGCAGCACCCGCCCGTCACCGACCAGCACTTCGACCGGCCAACGAGTGGTGGCGCGGCGCACCAGATCCGCGCGGTGCGGATGCAGCTCGTTCGCGGTAACCCGTGCTCCGCGTTGGGCCGCGAGCGCTGCGAGCAGCGCGGTCTTGCCGCCGGGCCCGGCGCACAGATCCAGCCAGCGCTCGTCGCGACCGGCCAACGGCAGCCGGATCAGGGCGAGCGCGCAAAGCTGGCTGCCCTCGTCCTGCACTGCCGCTCGCCTCTGCCGGACCGCCGCCAGCGCAGCCGGGTCGCCACCGGTGAGCCGCACCGCGTACGGCGACCACGGCCCAGGTTCGCCTCCGGACTCGGCCGCTAGCTGGTCGCGGTCGGCCGCGCCGGGCCAGGCCACCAGGTGGGTCTGCGGACGGGCGTCGTCCGCAGTCAGCGCGGCCTCGGTCTCGGCGAGCTCGCCTGCAGCGTCCTCACCGAGTGCCTCTGCGAGTGCGGCGGCAATCCACTCCGGATGAGCGGTGCGCAGCGCGAGCCGGCGCAGCGGGGATCCCCCGGCCGCGAGACGGTCCGTCCAGGTGGCCCAGTCCCGCTTTGTCACCCGGCGCAGCACGGCGTTGACGAAGCCGGCCGCGCGGCCGTTGCCGGACGCGCGCGCGAGATCGACCGTGGTGGCGACGGCGGCGTGCGGCGGGATCCGAGTGCGCAGTGCCTGGTAGGCCCCGAGTCGAAGCAGGTCGAGAACCGGCGCGTCGACCGACTCGAGCGGCCGGCTGATGCAGGCTGCGACGATCTCATCTAGTACACCGGCGGCGCGCAGCGTCCCGTACCCGAGCTCGGTGGCCAGCGCGGCGTCGCGGATCGAGAGGTCGGCCTCGGTGATCAGCCCCGGTAGGCGCAGATTGGCGTATGCGCCCTCGGCAGCCACCGAGCGGAGCAGCTCGAAGGCCACGTGGCGCGCCGGATCGGCCCGCTGCTCAGCCAAGGCGCTCACCGGGCTGCGGACGGGCCCCGCGCGCCCAGTCGGCGGCCGGCACGGCGCGGCGGCCCGGCGGGTGCACCCAGCCGAGCTCGACAGCGCAGGTAGCCGTACCCACCATGACGGCGCCCGCGCCGATGAGCAGCTCGCCGGGGTCGAGCGCGGCGTCGGCGAGCCGTAGCGGACCGACTTTGAGCCGATCGCCGCGGAACATTGTCCAGGCGCCGGGCGCTGGTGTGCATGCCCGAACCAGGCGGTGGACATGGAGCGCCGGAGATGACCACGGCACGCGCGCATCGGCCACGGCGATCTTGGCGGCCACCGAAACCCCGTCGGCCGGTTGCGGTCGGGGCACCAAGCTGCCGTCGGAGATGCCATCCATGGTGGCAGCGAGCAGGTTGGCGCCGGACATCGCGAGACGTGCCAGCAAGTCACCGGTGGTGTCGGTGGGCAACACCGGTTCGGTGACCACCCCGAAGATTGGGCCGGTGTCCAGACCTGCCTCGATGCGGAAGGTAGAAGCCCCCGTCACATCGTCGCCGGCGAGGATCGCATGCTGCACGGGCGCGGCCCCGCGCCAGGCCGGCAGCAGCGAGAAGTGCAGATTCACCCAGCCATGCGTGGGGACAGCGAGCGCGGACGGCGGCAGCAGCGCGCCGTAGGCCACAACAGGCGCGCACTCGACGCCGAGCGCCGTGAGTGTGCCCAGGAACTCGGGATCGCCGGCCTTCGGCGGGCTGAGCACGCGCAAGCCCGCCTCGCGGGCCAGCTCCTCGACCGGCGAGGTGACCTCACGCCGTCCACGGCCGGCCCGCGACCGGGGCCTGGTGATAACCGCGACGACCTCGTGCCGGCCCGATTCGAGCAGCCGCCGCAACGACGGGACAGCGGCCGCGGGCGTCCCGGTGAAAGCCAGTCTCACGATGACGTCATAGCGGCGGCAATCACATCGCCTGGCCGAGTAGCGGATGCGGACTGACCTTCAACGTCGGTGCGCCGAGGTTCATCCAGTCCGCCTCCCGGATCGCCTTCATCGCCGCCTTGCGCGTCTGCGCGTCCAGCCGGTCGACGAACAGCACGCCGTCGAGGTGGTCGGTCTCGTGCTGCACGCACCGCGCCAGCAGGGCGGTGCCCTCGATCGTGACCGGGTCGCCGAACATGTTCCGTCCATGGGCAACGACGTGCTCGCGGCGCCGGCAGTCGAAGGACAGGCCGGGAATCGAGAGGCAGCCCTCTGGCCCGTCCTGCTCCTCACTGGACGGGAAGTGCAGCCGCGGATTGATCAAATGTCCGGACTGCTCATCGTCGACGTGATAGGTAAAAACCCGTATGCCGACGCCAAGCTGCGGGGCGGCAAGACCTAGTCCCGGGGCGGCGAGCATCGTATCGGTGAGGTCGGCAACGAGCGTGCGCAGCTCTTTGTCGAATACCGTCACCGGCTCGGCCGGGGTACGGAGCACCGGGTCGCCGAACAGTCGGATGGGCTGCACGGTCACCCCGCGAGTCTAGGCAAAAGGTCTGCCCACGGCCCGAGTAGCCGATCGCCGACTTGCGACTCCCGAGTGGATGAACGCCGCCGGGCGCCGATCAAAACAGTTCCAGTGGGTCGAGCTGGACGCGCACCGGATCGGGCGCCTTGCGCGCCGACCGGATCGCTGCGCCAGCCTTGAGCGACGCGGCCAGCGCGGCCCCCTGCGTTCGCGGCACGCGAATCAGCGTCCGTTCGACCCCGTCGCCCGCAGGAACAGATCCGACCACCTCGTGCGGCTCGGGCAGGTCGGCGAGCGCGAGGAGCTCGGCCACCGCCGCGGCCGTCCCGGTGAGAGACGCCATCCGCACCGCGGGGGGAAACCGCAGTTGCGACCGGTCGGCCAGCTCGCTGGCGGCGAAGCCCCCGGCGTCCCACCGGATCAGCGCCTGCACGGCCGGGACGCCCGGGTCGGCGCCTACGACCACCCGGCCACCCGGACGGACGAGCGCCGCGGCCGTCATCCAGCGCCGCAGCGTCTCCTCGCCAGCGCGCAGGTCGGCGCGCGAGAGCAGCGCCCAGCCGTCGAGCAACAGCGCGGCGCCGTAGCCGCCTTCGGCGACCGGTTCGGCGCCCGGCGTCGCGACGATCAGCGCGGCGCGTCCAGGCACGTTCGCCAGCACGCTGTCGCCGGCCGACGTACGCACCGGTACCCCGGGGAACGCACGCCCCAACTCTTCGGCGGTTCGTGCCGAACCGACGACAACTGCGCGCAACCGGCTGCCGCCGCACGTCGGACAGCGCCAGTTTCCGGCAGGACGTCCACACCACCGGCAGGTTGCGATGGCGTGCCCGGACGCGGCCGCCAGTGGGCCGGAGCAGACGGGGCAGCGTGCCGGAGTTCGGTCCCGGACGCATGCGAGCGACGGGACGTATCCGGCCCGAGGAACTTGGATGAGCACAGGGTGTCCATCTGCCAGCGCGTCGCGGGCCGCACGCCACGCGACGCTTGGCAATCGCGCGGTTGTCGCCGCGGGATCGCGCCGCTGTTCGATGTCGTCGCCCACGGCAGCGATAAGCGGCAGCACCGATCGCCGGGCGCCCCGATCGGCGATGATCTGCTGGGCCCACCCCGACTCGAGGAGCAGCTGCGCCTCGGCGGTACGCGCGAAGCCGGCGAGGAGCAGGGCCACTCCCGCGAGCGAGGCCCGCAGCGTCAGCACGTCGCGGGCATCGGGATACGGCGCTCGTGGCTCGGCATGCAGGTCGTCGCCGTCGTCCCAGATCGCCACGAGGCCCAGATCGGCCACCGGAGCGAACGCCGCCGCGCGCGTGCCGATGACCGCACGAACGACACCTCGGCGAACCGCCAGCCACCGCCGGTAGCGTTCGGCGGGGCCGAGATCCGCGGCCAACGCGACGTACTGATCGGCGCCCAGGATCACGTTCAAGGCGAGGTCGAGGCGGTTTAGGTCACGGACATCTGGAACGACGACCACCGCTCCGCGTCCCTGCGCGAGCGTCGCCTGGACCACGGTCGCCAACCGAGCCGGCCAATCCTCTCCGGGAAGCGCCGACCACACCGCGCGCACGGCTCGGCTGGCCGCGAGGCCGGCGAGGAAGGCCGGGCCCGCCGGGTAGCGCGACCAGCCGCCGGGTTCCGGTGCGGGTGGACGCGGCGCCTCGGCGCGCACCGCCGTTTCGGCACGGGCGTGCCGGGCGGGAACACCCAGCCGCACGACGTCGACGAAACTGCCCGCCCACCGATCGGCCACCGCCCGAAATAGCGCCGCCGTCTCGGTCGTCAGCACTGGCTCGGCGCCCACCGCGCGCTCGAGGAACTCCAGGCGCCCATCATGGCCACTCACCGGCACGCGATCCAGCACGTAGCCATCGACCAAGCGGCCCGCGAAGCGAACCCGCACCCGAGACCCCGGGCGGATCACGCCTGCGAGCTCGGCCGGCACGAGGTAGTCGAACGGACGATCGAGGTGCGGCAGCGATACGTCGACCATCAGCCGGGCGACCGGATCGACGGCTGCCGCGACGCGGGTGGCGCGGCGGGTACGCGCAGCGGTCACTCCGCAGTCCTACCAGCCGCGAACGACGGATTCAGGGCCGGACGCTCGCCCGCAGGACGGCGTCCCATGCCCGCCCGGGAAGAAGCGCGCGCGTGGCGATCAGCGCACGGGTGCGCTCAGGCACGACGTAGCGGGCCAGCGGTCGTCGAACGGTGAGCGCCCGCTCGACGACCCGGGCGACAGCATCCGGGCCAACAGACAACAGTCGGTTGCCGTAGAGGTCGGCCGACGCCTTATCGAAGGCCATTGCCTGGTCCCGGTACGGCGAGTCGTGCTGGGTCGCGTCGCCCATCGTCGAGCTGATCGTGTCGCCGAACTCGGTGCTGATCAGCCCGGGTTCCAGGAGGCTGACCTGAATGCCGAACTGGGCGACCTCGTAACGCAGGGCGTCGCTGATCGCTTCGACGGCGTGCTTGGTCGCGTGGTAGTAGCCGCCGTATGGAAACGTCAGCCGGCCGCCCATCGAACCGATATTGACGATCCGCCCGCGCTTGGCCGCGCGCATCGAGGGCAGCACGAGCTGGCACATGCGGGCCAGTCCGAGCACGTTGGTCTCGAACTGGCGACGTACCCGCTCGATCGCGACGTCCTCAATCGCGCCGTACTCGCCGTAACCGGCGTTGTTCACCAAGGCCCCGATCCGGCCATCCTCGGCGATCACGGTGTCGACGGCCGCCCGCATCGAGGCCTCGTCGGTGACGTCAAGCGCAACCGTCCGGGCGCCGCCATCGGCGAGCACGCTGAGCGTCTGAGGTCGCCGCGCGGTCGCCCAGACGGTATGTCCGCGGCCGACCAGTCGCGCCGCGATGGCGGCTCCGATGCCCGACGAGCAGCCCGTGATCAGTATCGGGCCGGGACCGTTCGCCATGCGCCGACCCTAGTCGGCAGCCAGCCTTCGTTAGCCGTTGGCGAGCTTGGCCAACTGCTCGGCGCGGTCGGTGCGCTCCCAGGTGAAATCGGCGAGCTCGCGACCGAAGTGGCCGTACGCCGCAGTCTGAGCGTAGATCGGCCGCTTGAGGTCGAGGTCGCGGATGATCGCCGCGGGACGCAAGTCGAACGTCTCGGCGATCGCGTCGGCGATCTTGGCCGGCTCGACGGTCTCGGTGCCGAACGTCTCGATGAACAGGCCCACTGGCTCGGCCTTGCCGATCGCGTAGGCGACCTGCACCTCGCACCGCCGCGCCAACTTCGCGGCTACCACGTTCTTCGCCACCCAGCGCATCGCGTAAGCAGCTGACCGGTCGACCTTGGACGGGTCCTTGCCCGAGAACGCGCCGCCGCCGTGCCGAGCCATGCCACCGTAGGTGTCGACGATGATCTTGCGGCCAGTCAGCCCGGCGTCACCCATCGGGCCGCCCGTGACGAACCGCCCGGTTGGGTTCACCAGCAGCCGGTAGCCGGCGGTGTCGATCGACAGACCGTCGAGAACTGGCCGGACGACGTGCTCCTCGATGTCGGGCTTGAGCAGCGTGTCGAGGTCGATGTCCTCAGCGTGCTGACTGGAGATCACGACGGTGTCAAGGCGGACGGCATTGTCGCCGTCGTACTCGATCGTCACTTGAGTCTTTCCGTCGGGCCGCAGGTAGGGCACAGTGCCCTTCTTGCGGACCTCGGTGAGCTTCTCGGCCAGCCGGTGCGCCAGCCAGATCGGCAGCGGCATCAGCTCGGCGGTGTCGTCGCAGGCGTAGCCGAACATCAGTCCCTGGTCACCGGCGCCCTGAGCCGCGACCGCGTCGTGCGATCCCTCGACCCGCGCCTCGTAGGCGGTGTCGACGCCCTGCGCGATGTCGGACGACTGGGCGCCGATCGACACGTTAACGCCGCACGACGTTCCGTCGAACCCCTTGCGCGAGGAGTCGTAGCCGATGTCGAGGATGCGCTCACGGACGATGGCCGGGATATCGGCGTACGCGTCGGTGGTCACCTCGCCTGCCACGTGGACCTGGCCGGTTGTGATCAGCGTCTCGACCGCGACCCGGCTGGCCGGGTCCTGCGCCAGCAGCGCGTCGAGGATCGAGTCACTGATTTGGTCGGCGATCTTGTCCGGGTGTCCTTCGGTAACCGATTCGGACGTGAAGAGACGGCGGCTCACGAATACTCCGGGGGTTGTCGGCGATCGGATTCACGCAAAGTCTACCGGCCCGGGGCCTCGATCCGGCCATTAGCCCAGTCGGGCGGCCACCGCGTCCCACACCGCGGCGGCGAGCAGGGCCTTCGGGCCGAGCGGGACGGCCGTCTCGGTGCCATCGGAGCCAAGGATTACGCCGGCGTTGTCGGATTGACCGAATGCCCGTCCTGGTCCCACTTCGTTCACGACAAGCAGGTCACAGCCCTTACGGGCGAGCTTTCGCCGGCCGTGGGTGAGCACGTCGGCCTCGTCGTCGCCGGTCTCGGCAGCGAAGCCGACGAGCAGCTGGCCCGGACGGCGGGATGCGACCAATTCCGCGAGCACATCCGGGTTCTTCGCAAGCACGATCGGCTCCGGCGCAAAATTCGACTTCTTGATCTTGTGAGTGCTGTTGGCCGCGGGGCGGAAATCGACAACCGCGGCCGCCATCACCACGACGTCGGCGTCCTGCGCCGCCTTGCCGACTGCGTCGCGCAATTCCGCGGTGCTGACGACCCTCACGACGTCGGCGCCGGCCGGATCGGGTAATTCGGTATTCGCGGCGACCAACGTGATCCGCGACGCGCCACGGGCCGCGGCGACCGTGGCCAGCGCGTACCCCTGCCGGCCCGAGGAGGCGTTGCCGAGGAAGCGCACCGGGTCGATCGCCTCGCGAGTGCCGCCCGCGCTGATCACCACATGCCTGCCGAGGAGATCCTGGGGCAGCGCGTCGGAACGATGAATCAGCAGCTCGGCGAGTTGGCCGATCTCAGCGGGCTCGGGCAGCCGGCCCTTGCCAGAATCGGCGCCGGTCAACCGGCCGGTGGCCGGCTCGAGCACGACCGCGCCTCGTCGACGCAGGGTCATGACGTTGTCGGCCGTCGCGGGGTGTTCCCACATTTCGGTATGCATCGCCGGAGCGAACAGCACCGGGCAGCGGGCGGTCAGCAGCACGTTGGTGAGCAGGTCGTCCGCGAGTCCATGGGCAGCGCGTGCGAGCAGGTCGGCCGTCGCCGGGGCGACCACGATCAGGTCAGCTTCGCGACCCAATCGGACGTGCGCCACGTCCTGTGCGCCGGACCAGACGTCTGCGGCCACCGGCTGATGCGACAGCGCGGCCCAGGTGGCCACCCCGACGAAGCGCAGTGCCGCCTCGGTCGGAACGACAACTACCTGGTGACCAAGCTCGGTCAGCGTGCGGAGCAGTTCGGCGACCTTGTATGCGGCGATGCCGCCGGCAACACCAAGGACGACGCGGCGTCCCGCATCCATGCGAAGCTCAGCCCTCGGCTGGCTTGAACTCGATCAGGTCGGCGTTGATCTCGCGCAGCGCGATCGACAGCGGCTTCTCCTGCGGCGCGGTCTCGACCAGCGGCCCGACATACTCGAGTAACCCCTCACCCAGCTGGCTGTAATAGGCGTTGATCTGCCGGGCCCGCTTTGCGGCGATGATGACGAGTGCGTACTTCGACTGGGTGCGGTCGAGCAGTTCGTCGATGGGCGGGTTCGTGATGCCCTCGGGTGCGGACACGGTTCCGGACAACATTGCTCTCGATTCGCTCAGAAGGGCCCGCACGCCGCTTTTCGATCGAACAGGCGGTCTCGCATGAACACGCCGGTCTCAATCGGACGGCCGGGGGCAGACGGCGTCGATCAATGCTACCAACTCGGCGGCCGCGCGCCGAACGTCGTCGTTGACCACCACGGCGTCGAACTCGGCCTCAGCGGCCATCTCCACGGCTGCCTGGGTCAACCGTTCGGCGATGTCCGGTCCGGATTCGGTGCCGCGGCGGGTCAGCCGACGCTCCAGCTCGTCCCAGGACGGCGGGGCGAGGAAGACGAACTGGGCCTCCGGCATTCGTTCCCGCACCTGACGCGCCCCTTGCAACTCGATCTCGAGGAGGGTAGGTACCCCAGCCGCGAGTCGCTCGTGCACTGGCCTCAACGGCGTGCCATACAGGTTGCCGGCGTACCGCGCCCACTCGAGCAGCTCACCACGATCCACCATCCGCGCGAACTGGTCACGGTCTACGAACCGGTACTGGACGCCGTCCACCTCTGCCGGTCGAGGCTGGCGGGTGGTCGCAGATACCGACACCCACACGTGCGGATGCAATTCGCGGACCGCGGCGACGACGGTCCCCTTGCCCACGCCGGACGGACCGGACAGCACGGTCAGCCGTCCGGCGGCCACGTCGCGCATGGCGGGCAACCTATCGGCCACCGGACGGCGGCCGGATGATCCCCATGTACACCAGATCGTCGTAGTGGCCGGCATTCCACACCTGTTCGCGCTGACGGCCCTCCTCGACGAAGCCGACCGCCGCGTACGCCCGGATCGCCCGCTCGTTGCTGGCGTTGACCGTCAGCCAGATCTTGCGCAGGTTGCGCAGGCGGAAGCCGTAGTCGAGCGCAAGGAGAAGCGCCTCGCGCCCGTAGCCGCGTCCCCAGTACTCACGGTTGCCGATGGTGATACCGAGCTCGGCAGTGCTCGCGGCGTGATCGACACCGTGCAGCCCGAGCTGACCGATGAGCAGCCCGTCAGCGACTATGGCGAAGTTGCTGGCGTCGCGGTCATCACGCATACGGTCGAACATCGCGCTGACGCTGGTGAGCGGACGCGGTGCCGGTGGGTCGCCGCCGCCGAGCAGCTCGACCTCGACGTCGTTGGCCCATCGCGCGAGCATCGGGTAGTCGTCGGGCTCGATCGCGCGCAGCGTGACGAGTTCGCCGATGAGCATGCCGCCACTGTAGGTAGGGTGCGGCGGGTCAGCACGATGGGACGAGGAGGACGCAGATGGCGTTACGGCTCGGAGTCGTGGCCGAGGCCGCGCCGGGTGAGCGCCGCGTTGCTCTCACACCGGACGCCGTGCGCCGGCTGCGCGCCGCGGGCTTCGAGGTCTCAATCGGCCACGGCGCCGGTGCGGCTGCCTGGTTCGCCGACGAGGATTACGCGGCCGCCGGCGCCGAGCTGACCGCACCCGAGGACGTTATGCAAGGCGCCGACGTCATCCTTTGCGTGGGTCCGGTGCCGGCGACATCGCTTCGCTCCGGGCAAAGCGTGCTGGGACTGCTGCAGCCGCTCCTGGATCCGGCCGCGATGGCGGACCTGGCCGTGCGGGGGGTCACCGCGATCAGCCTGGACGGGCTGCCCCGCACGCTGAGCCGCGCGCAGTCCATGGACGCGTTGACCTCGCAAGCCAGCGTCGCCGGCTACAAGGCGGTGCTCGTCGCGGCGGATCACTTCGACCGGTTCTTCCCATTGCTGATTACGGCCGCGGGCACGGCGAAACCGGCTGAGGTTTTGGTGCTCGGCGCGGGGGTCGCCGGCCTGCAGGCGATCGGCACCGCCCGCCGGTTGGGCGCAATCGTGCGCGGCTACGACGTGCGGCCGACGTCCCGGGACGAGGTCACCTCGCTCGGCGCGCAGTTCGTCGAGTTGACGACCGTCGAATCCGGTGCCGGCGAAGGCGGCTACGCCCGCGCGTTGACCGACGACGAACAGGCCGCGCAGCAGGTGGAACTGGCGCAGCACATCGCCCGCCACGACGTGGTAATCACCACCGCTCAGGTGCCGGGACGCCGACCGCCGCTAATGGTCACCGCTGACGCGGTCAAGAACATGCGGGCCGGCTCGGTGATCGTCGACATGGGGTCCAGCGCCCTGGGCGGCAACGTAGAGAGTTCCCAGCCCGGCGAGACGATCGTGACAGCCAACGGGGTCACGATCGTCGGGGCGGGCAACCTGGCGAGCGCGATGGCCACCAGCGCGTCCGCCGCGTACGCACGCAATGTCACCGCGCTGCTCATGCACGTCGCACCAGACGGCACGCTGACTATCGACCTGGACGATGAGATCCAGCGCGGCGTCGTGATCACCCATGACGGACGGGTCGTTCACCCCGAGACAGTGAAACTCCTGGAGACAGCTGATGGGTAGCGGATTCGTTGGCGATCTGGCGATCTTCGTCCTCGCCCTGCTGGTTGGCTTCGAGGTGATCAGCAAGGTGCCCGCCACGCTGCACACGCCGCTGATGTCTGGCGCCAACTCGATCCACGGAGTGGTGCTGGTCGGAGTCGTATTGTTGTCGGCTTTCGTCGACGGCCCCCTCGGTTATTTGCTGACCTTCGTCGCGGCGGCGTTCGCGGCGGCCAATGTGGTCGGTGGCTATGTCGTGACCGACCGGATGCTGCAGATGTTCAAGAGGCGACCGATGCCGGTTGACAAGGCCGACCGATGAGCGGCGGGGTCGAAACCGGCGTACGGCTCGCCTCGCTCGCCGGTGCCTCCTGCTTCGTGCTCGGCCTGCACTTGATGAACTCCCCCGCCAGCGCTCGGCGGGGAAACCAGCTGTCGGCGTTCGGGATGTTCGTCGCGGTCGTCGCGGTGATCGTGTCGGTGATCGACGGCGGGACGATGACCGGCACCCGGTGGCTGGTGCTGGTCAGCGGGGCGCTGATTGGCGCCGCAGCGGGGCTGTACTCGGCCCGCAGGGTGGCGATGACGTCGATGCCCCAGTTGGTCAGCCTGTTCAACGCGGTAGGTGGCGGCGCGGCGGCGCTGATCGCGGTGGCGGACTACGCGCAGAACGATCGGGTCGGGGCCGGCACGGCGACGGCAACCGTGCTGGACGTGTTCATCGGCGGCATCACGTTCTCGGGGTCGCTGGTGGCTGCGGCAAAGCTGCAGGGCTACTGGAGCGGATCGATCCGCTTTACCGGCGCGCGGCTCGTGTCGGCGTTGCTGCTCGTCGGCTCCATCGCCGCGGGTATTGCGGTCATCGCCAGGGTGCACAACCTGGGCGTGCTGCTGATCGTGGTCTTCGCGGCGCTCGGCCTGGGCGTGCTGATGGTGCTGCCCATCGGCGGCGCCGACATGCCTGTCGTGATTTCGCTGCTCAACGCCTTCACCGGCACCGCGGTCGCGATGGCCGGCTTCGTCCTCGACAACGCCACACTGACGATCGCCGGCGCCCTGGTTGGGGCGTCCGGTGCCATTCTCACCAAGCTAATGGCCGACGCGATGAACCGATCGGTGGTCAACATCATCGCGGGCGGCTTCGGCACCGGGGCGACCGGCGTCGATACCGCGACGACGGCTGGTGGGCCGGTGCGCTCGATCGCAGTCGACGACGTCGCACTGCAGTTGGCGTACGCCAGCAAGGTGATCATCGTCCCGGGTTACGGGCTGGCCGCGGCACAGGCGCAGCACGAAGTTCGCGACCTCGCGACGCTTCTCGAGTCGCGCGGCGTGGACGTCTCCTACGCGATCCACCCCGTTGCCGGCCGGATGCCGGGCCACATGAATGTGCTGCTCGCCGAGGCGAACGTCCCCTACGACCAGCTCAAGGAGATGGACGACGTCAACGCCGAGTTCGACCGGACCGACGTCGCGCTGGTGATCGGCGCTAATGACGTCACCAACCCGGCCGCGCGCCGGCCGGGCAACGCGGTGTCTGGCATGCCGATCCTCGACGTCGACCATGCGCGATCGATCATCGTGATCAAGCGGTCGATGGCGTCGGGCTACGCCGGCATCGACAACGAGCTATACACCGATGCCAAGACCAGCATGTTCTTCAGCGACGCCAAGAAGGGCCTGGCCGCGCTCGTGGCGGCGACCAAGACGCTCGTCGGGTGACCCGCTGATCAGCTCGTTCGGTCTCGGACCGCGAACCGGCTCACCGGCTCGGACCGTCTCGCTACGGTGAAGTCATGATGTTTCGTCGCTTGGGCAACTCCGGATTGGTGGTGTCTGTCGTCGGACTCGGCACCAACAACCTGGGCATGAAGCTCGACATGGCGGCCAGTCGCGAGGTCGTGCACGCCGCCCTCGATGCCGGCATCACCCTGTTCGACACCGCGGATTCCTACGGGGCGTCCGAGGAGCGGCTCGGCGAGCTGCTGCGCGGGCGGCGCGACGACGTCGTGCTCGCCACGAAGTTCGGCAGCGACGTCCGGTCTCGTGGGCTCACCAACGGCGAGGACTGGGGTGCCCGCGGATCGCGTCGCTACGTCCGTCGCGCCGTCGATGCATCGCTTCGTCGACTGCGCACCGACTGGATCGACCTTTACCAGCTGCACCGCCCAGACACTGAGACCCCGATAGAGGAGACGCTATCGGCACTCACCGACCTCCTACACGAGGGCAAGGTCCGATACCTCGGGCATTCCAACTTCGCCGGGTGGCAGACCGCCGATGCCGAATGGACTGCGCGCAGTTTGCACTTGGAGCGGTTCGTCAGCGCGCAGAACGAGTACAGCTGGCTGTCGCGGCATGTCGAGCGCGATCTGGTCCCGGCTCTCGAGCGCTATGGCATCGGGTTGCTGCCGTACTTTCCCTTGGCGAACGGGCTGCTCACCGGCAAGTACCGCCGCGGCGAGGCAGCGCCGGACGGCAGCCGCATTCAGGCATGGGGGCACGAGTCTGTGCTCACCGAGGCCACGTTCGACGTGATCGAGAAGCTCGAGGCTTTCGCCGCGGTGCGCTCGGTCACCCTGCTGGATGTTGCGATCGGGGGCCTGGCAGCAAAGCCGGCCGTCGCCAGCGTCATCGCGGGAGCGACGTCGGCGGCGCAGGTCGTCGCCAACGTCGAGGCGGGACTGTGGCAGCCGAGCGCCGAGGACCTCGCCGAGCTGGATACCCTCACCAGTGGCTAGCGCCCGGTCAGCCGCGCAGGAAGGCGAACTCGTCGATCTGCCGACGCGCCGCGTCGCGCAAGGCCCCGACGTCGGGGCCATGGCGCAGCACCTCACGCGAGGTGCTCGGCAGTACGGCGGCCAATACCCCATCGAATATCCGCCGCACGGTAGCGGCGTTGCCTCCCTGTGCGCCGACGCCAGGTGCGAGGATCGGACCATTCAGCCTGGTGAGGTCGATCTTGTGGGCCTCGATCGTCGCGCCGAACACCACACCGAGCGATCCGATCGGCACCGCATTCGCATTTCGCGCGGCGAGGTCGTCGACCACTACCTGGGCCACCGGCCGCCCGTCAGCGACCGTCGCCTGCTGCACCTGCGGACCCTCGGGGTTTGAGGTTTGCGCGAGCACGAAGGCGCCGGCGTCATGGCGCACCGCGAGGTCGAACACCGGTTGCAGCGATCCGACTCCGAGATACGGGCTTACCGTGATCGCGTCGACGACCATCGGTGCCCCGGGGTACAGGTACGCCTCGGCGTAGGCCGCCATGGTCGATCCGACATCGCCCCGCTTGACGTCGAGCAGCACCAGCGCACCGGCTTCGCGAGCCAGCCGAATCGCCCGCTCGAGCACGGCGATGCCCGCCGAGCCAAACCGCTCGAAGAACGCCGACTGCGGCTTGACGACCGCAACCTCGCCGGCGAACGCCGAAACGCAGGTCATGGCGAACCGTTCGAGCCCGGTCACGTCGTCGGGCAACCCCCACCCTCGGAGCAGGCCGGCGTGCGGGTCGATGCCCACGCAGAGTGATCCCCGAGCGCTCAGCGCGGCTTCCAGCCGGGCACCGAACATCACGCCGACACCAGGCGTTGCATCCGTTCACTGTCGGACAGATGCGCGAAACCCACGGCATCGCCGAGTGAACGAAAGCCCCGCTCGTCCAGCGCCGCCTCGAGCTCCTGCAACACCCGCACCGGCGCCGATGGATCGCCGAACACGGCCGTTCCGACCGAGACAGCGGACGCGCCGGCCAGCACGAATTGCAACGCGTCCAAACCCGACCGGATGCCGCCCATGCCAAGGATCGGCAGCTGCGGGACGGCACGATGAACCTGCCACACACAGCGCACCGCCACCGGACGAATCGCCGGCCCAGACAATCCACCGGTGACCCCGCCGAGCGCCGGGGCGAGCAGATCCGTGTCGATCACCATGCCGAGCAACGTGTTGATCAGCGACAACCCGTCGGCGCCCGCGTCGGCACAGGCCCGCGCGATCAGCGTGATGTCGGTGACGTCGGGCGACAGCTTGGCGAAGACCGGGACTCCGGGGTCGGTTGCCCGGCGCACGGCGTCGACCACCCGCGAGGACGCCATCGGGTCGCAGGCAAACACCTGGCCGCGATTCTCGACGTTGGGGCAGGAGATGTTCACTTCGATCATCGAAACCGCGGGCTGCCCGTTGAGGCGGTGCGCCAGCCACTCGAATTCCTCAGTGTGCCCGCCGGCGATCGACACCACCGTGCGTGCGCCGTGGGCGGCCAGCCAGGCCAGGTCGTTCTCGATGAACGATTCGATGCCCGGCCCCTGCAGGCCGATGGAATTGAGCATGCCGCTGGGCGTCTCGGCCATCCGCGGAGTCGGCCGACCGGACCGGGGGCGGGGCATGATCGATTTGGTGACCACCGCAGCCAGTCCGGCCACATCCAGGAACTGCCCGAGCTCGCGCCCCGCGGCCGAGCATCCGGACGCCGTCAGCACCGGGTTGGGCAGCGTGAGCGACGCCAGCCGAGTCGTCATGTCCGCCATCAGTGACCTCGCATGGCGTCGGCGCCCACCAAGTCGTCGGGCAGCCTCCCCACGTCGTCCCACCGAACCCGGTCCGCGGCGAAGACCGGTCCTTCGACACACGAGCGGACGAAGCGCGACCGGCCGTCCTCGCCGCGCACCGGAAGCACGCAGGTCATGCATACCCCGATGCCGCAGGCCATTGCCTCCTCGACCGCGACCTGAACCGCGACGCCATGCGGGCGCGCAGCGTCGTCGACGGCACGCAGCATCGGCATCGGCCCGCAGGCGTACACCATCCGGGCGCCGATGCGGGTGATCACGTCCGACAGCACGTCGGTGACCCGTCCGCGCACGCCCGCCGATCCGTCGTCGGTGGTGACCGTGACGCCGCCGACGGTCCGCCTGGCGGCAGGTTCGCCGAACAGTCGAGATGCAGTCGCCGCGCCCAGGATGAACTCGACAGTCGAGCCGACAGCGATCAGCTCGCGGGCCAACGGGATCAGTGGCGCCGTCCCGTACCCCCCACCGACGAGTACTGCCGGCCCGGTTTCGGCAGGCAGCATGAACGGCGTACCGAGCGGTCCGACGAGATCGAGTACGTCGCCGACCTCCTGCCGCACGAGCCAGCTCGTGCCGGGCCCGTGCTCGGCGACGACGAACCGCACCGTGCCGTCGGCGTCCGCGCCGTACAGAGCGAAGCAACGCCGAAGCAGCATCGAGGTTTCCGGCCCTCCGACGGCGACCGCTACGAACTGTCCGGGGCGAAACCCGGCGGCAACTCCGGGCGCGGCGACGGTGAACTGCCAATAGTCGCCGACCGGCTGCACAGCCACGATCTCGCCGATCTGCTGGACTGGGCTCCCACTCGCGGGATCAGGCCCCGGTGGACCTGATGGCGTCATGGTCGGTCACCACGCGCAACCCGAGAAGCGGCGAGCAGCGCGTGCAGGTCCTGCAACGAGCGCACACCGATCTCGCCACGAACGAGTTGCTCGATGCCCTGCACCGCCGCGGCAGCGGCCTGCACTGTCGTCAGACACGGGATGCCGGCGCCAACGGCGGCGGTGCGGATTTCATACCCGTCGACCCGCGGGCCAGAATTGCCGGCCGATCCCCACGGCGTATTGAGCACCAGGTCAACCTCGCCGGCCAGAATTTTCTCGACGATGTTGCCCGGCCCGTCGCTGAACTTGCCGACGACGTCGGCGGCGACGCCGTTTCGGCGCAGCACCTGCGCGGTGCCCGCCGTCGCCAGGATCCGGAACCCCAGATCCGACAGCCGCTTGATCGGGAAGAGTGCGGCGCGCTTGTCGCGGTTAGCCACCGAGACGAAGACCGTCCCGCTGACCGGCAACGAGCCGTACGCCGCGGCCTGGCTTTTCGCAAACGCCGTCCCGAACACGGCGTCGAACCCCATCACCTCACCGGTCGACTTCATCTCCGGGCCGAGCAGAGAGTCCACTTGGTTGCCGTCCGGCCCACGGAATCGCAGGAAGGGCAGCACCGCCTCCTTCACCGCGATCGGCGCGTCGTCGGGCAGGTCGCCCCCGTCCCCGGAACTCGGCAGCAGGCCCTCGACACGCAACGAGGCGATCGAGGCGCCCAGCGCGATCCGAGCCGCCGCCTTGGCCAATGGCACCGCCGTTGCTTTCGACACGAACGGAACGGTGCGGCTCGCCCGCGGGTTGGCTTCCAGCACATAGAGCACGTCGCCGGCCAGCGCATACTGCACGTTCAGCAGCCCTCGCACGCCAACGCCTCGAGCAATGGCGACGGTGGACGCGCGCACGGTCGCGATGTCTCGCGCGCCCAGCGTGATCGGGGGTAGCGCGCAGGCCGAATCCCCGGAGTGGATGCCGGCCTCTTCGATGTGCTCCATCACGCCGCCCAGGTACAGCTCCTCGCCGTCGTAGAGCGCATCGACGTCGATCTCTACGGCGTCGTCGAGGAACCGGTCGACGAGCACCGGATGCGCCGGGGTTATCTGGGTCGCCCGGGCTATGTAGGACGAGAGCATCACCTCGTCGTAGACGATCTCCATGCCGCGCCCACCGAGCACATAGGACGGGCGCACCAGCACCGGGTAACCGATCGAGTCGGCCACTGACTTCGCTTCGTCGAACGAGGTCGCGGTGCCGTGCTTTGGCGCGGGCAAGCCGGCCTCGCGCAGCACCCGACCGAACGCGCCCCGGTGCTCGGCCAAGTCGATTGCCTCGGGCTGGGTACCTAGCACCGGCACGCCGGCGTCCTTTAACCGCTGCGCGAGACCGAGCGGCGTCTGCCCGCCCAGCGTGCAGATGACGCCGGCAACCGTGCCGGACTGCCGTTCCGCGTGCACGACCTCGAGCACGTCCTCGAAGGTCAGGGGCTCGAAGTACAGCCGGTCGGCCGTGTCGTAGTCGGTCGACACTGTCTCGGGATTGCAGTTGATCATGACGGTCTCGTAACCGGCCTCGCGCAGCGCCATCACCGCGTGCACGCACGAGTAGTCGAACTCGATGCCTTGCCCGATCCGGTTCGGCCCGCTACCAAGGATGATCACCTTCGGACGATCGGGTTGCGGTGCGACCTCGCTCTCCTCGTCGTAGGACGAGTAGTGGTATGGCGTCTTCGCGGCGAACTCCGCCGCGCAGGTGTCGACCGTCTTGAACACCGGGCGGATCCCGGCTCGCAGCCGCAGCAACCGCACACCGTCCTCTCCGGCCAGTTCGGGACGCAGCGCGGCGAGCTGGCGGTCGCTGACGCCCTGGCGCTTGGCGCGCCGCAGCAGTTCGGGGGTGAGCGCCGGCGCGTCGACGAGCTCGGAACGCAACTCGACGACCTGGGCGATCTGGTCGACGAACCACGCGTCGATGCCGGACAGGCCCGCGACCTGCTCCACGGCCCAGCCGGCCCGCAGGGCCTGTTCGACCCGGTACAACCTGCCGTCGGTGGGAGTCGCGACCGCGGCGCGTAGCTCCACGTCGGACAGTTTGGGGTCGGGTCGCGTCCAGAACCCGGCGTCATCGGTTTCCATCGAACGCAGCGCCTTGCCCAGCGCCTCAGTGAAGTTACGCCCGATCGACATCGCCTCGCCGACGCTTTTCATATGCGTGGTCAGCACTGGGTCGGCACCGGGGAACTTCTCGAACGCGAAGCGCGGCACCTTGACCACGACGTAGTCCAGCGTCGGCTCGAACGCCGCCGGGGTCTGCAGGGTGATGTCGTTGGGGATCTCGTCCAACGTGTAGCCGACCGCCAGCTTGGCCGCGATCTTGGCTATCGGGAACCCGGTCGCCTTCGAGGCGAGAGCACTCGATCGTGACACCCGCGGGTTCATCTCGATGACGATCATCCGACCGTCGACGGGGTCGATCGCGAATTGGATGTTGCAGCCGCCGGTGTCGACGCCGACTGCGCGGAGTACGGCGATACCCACGTCGCGCATGTGCTGGTATTCGCGATCGGTCAGCGTCATCGCCGGCGCGACGGTGATCGAGTCGCCGGTGTGCACGCCCATCGGGTCGACGTTCTCGATTGAACAGACCACCACCACGTTGTCGTTGCGGTCTCGCATCAGCTCCAGCTCGAACTCCTTCCAGCCGAACACACTCTCCTCGACGAGCACCTGATGCACTGGGCTCGCGGCCAACCCGCGGGCCACCATCATGCGTACCTCGTCGGCGCCGTTCGCGAGGCCGGAGCCGAGGCCGCCCATGGTGAAGCTCGGCCGGATCACCACCCGGTTGCCGACCGTCTCCGCGAACGCGATCGCGTCGTCCAACGTGCCGCACACCCGCGACTCGGGGACGTCGCCGCCGACCGAGCGGACGATGTCCTTGAACCGCTGGCGATCTTCGCCGCGCTCGATCGCTTCGATGTCGGCGCCGATCAGCTCGACGCCGTACTTGTCGAGGACCCCGCCCTCGTGCAGGGCGACGGCGAGGTTCAACGCGGTCTGGCCGCCGAGAGTGGCAAGGAGCGAATCGATCGGCCGCCCTTTGCTGTGCTCAGCGGCGATCACGCGCTCGACGAACTCCGGTGTCAGCGGCTCGATGTAGGTGGCGTCAGCGAACTCTGGATCGGTCATGATCGTCGCCGGGTTAGAGTTGATCAGGCTGACCCGGAATCCCTCGGCGCGCAGCACCCGGCACGCCTGGGTTCCGGAGTAGTCGAACTCGCATGCCTGGCCGATCACGATAGGACCCGAGCCGATGACCAGGATGTGCTCGATGTCGGTGCGGCGCGGCATTCAGTCGCCTTCCAGTGACATTGGTCGGCTCCGCGCTCGTTCCGGTCCTCGCGAGCCGACGCTCGCTGCGATCCTCACTCGCCGTCGCCTTCCAGAAGCTCGACGAACCGGTCGAACAGGTAACCCGCATCGTGCGGACCGGCGGCCGCCTCAGGGTGGTATTGCACGCTGAATGCGCGCACATCCCGAGCTCGCAATCCCTCCACGACCTCGTCGTTCAAACAGACGTGGCTGACCTCGACGGCGCCGAACTCGGTATCGGTCGCACGACCGAGCGGGGCGTCGACGGCAAAGCCGTGGTTGTGGGCGGTGATCTCGACCTTGCCGGTCACCCGATCTTGGACGGGTTGGTTGAGTCCGCGGTGACCGTAACGGAGCTTGTACGTACCGAACCCGAACGCCCGGCCCAGCACCTGGTGTCCGAAACAGATGCCAAACACCGGCATGTCGGCGCGCAGCAGCTCACGCACCGTGGCCACCGCGTCGTCGGCCGTCGCCGGGTCACCCGGTCCGTTGGCGAGGAATACCGCGTCCGCGCCGATCGCGCGCACCTGCGCGACCGTGGACGTCGAAGGCAGGACATGCGTGGTGATGCCACGCTGCGCCATCCGGTGCGGAGTCATTGCCTTGATGCCGTAATCCAAGGCCGCCACGGTGAACCGCCGGGTGCCAATCGCGTCGACCGTGTAGGGCCGCCGGGTGGTCACCTCGGCGGACAGGTCGGCGCCGCTCATCGGCGGCGAGGCGAGTACCCGCTCTAGCAGGTTGCGGGCTGCGCTGCCCGAGACGTCGGCCGAGATTGCGCAGCGCATGGCGCCGCGTTCGCGAAGGTGCCGGGTCAGTGCTCGGGTGTCGATACCTCTGATGCCCACCACCCCCTGCTCTTCGAGTTCGGCATGGAGGCTGCGACGCGCCCGCCAGGACGACGGACGCCGGGCCGGGTCACGCACGACGTAGCCGGCTACCCAGATGCGGTGCGACTCGGCGTCCTCGTCGTTCACCCCGGTGTTGCCGATGTGCGGGGCGGTCTGCACCACCACTTGCCGGTGGTAAGACGGATCGGTGAGCGTCTCTTGATAGCCGGTCATCCCGGTGGCGAAGACGGCTTCGCCGAACGTCTCGCCGCGCGCCCCGTAGGAGTCCCCGGCGAAGGTGCGGCCGTCCTCGAGCACCAGGATTGCTTTCATCGGGCGGTCACCATCACGTCGATCGCGCCCACCCATGTCGGGTAGCTGGCTTTGTCGTCGGCCCGGAATCCGGTGTCGAGCACCGCGTCGCCGAGCCGCCAGGTGAGCACCAGCAGGCCCCCCGCGCCCGTCACCTTGCCCGCCAGGCCGGCCCCGAGCCGGGCGCCGACCAGCGCCTCGGACGGCAAGAACACGGGTGGCTCACCCTCGCGGTCGATCACGACTCCGGAATCGTGAAGCGACGCCGATGCCGTGGCCCGCCGGCCGAGGCCGGCTGCCACGACCCGGTCCTGCCACCTGTCCGCCACCGTGGTGCCGACGTATAGCCCACTGTGCGGTCCCAGCCGCAGTTGCCCGAGGCCCGTCGGCATCGGCGGCAGCGAGCCGAGACTGGCTTGCCGCTCGGCACGCTGCCGCCAGCCGACCCACATGCCGCAGAGCGCAAGCGCCAGCACGAGCAGGCACGCCAGCACCAGAATCGCCCGCGTCACGCCGGCACCGCTTCAGCCAACACTCCGTCGAGCACGATGGCGCGCCCACGCAGAAATGTCGCAATCACCCGACCGGGCAAGGTACGCCCGGCGAACGGCGTGTTGTGTGACCTGGAGGCGAGGCTCGACCTCGACACCGTCCAGTGGGCCGCCGGGTCGATGAGTACGAGATTCGCGGGTTCGCCGACCTCAATCGCATTGCCGTGACCGGTCAGTCGACCGATCCGGGCCGGCGCAACGCTCATCCGGTCGGCGACACCACGCCAGTCGAGCCGGCCGGGCAGCACCATCGTCTCGATGACCACAGACAGCGCCGTCTGCAGACCCAACATGCCGGGCAGCGCCGCCCCCCACTCGGTCTCCTTGTCCTCGAGCGCATGCGGGGCGTGGTCGGTGGCAACGCAATCGATCGTGCCGTCGGCCAATCCCGTGCGCAGCGCCGCCACGTCTCGCGCCGTCCGCAGCGGTGGGTTGACCTTGTACACCGGGTCGTAGGACTCGGCCAATTCGTCGGTGAGCAACAGATGGTGCGGCGTGACCTCGGCCGTGACCGGCAAATCGCGTTGCTTGGCCAGCCGGATGATCTCCACCGCACCGGCCGTCGAGACATGGCAGACGTGCAATCGGGATCGGACGTGGCCGGCGAGCAGGACGTCGCGGGCGATGATTGCCTCCTCGGCCACGCACGGCCAGCCCGTCAGCCCCAGTCGAGCCGATACCTCACCCTCGTTCATCTGCGCGCCGGCCGTCAGCCGCGGTTCCTCGGCGTGCTGGGCGATCACCCCGTCGAAAGCTCGGACGTACTCCAGCGCCCGCCGCATCAGCGCCGGATCGGCCACGCATGCGCCATCGTCGCTGAACACCCGCACCCGGGCGGCCGAATCCGCCATGGCGCCGAGCTCGGCGAGCCGCTCGCCCGCCCGGCCCACCGTGACCGCGCCGATCGGTTGGACGTCCACCAGCCCCGTCTGCGTCCCCAGTCGCCATACCTGCTCAACGACGCCAGCGGTGTCGGCGGCCGGATCGGTGTTCGGCATCGCGAAGACCGCGGTGTAGCCGCCGAGCGCGGCCGCTGCCGCGCCGCTCTGCACCGTCTCGGCGTCCTCGCGGCCGGGCTCACGCAGATGGGTGTGCAGGTCGACCAGCCCCGGAAGCAGCACCGCGCCGCAGCCGTTTACCACCTCGTCCCCGGACAAGTCGGCGCCGATCGCGGCGACCACCTCGTCGGCAAGCAGCACATCCACGGCCTGCTCGCCGTAGGGCCGGACGTTGCGCAGCAGCACGCTCACTCGGCCGACCCTCTCATCGGTCGGCTCCGCGCTCGCTGCGCTCCTCGCGCCATCGGCGCTGCGATGCTCACTCGCTGTCGCCTCCCCCTAGGAGCAGATACAGCACGGCCATCCGAACCGACACCCCGTTCGTCACCTGCTCGACAATGGTCGAGCGCTTCGGATCGTCGGCCACCTCGGCGGCAATCTCCATCCCGCGGTTCATCGGCCCCGGGTGCATCACGATCGCGTCATCGCCGAGCATCGCCATCCGCCGCCCGTCCAGCCCGTAGCGCCGCGAGTACTCCCGTGCGGAGGGGAAGAAGCCACCGGCCATCCGTTCCCGCTGCACGCGCAACATCATGACCACGTCGCTGTCGGCGAGCGCCTTGTCGAGCTCGTAAGAGACCTGCACCGGCCAGCTCTCGACGCCGACAGGAAGCAGGGTAGGCGGTCCCACCAGCCTCACCTGCGCACCTAGCGTGGCGAGCAGCAGGACATTGGACCGGGCCACCCGGGAGTGCAGGACATCGCCCACGATGGTCACCCGCACACCGGTCAGGTCGCCCGTGCCGCCCCGCAGCCGTCGGCGCATCGTGAACGCGTCGAGAAGCGCCTGCGTCGGGTGTTCGTGCGTGCCGTCGCCTGCGTTCACCACGCTTCCGCGCACCCAGCCCGCCAGCCGGTGCGGCGCGCCGGAGTAGGCGTGCCGCACGACCACCGCGTCCGCGCCCATCGCCTCGAGGGTCAGCGCCGTGTCCTTGAGCGACTCGCCCTTCGAGACGCTCGATCCCTTGGCGGAGAAAGTGATCACGTCGGCCGACAACCGCTTGGCGGCCAGTTCAAACGACGTCCGCGTCCTGGTGGAGTCCTCGTAGAACAGGTTCACGACGGTGCGACCGCGCAGCGTCGGCAGCTTCTTCACCTCGCGGCCGGACAATGCCCGGTCCAAATGTTCTGCGGTGTCGAGGATCTGCAGGGCATCCGCATGGGTCAGGTCGGCCGCCGAGAGCAGGTGGCGAGTCATCCGGCGCCGTCTAGGTAGACCGCGTCGGTGCCGTCGATTTCGGCGAGCAGGACCCGGACGGTTTGCGCCGACGATGTAGGGATGTTCTTGCCCACGTAGTCGGCGCGGATCGGCAGCTCGCGATGGCCACGATCGACCAATACAGCCAACTGCACGGCACGTGGTCGACCGAGGTCATTCAGGGCGTCGAGCGCGGCGCGGATCGTCCGGCCCGAGAACAGCACGTCGTCGACCAGGATCACGATCTTGCCGGAGATCCCGCCCTCGGGTTCACGGGTAGGCATCAGGGGGCGGACGCCGCGCAGGCGCAGGTCGTCGCGGTAAAGCGTGGTGTCAAGGGCACCGACCGGGACGTCAACCCCGTCGAAGGCGCGAATTCGGTCGGCAAGGCGGTGAGCGAGCGGCACACCCCTGGTCGGGATGCCGAGCAGAGCGACGTCGTGGCGGCTGCTCGCGGTTCGCTCGATCACCTGGTGAGCCATCCGGTCGACGGTGCGTGAAACGTCGGCGGGCTCGAGGATCGCGACAGGTGAGAGCGCATGGTTGACCATCGCCGACCTCCTTCTCCGCCTCACGGGACGGCTCTTAAAGGATGTCCAACGCCGACACGGTACCAGTGGCTCGACCCACGAGAGTGTGTTGACTCGCTCGTCACAGGCAGTTACCGTCGCGACGCCGTAACCTGGACCTGACTCCACCAAATGAGGGTGTTTGCACCGTGACGTCAACTGAGAGCAGCGAGGAACTCGCCGTCGAACCAGCTCCGAGCCGCGAATACGCCAAGGCGCTCGGTGCCCGGCTACGGGCTATCCGCGCCCAGCAGCACTTGTCGCTGCACGGCGTCGAACGCAAGTCCGACGGACGATGGAAAGCGGTGGTCGTCGGGTCCTACGAACGCGGTGACCGTGCGGTTTCGGTGCAGCGACTGGCCGAGCTGGCCGAATTCTACGGCGTACCGGTCGGCGAGCTGCTGCCCCAGGAACACGCGCACGCCGGTATCGGCACACCGGGACTGTCGAAGATCGTGCTCAATCTGCAACGGCTGCAGACTGCGCCGCCGGACGAGACTGCCCAGCTGATCCGCTTCGTGGCATCGATCCAGCGTCGGCGAGGTGATTACGGCAACCGGGTGCTGTCGATCCGCGCCGATGACCTGCGCTCGCTGGCGATCATGTACGACACGTCGGTCGAGGCGCTGACCCAGCAGCTGGTGCGCTGGCAGGTGTTGACGCCCGATTCGCTCATCCTGGACGGCGAGCCCTAACCGGCGGTGACCGAGGGACGGTCGCGCAAGATACGCCCGAGCACACCGTTGATGAATTTCGGCGAGTCGTCGGTCGACAGGGTTTTCGCCAGTTCCACCGCCTCGTCGATCACCACCGCGTCCGGGACGTCGGCGCGCCACAGCAGCTCATATACACCGAGCCGTAACACCGCGCGGTCGACTCCGGGCATCCGGTCGACCGTCCAGCCCTCGGCGTACTCGGCGAGGATCTGATCGATTCGCGAACGGTTCGCCGACGTGCCTTCGACCAGCTCAACGGTGTAGTCGTTCACCGGCGGGTCGCACAGGGCGACCCGTTCGGCGAGTGTGCCGATCGCGTCGGTGCCGCGCAGGTCGGCCTCGTAGAGCAGATCGACGGCACGCTTGCGGGCCTTGCTGCGGGCTGCCATCTGTCGACCGGTCTCAGCTGCTCACGCGGCCGAGATAGCGACCGTCGCGGGTATCGACCTTGACCTTCTCGCCAGTGCCGACGAATAGCGGCACCTGGATCTCGGCGCCGGTCTCGAGCGTCGCCCGCTTGGTGCCACCGGTGGACCGATCACCCTGCACGCCCGGGTCGGTGTGCGAGATGACCAGTTCGACGCTGGTCGGCAATTCGACGTAGAGCGGGGTGCTGTCGTGTATCGCCACGACGGCCTCGGCGTTGTCGAGCAGGTAGTTCGCGTTGTCACCGACCGTGACGGCGGGCACGTGTACCTGCTCGTAATTGTCGCCGTCCATGAACACGAAGTCAGTGCCTTCGCGATAGAGGAAGGTCATTCCGCGCTTGTCCACGTTCGCGGTCTCGACCCTTGTGCCCGCGTTGAATGTCCGGTCGACCACTTTGCCGGACAGCACGTTCTTCAACGTCGTGCGAACGAAGGCGCCCCCTTTGCCTGGCTTCACATGTTGGAACTCAACTACCGTCCACAGCTGGCCGTCGAGATTGAGGACCAGGCCGTTCTTTAGATCATTGGTGGTTGCCACGGCGAGGCAGTCTAATCGGGCTACCCGGCCGCCTGGGACGACAACCAGGACAGCGCCAGCACATAGCCCTCAACGCCCAGCCCCGCGATGACCCCGGTTGCGACCGACGACACGTAGGAGTGTTGCCGAAAGGCCTCCCGGGCGTGGATGTTGCTGATGTGCACCTCGATGAGCGGACCGCTCAGCATGGCGCAGGCATCATGCAGCGCCACTGACGTATGGGTAAGTGCGCCCGCGTTGAGCACGACGGGCGTTGCGGATTCAGCGGCTTCGTGCAGCCAGCCAAGGAGCTCACCCTCGTGGTCGCTCTGGCGAACTTCGACGGTTAGCCCCAGCTCGGCGCCGCCCCGCACGCACAGCGCCTCAAGTTCGGCATGGGTCGCGGTGCCGTAGATCGCGGGTTCCCGCCGGCCCAGCCGACCGAGGTTCGGACCGTTCAACACCAGCACCCGACGGGGCGCGTTGTCACTCATCGCCTCGTCGCTCATCGCCTCGCCTTGCCTTTCGCACGAGCTCGCACCGGCTTCGATCATCCACTCACCTCCGAGTAGGCGGCGGCGAGCACAGCCGGATCGGGCTCGTCGACGGTGATCGGTCGGGCCAGACCGTCCAGCACCACGAATCGCATCCGGTTGCCACGTGCTTTCTTATCACCGCGCATGGTCTCCAGCAGCTCGGGGAAGGCGTCCGGACGATAGACGGTTGGCAGCCGCAGCGAGTCCAGGACGGTGCGATGCCGGTCGGCGGTAGCGTCGTCGAGCCGGCCGAGCAGCCGGGCCAGCGCGGCCGCATACACCAGTCCGATCGAGATCGCCGCGCCGTGGCGCCACCGGTACCCTTCTGCGCGTTCGATCGCGTGGCCGAGCGTGTGGCCGTAGTTGAGGATCTCCCGTCGTCCCTGCTCGGTCAGGTCCTCGCTCACCACTGCTGCCTTGACCAGCACCGAGCGCTCGATCAGTTCCTGCTCGACCGGATTCCCGGCCCTAGTCACCGCGCCGGGGTCGGCCTCGATCAGGTCGAGGATCGCGGGATCGGCGATGAACCCGCACTTGACCACTTCGGCCAGCCCCGCCACGTAGTCGCTCGGCGCGAGTGAGGCAAGGGTGTTCAGATCGCAGACGACGCCGGACGGAGGGTGGAACGCCCCGACCAGGTTCTTGCCACGGTCAGTGTTGACACCGGTCTTGCCGCCAACGGCGGCGTCGACCATGCCGGCCATCGTCGTCGGGACGTGCACGACGCGCACGCCACGCAGCCAGGCGGCGGCGACCCAGCCGGCGAGGTCGGTGGTCGCTCCCCCACCGAGCCCGATCACCGCGTCGGACCGGGTGAGGTTGATCTGACCGAGCACGTCCCAGCAGAAGGCGGCGACCGGAACCGTCTTCGCGTCTTCGCCGTCGGGCACCTCGATGACGTGCGCGTCCAGCCCGACGCCCCGGAAGTCGGCACGGATCGCCTCAGCGGTCACGCGCAGGGTGGCCGGGTGGATGATCGCGACCCGCGCGGCACCGTCGAGCAGCGGCGGCAACTCACCTAGCAGTCCGTGCCCGATGAGCACCGGGTAGGGCGCTGGTCCGCCGACTTCGATGCTCGTGGTCACCGGCTGCGAACCGTCGCGCCGAGCAGCCCCGACACCACTTCGGCAACCCGGCGCGGGCTGCGCTGCTCGGTGTCGACGACAAGGGTGGCGACCTCGCGGTAGAGCGGTTCGCGCTCGGCGGCGAGCTCGGCGAGACGTTGCGGCGCGGCGCCGGCGAGTAGCGGACGGGTGCGTCCGTCCCCGACCCGGCCGACCAGCGTCTCGAGTTGCGCACGCAGTAGCACGACCGGCACGCCCGAGTCGACCAAAGCGGAGCGGGTGGCCGCCGCCAGAACTGCGCCGCCGCCCAGCGCGAGCACCCCGTCGAAGCTGCTCATCGCGGCAGCCACCGCAGCGGCCTCGAGCCGCCGGAACGCCGGTTCACCGTCGTCGGCGAGGATGCTGGCTACGGTTCGGCCCGTCCGGGCCTGAACCAGCTCATCGGAATCCGCAAAGGCGACAGCGAGCATCTCGGCCACACGACGGCCGGCCGTGGACTTGCCCGCACCGGGCAGTCCGACGAGCACCACCCGAGGGGTCATCGAACCGGCTCGGCGACGCCCTGCGCCGCATTGAGGCCCCGCGCGGCCAGCCGGGCCAAATAGGCGTCCCGGTTGCGTCGGGTTTCGGTTACCGAATCGCCGCCGAACTTCTCCAGCACCGCCTCTGCCAGGACGAGCGCGACCATCGCCTCGGCGACCACGCCGGCCGCAGGGACCGCGCAAACATCAGAGCGCTGGTTGATGGCGACCGTCGCCTCGCCGGTGGCGGTGTCGACGGTCGCCAGCGCGCGGGGCACGGTCGAGATGGGCTTCATCGCGGCCCGTACGCGCAGCACCTCGCCGGTGGTCATGCCACCCTCGGTGCCGCCGGAGCGGCCGGAGCTGCGCCGGATCGCGCCGTCGCCGTCGCGGACGATCTCGTCATGGGCCCGTGACCCACGGCGGCGCGCCAGCTCGAAGCCGTCACCCATCTCGACGCCTTTGATCGCCTGGATGCCCATCAGTGCAGCGGCCAGCCGCGCATCGAGGCGGCGGTCGCCCTGGACGTGGCTGCCCAGGCCGGGGGGCGCCCCGTAGGCGAGCACCTCCACGATTCCGCCCAAGGTGTCGCCTGCCTGTTTGGCAGCGTCGATCTCGGCGATCATTGCCGCCGCCGCGTCTGCGTCGAGGCACCGCACCGGGGAGACGTCGACGACGTCTTGGTCGGCCGGCCCGGGTACTACCCCGGACGGCGCCGACGCGGCCCCCACGGTGACCACATGACTGACGATGTCGATTCCGGCCGCCTGGCGCAGAAACGCCCGCGCCACCGTCCCGAGCGCGACCCGAGCCGCGGTCTCCCGGGCGCTAGCCCGTTCGAGCACCGGGCGGGCGTCGTCGACGTCGTACTTCTGCATGCCAGCTAGATCGGCATGCCCAGGACGCGGGCGGGTCAGCGGGGCGTTGCGGGCCTGTCCGGCGAGAACCACCGGATCGACCGGGTCGGCGGCCATCACCGTCTGCCATTTCGGCCATTCGGTGTTGCCGATGCGAACGGCGACGGGTCCGCCAAGCGTGACCCCGTGCCGGACGCCACCGGTCAACTCGACCTCATCGGCCTCGAAGGTCATCCGCGCGCCGCGTCCGTAGCCCATGCGGCGGCGGGCCAGTGCCTGCGCCAAGTCCCGGGTAGTCACCTCGATGCCGGACGGCAGTCCGTCGAGGACGGCGACGAGGGCGGGTCCATGCGACTCGCCCGCCGTCAGGTAGCGCAGCACGCCCTCAGTCTCTCAGAACCCCGCCTGCGCCGCGGCCGCCAGCATCGCTGCCGGGTGGCTGTCTGTCAGGACGGTGAGCATTGGCGGCTGCGCCGCGTTATTGCGGACGTGCGGAGTGCCCAGTCTCCCGGCACAGCGCCTCGTGCATCGCGTCCAGGGGCGCCAGGCGTCCGGTCATCAGCTCCACCTGCTCGGCGGCCTGGTGCAGCAACATGAGCGTCCCGCTGACCACTCGTCCGCGCGCAGTCGCGACGGCAGCAGCGAGTGGCGTCGGCCACGGGTCGTATACGACGTCGAGCACCACTTGGCCCGGATGCCACGGCGTCGTCGCCAATCGGTCGGCGGCGCCCGGCGGCAGGGTCGACACGATCAGATCAGCCGCGGCCAGCGGTGCCCGATCGTCCAGCGAGCGGATCGACACGGATAGGCCGACCCGAGCCGCGGTGGCCAGCAGGCCGGCTGAGTGGCCGGGTGCGCGAACGAGCGCCGTGCAGCGCCCGACACCCAGTTCGCCCAGGGCGACTAGCATCGCCTGCGCCGTGCCCCCTGCGCCGAGCACGACGACTTCGCGCGGCACGACCTGGTGTTCGGCGAGCGCTGCGAGAATCCCGCCCACGTCGGTGTTCTCGGCGACCCATCCACCGTCCGCACCCGGCAGAAGTGTGTTGGCCGAACCGGCGGCCTGGGCCCGGGTGCCGACGCTCGCTGCCAGTTCGAGCGCGACCCGCTTGAGCGGCATCGTGCAGGAGAACCCCGCGACGTCCTCTCCCGCCTCGGTAATCAAGCCCGCTAATTCGTCGGCTCCGCAGTCGATCGCGTCGTAGGTCCAGTCGAGGTCGAGCGCGCGATAAGCAGCCCGATGCAAGACGGGCGAGAGCGAGCGCTCGACGGGCCGCCCGAGGACGGCGGCACGCACTACGTGCAACCCCATTTGTTGGCCTGGCATCGCTCGACGGCGGCGGTGAACGCCTTCGGATCGGCGGTGAAGTACAGATGTCCCGCGGCGTCGCCGTTGACGTAGTACAGCCAGTTGCCCGCTGCCGGATTCACCGCCGCCGTCAACGCCGCTTCGCCTGGATTGCCGATCGGGGTGGGCGGTAGCCCAGGGCTAAGCCGGGTGTTGTACGGCGCGGGGACGTCGTAGTCGACCTGTTTCGGGTCCCGGCCGGCCAATTCCTCGCCGTACAGGCTGGTGGCATCGATGCCCAAAGGCATCCTGGCCGCGATTCGGTTCAGCACGACGCGGGCCACCTTGGCACGGTCGTCGGCGAACTTCGCCTCCCGCTCGATCATCGAGGCGATGATTAGCGCCTGGTAGGGCGTCATGCCGTCGGCCATTGCTCCGGCAGCGAACTTCAGTTCGCGATCCTTGCTGGTGAACTCGACGATCATCTGTTGCAGTGCGTCGGTTGGCGTCGTCCCCGGATCGAGGCTGTACGTGTCGGGATAGAAGAACCCCTCGGCGGACGACGGCGGGTTCGTCCCCTGCTGGTAGCCCGCGGGCAGCCCGAGGTTGCCGACGTCGTCCGCTGCCTGCTGCACCTGAGCCGAAGGGACCCCGAGCGCAGTTGCCAGCATCACGATGATCTTCTTCTCGGAACTCCCCTCTGGCACGGACACCTTGATGGCCACGCGGGACGACGGGTCGAGCATCAGGGCGAGCGCCTGCGCCGCGGCCATCTGCTTGTGGACCCGATACACCCCAGGCTGGATGGACCGTGAATCGCTGTTCGCCGAGGCCGCCGCACGAAACGCCGCCGAGGTCCGGACGACGCCTGCTTTCAGGAGAGCCTGGGCAATCGCGTCGGCGCCGTCGCCCGGGTTGACCTTGACCAGGACGTCGCCGGTGCCCGATCCGGCCCAGTCTTTCGGCGCGAGATGGTTGAGGACGATCGGGCGCACGACGAACCACCCGGACGCGGCGACGATGATCAACGCGAGGACGGTCAGCGTGAGTAGTAGCAGCCGCCGGCTGCGACGACGTCGCCGTTGATGACGATGATGCCCGCGGTTGTCCGACCTGCGCCCAGAAGGCGGCTCACCGGCCGGTTCGCCGTGGTGATCGTCGGGGCCGAACAGCAGCGAGTGCGGATCTGAGCCAACGAGCTCCCGCTGCTCGTAGGACACCACGTGCGACTCCATCCCGACTGCGAGTGCTTCCGGCCGCCGACGCGTGTGCCGCGTCCTGGCGTCGTCGGGCGCGTTCTTCACGTCAGCGCACCGACCGCGCGTCTAACCAGTGCTGCAGGATCTCGACCGCGGCCGCCTGGTCGATGACCTCACGTCGTGCCCTGCTCCGGACTCCGCGCGCCGCGAGCCTACGCTCCGCGAGCGTGGTGCTCAGCCGCTCGTCCCACAATTCGACCGGAATGGGGGCTACTGCCCGGCTTACCGCCCCGGCATAGGAACGGGCCATGTGAGCCGATTCACCTTCACGCCCAGCTAGCGTCCGGGGTAATCCGACAACGATGCCGACCGCCTCGTGCTCGTCGACCAGTGCGGCGAGCTGCGCGACGTCGGTGTTGCGCACGATGTCGCGAGCCAGGGTGGCCAATGGGGTAGCCAGCACGCCACGCGGATCGCTGCGCGCGACTCCGACCCGTACGGTGCCGACGTCGACCCCGAACCACACCCCGTCGGCACGCCCGGTCACGTCGCGGCGTGCCCCGCTAGGTATGCCGTGGCCGCCGCAAGCGCCTCGTCCAAGCGGACCGGGTCACCGCCGGCGCCCTGGGCCAGATCGGCGTTGCCGCCACCACGGGCGCCGAGAACCGGCGCAAACTCCTTCACGACGTCGCCAGCCGCGAGACCCGCCCGCTGCCCGGGCTCGTTGACCGCGACGACGAAGCCGACCCCCCGATCACCGGGCGAGGCGAGCAGGACGACCGCCGGATCGGCCGGGCTTAGCCGACCCCGCACATCCAGGACGAGTGTGCGCAGGTCGCTCCCGGTGACCCCGGACGGTATCCGCGCCGCAACGAGCTGGACGCGGCCGAGCTGACGCACCCCGGCCGCCAGCGCCGGCGCGGCGGCGCTTACCGACGCGGCACGCATCCGCTCGACTTCCTTTTCCGCGGCACGTAACCGTTCGACGAGTGAGGCGACGCGGTCCGGCAGCTCCTCGGGACGCGCCTTGAGCGACTCGGAAAGTTGAGCCACCAGCGCCCGCTCGGTCGCGAGGTAGCGCATCGCCTCCAGCCCGACGTACGCCTCGATCCGGCGCACCCCCGCCCCGATCGATGACTCGCCGACCAGGGTGATCGTGCCAATCTGCGAGGAGTGACTGACGTGTGTACCACCGCACAGTTCGCGTGACCACGGTCCGCCGATCTCGACTACCCGGACGATCTCGTCGTAAGTCTCGCCGAACAGCGCGAGCGCACCGATGTCACGCGCCTCCGCGAGTGGCAGGTACTTGACCGACACGGGCAGGTCCTGCCGCAGCGCCAGATTCGAGGTGTCCTCGATGTCGGTGCGGGTGCGCGCGTCCAGTGCCGAACCCCACGCGAAGTCCAGCCGCAGATATCCGGGCTTGTTGTAGGAGCCGTTTTGCAGTGCGGTCGGGCCGAGTACGTGCCGCAGGGCGGCGTGAACGACATGTGTGCCCGAGTGGGCCTGGCGGGCCGACGTGCGCCACTCGGGGTCGACGGTGGCCACTGCGTCGGCGCCGCTCTTGAGCTCGCCATCTTCCACGACGACCCGGTGCACGATCAGCCCCTTGATCGGCTTCTGTACGTCGACCACCCGCAACCGGGCGGCCCCGACGGTGATGATGCCTTCGTCGGCGATCTGGCCACCGGACTCGGCGTAGAACGGGGTGCGGTCCAAGACGACGTCGACGGTGTCGCCCGGCTCGGCCGCTTCGACCAGCTCCCCGTCGCGCAGCACGCCACGCACCCGGCTCTCGGTCTCCAGTTCGTCGTACCCGGTGAACGGCGTCTCGCCTTGCCCACGCAGCGACCGCAGCGCCTGGCTGTCGGCGTGGCCGACCCGCTTCGCCCGGCTGTCGTCCTTCGCCCGCTGACGCTGCTCGGACATCAACCGACGGAACTCGCCCTCGTCCACCGTTAGCCCGCGCTCGGCCGCCATCTCGAGAGTGAGCTCGATCGGAAAGCCGTATGTGTCGTGCAGGGCAAACGCCTGGCCACCGCCGAGCGACGTGCGCCCGGCCGAAGCGGCCTTTGCGGCCGCGACGTCGAAGATCGCAGATCCGGCAACCAACGTGCGAGCGAACGCGTCCTCCTCGCGGTAGGCGATGGCGCTGATGCGTTCGAAGTCGGCTGCCAGTTCGGGATAGGACGGACTCATGCAATCGCGGGCCACCGGCAGTAGTTCGGGCAGCGCGAGAGCGTCATAGCCAAGCAGCCGCATCGATCGCACAGCGCGCCGCACGATCCGCCGGAGCACGTAACCCCGTCCCTCGTTCGAGGGGGTGACGCCGTCACCGATAAGCATCAGCGCGGTGCGCACGTGATCGGCGATCACCCGCAGCCGAACGTCATCGGGATCCGACTCACTCGCGGCGTGCCCGGACTTCGCGCCGTAGCGCTTGCCGGTGAGCGCGGCAGCCCGGTGAAGGATGGGACGTGTCTCGTCGATCTCGTAGAGGTTGTCGACACCCTGCAAAATCGTGGCCATCCGCTCCATGCCCATGCCGGTGTCGATGTTCTTGTGCGGCAGGTCAGCGAGGATCTCGTAGTCGCCCTTGTTTGGCCCGGTGGCCGCGCCGCGTTCGTACTGCATGAAGACGAGATTCCAGAACTCCAGGTAACGGTCCTCGTCTACGGCGGGGCCGCCCTCGGGGCCGTAGTCGGACCCGCGGTCGTAAAACAGCTCGCTGCAGGTGCCGGCCGGGCCCGGGATACCCATGTCCCAGGTGTTGTCTTCCTTGCCGCGTCGCACGATCCGCTCGGCCGGAACGCCGATCACGGTCTGCCAGATAGCGAACGCCTCGTCGTCCTCGAGGTAGACCGTCGGCCAGATCCGGTCGCCGTCCAGGCCGAAGCCACCGTCGGCGATGGGCTTGGTCGAAAGTTGCCACGCCAGCTGGATGGCATGTTGCTTGAAGTAGTCGCCGAAGCTGAAGTTGCCGTTCATCTGGAAGAACGTGCCGTGCCGGGTGGTCTTGCCGACCTCGTCGATGTCCTGCGTGCGAATGCATTTCTGGATGCTCGTTGCGCGGATCCAGGGAGCGGGCAGCTGGCCGATGAAGTACGGCACGAACTGCACCATGCCCGCGTTGACGAACAGCAGGTTCGGGTCGTCGAACGGCAGTGGGGCGCTTGGCACCACGACGTGACCGTCGGCCTCGAAATGGGCGAGGAACCGCCGGCGGATCTCCGCCGATTTCATGGCGTGTCGCCGCTACCCATCTTGCCGAAGCTGCCGTCTATCCCGGTATTCGTACGTAGCGTGGTCTCGCGTTCGTGCATGTGATCGCGAACGTCGCCCGCGAAGTCACGGATCGATTCCGACACCTCGGCCAGTCCGCCGCCAACATTCTGCGCGATGCCTCGGGGGGTCAGCTGCCCGGCGACACGCGACAACTTGCGGACAACCAGGGCGCCAATCGTGACCCCCATGACCAGCCAGAACAACCGTCGCATTGCGTTATTCTCCCCGTTTCGTGAGGCCGCGTGAAACACGGTGGCGGCGATTCGCGGCGCGCTCGGCCTCTGCCTGACGGCGGGCCGAGACGGTCTTGCGCACCCCGTAGGAGAAGGCTGCGACCTTGATCAGCGGGTTGCTCACCGTGCTGGACACGAGCGAGGTCAGTGCCGCCGCGTTGCTGGTCATCGAGCCGACACCCTTGGTGATCCCGTCGACATTGTCCAGCTGCGCGTTGACGCCCTGCAGGGTGACCTGCGCGTCGGCCAACAGCGGGGCGGCCCCCTCGTGTGTCTTGCGGATGGCCAGCGTCGCCTCGTCCAGCGTGCGCCCGAGCTTCAACAGCGGGAACGCCAGCAGGAGGACGAGCAGCACGAACGCTCCGGCCGCAACGAGCGCGGCGATCGCACCAGCAGACACCGGTTGCCTCCTTGGACAGGGACGGGGATGACGAGCACGGACGGTGTGCGACCTTACCGGGTCAGTCGGGTTGTGTGTCCGGTTGTTCCCCGCCGCGCAGGGCGGCGCGCAGGCGGGGCAGCCACTCGGCTATCTGACGTTCGGCCCCGCGTCGCGTCGGCCGGTAGTAATCGCGGCCAACGAGTTCATCCGGCAGGTACTGCTGGGCGACGATTCCCTCACGCGCGTCCGGCGGATAGCGGTAGCGCTGCGCCGCGCCGATCTTCGCCGCGCCCGGGTAGTGCCCGTCGCGTAAAGCAGGCGGGACGGCGCCGCTGAGGCCGGCCCGAACATCGGCCTGCGCTGCATCGATGGCAAGAATCACGGCGTTGGACTTCGGCGCCAGCGCGAGATGGATCGTCGCTTGCGCGAGGTTGATTCGCGCCTCCGGCATGCCGATGAACGCGACCGCGTCAGCCGCGGCGGTGGCGGCGAGCAACGCGGTCGGATCGGCCAGCCCAATGTCCTCACTGGCATGCACAACCAGTCGCCGGGCGATGTAGCGGGGATCCTCACCCGCCTCGATCATGCGGGCGAGGTAATGCAGGGCGGCATCGGCGTCTGAACCCCGAATGGACTTGATGAATGCGCTGATGACGTCGAAGTGCTGGTCGCCGTCGCGGTCGTATCGCACCGAGGCCGTGTCGACCGCGAGCTCGAGCGTCGGCAGGTCGACGACGCTGCGGCCGGCGGCGAGCGTAGCGCCCGCCGAAGCCTCCAATGCCATCAGCGCGCGGCGGGCGTCGCCGTCGGCCATCTGCAACAGATGCGCCCGAGCCTCGTCGTCCAGTGTCACGGCGCCGTCCAGCCCACGTTCGTCGGCCAGTGCGCGGTCGACGAGTACCTCGATGTCGGCCGCGGTAAGCGGCTGCAGGGTCAGCAGCAGGCTGCGGGAGAGCAACGGGGACACGATGGAGAAAAACGGGTTTTCGGTCGTCGCGGCGACGAGTGTGACGGTGCGAGCCTCGACGGCGCTCAGCAGCGAGTCCTGCTGGGTCTTGGAGAAGCGGTGGATCTCGTCGATGAACAGCACCGTCTGACGTCCGGACAGCCCGAGGTCGCGGCGTGCCTCGTCGATGACGGCCCGGACGTCCTTAACACCGGCATTCAGCGCCGAGAGCTGGACGAACCGCCGGTTGGCGGCGCCGGACACGATTCGGGCCAGCGTTGTCTTGCCGGTGCCGGGCGGCCCAAAGAGGATGAGCGACATCGGTGCGTCGCCCTCGACCAACCTTCGCAGCGGCGAGCCTGCGGCCAACAGGTGCTCCTGCCCGACGACACCGTCGAGCGAACGCGGCCGCATCCGGGCCGCGAGCGGAGCGTTTCGCTCAGTGTGTCCAGCGCCCTTGTCGGGGCCGGCGTCGAACAGGGTCATGCCCTCAGCCTAGGAACACTTGCGGACACCGGGACGCGCGATACTAGGCACGTGATCTCGCTGGATCTCGCGCGCCGGCTGCGCGACGGCGGGCTGCGCTGGACGCCGGGCCCGGGTGACCGTTTCGTCGTGGTCGACCGCGACATGGACGACGAGGTCTTCGTCTTGTCGGATATGACCGTCGAGGTCCACCAGGTTCCCCACGGCGAGGTGATCGGCTTCAACGGCACCACTGAGTGGGCACTCGATTCCATCGAACAACAGCAGTCGGTCTGGCTGCCGAGTGAGACGCAGCTGCGGGAGCTGCTGGGTGCCGCATTCCGCCGGCTGGACCGCAGCGACGACCGCTGGCGGGTGACGACCGAGGTGAACGGCCGCACGCTGCTGATCGAGCACGCCGACCCGGCCCAGGCGTACGGCTTGGCCTTGCTGCACTTGATCACCGGTGAAGGCGTCGCGGCCTAGCCTTCGCCCATGGACGTCAGCGAACGTGACCGCCGACTGTGGTGTAGCCGCGCAACAGATCGCGCGAGATGATCAGCCGTTGCATCTCGTCGGTGCCCTCGAAGATCCGCCACAGGCGCACCTCCCGGTACCAGCGCTCGATCGGCAATTCCCGGGTGTAGCCCATGCCGCCGTGAATCTGCAGTACCCGGTCGACCACGTGATTGGCCATCGTCGCACCGGTCAGCTTCGCGATCGATGAGGCATGCCGGGCGTCGCGGCCCTGGTCTACGGTCCAGGCCGCATGCAGCACCAACCAGCGCGCGGCTTCGAGCTCTACCTCCGAGTCGGCGATCATCCATTGGATCGCCTGGTTGACGCCAATCGGTCTACCGAACGTCTCGCGGGTGTTGGCGTGATCGATAGCCATCTGCAAGAGCCGTTCAGCGGCGCCGATGCCCCTAGCCGGGATCACATAACGCCCTTTCCCGATCCATTGCATGCCCAGCTCGAAGCCCTGGCCGACTTCGCCAAGCACGTTGCGCGCCGGCACCCTGACCCCGTCGAATACCAGTGCGGCCGGTCCGCCCTCGCCCATCGTCTGGATCGGATGCGACGTCCAGCCCATCGCGCGGTCGACCAAGAATGCGGTCGACCCGGTACGTGCACCCTTCTCGGCATCGGAAACCGCGATTACGATGGCGAAGTCGGCGTCGTTTCCGCCGGTGATGAATGTCTTCTCGCCGTTGATCACCCAGTCGTCGCCGTCACGCCGGGCACGGGTCTTGATGTTCGCGGCATCTGATCCCGCCCCGGGTTCGGTGATCGCGAAGCAGGAACGACGATCGCCCTCGATGGTCGGCACCAGGAACTCGGCCTGCTGGTGTTCGTTCGCCTCGTACAAGATGTTGTCGGCCTCGCCGCCGAAGACAAAGGGTACGAACGTTCGGCCGAGTTCGGTCACGATCAGCGCCTCAGTGATCGCTGGCAGCTCCATCCCGCCGTACCGCTCAGGTGTCGACAGTCCCCAGAACCCGAACTTCTTCGCCTTCTGCTGGAGCTCGACGACCTCGTCGCGGGTGATCCCAACCTCGCCGCGGCGTTCGCGGCGCAGCACCTCGGGCTCACGTGGCATGATTTCGTCGGCTACGAAGCCTCGAACGGTTTCTCGGATCGCCTTCTGCTCGTCCGACAGTGCAAAGTCCACCATGTGTGCGACGGTAGCGGGTCGAGGTTTCGTCCTTCTCCCGATTGGGCACGCCGCTCCTTATGCAGCACAGACAAATTGGCAACGACACGGTCGGAACGGTCGAGGTCGGCGCAATCGGCCTTGGCGCCATGGCCTTCGATCTCTACGGTGTCAAGTCGCGGGACCGAATCGTCGCGACGGTGCGCGCCGCGCTCGACGCCGGCGTCACCCTCATCGACACCGCGGACGCCTACGGTCCCAGCGAGCTCGGGCCGGATGCGCAAGGCGTCAACGAAACGCTGGTGAGCAGCATCTTGGCCCAGCTCGGGGTGCGCGATCAGGTCGTCGTGGCCACTAAGGGCGGTCACCTCCGCACCGATGGTGGCGGCTGGGACGTCAACAGCTCGCCGGGACATTTACGTCAGGCGGTCGACGGCAGCCTCAGCCGGCTGGGGGTCGACCAGATCGATATCTACCAGCACCACCGGCCCGATCCCTGCGTGCCGTACCACAACGTGCTGCTGACGATGCGGGAGATCTTCGACTCCGGAAAGGTGCGGATGATCGGCATCTCGAACGCTAACCCGCAGCAGATCCGGCAGGCTCAGGAGATTCTCGGAACGGCATTGGTGAGCGTACAGAACCAGTTCTCACCGCGGTTCCGGTCCAGCCAGACCGAGATCGATGTCTGCGACGAACTCGGTCTGGCCTTCTTGCCGTGGAGCCCACTCGGTGGAATCACCAATGCCGCCGACCTCGCAGAGCACCATCCCGCCTTCGCCGAGGTGGCTGCCGAGCTGGGCGTGAGCCCGCAACAGGTGACGTTGGCATGGGAGCTGGCGCAGTCCTCCGTCGTCATCCCGATCCCGGGAGCCAGCCGACCGCAATCCATCAGTGACTCCGCGGCCGCCGCCGACCTCGCGTTGACCGAGGATCAGCTCGCCCGGCTGGACAAAGCCTGATCGGGGTTATGCCGCCGGACCGCCCTCCGGCCTGGCGTCGACCCCTGCTTCTTTGCGCTGTTCCGCGGTGATCGGGCTAGGCGCCGCGGTCAGCGGATCGTATCCACCGCCCGTCTTCGGAAAGGCGATCACATCGCGAATTGAGTCACTACCCGATAGCAGGGCGCAGATCCGGTCCCACCCGAACGCGATACCGCCGTGTGGGGGCGCGCCGTAGCTGAAGGCGTCCAGCAGAAACCCGAACTTTTCCTGCGCCTGTTCCGGGGAGAGCCCCATCACCGCGAAGACCCGCTCTTGGACACCTCGCTGATGGATACGGACCGACCCACCGCCGATCTCGTTGCCGTTGCACACGATGTCGTAGGCGTAGGCGAGTGCCGAGCCGGGTTCGGTGTCGAACGTCGCCATTGATTCCGGCTTTGGCGAGGTGAAGGCGTGGTGCACGGCGGTCCAGACACCCAATCCCACGGCGACATCGTCGGTCTCGCTGGCCAACTCGAATAACGGCGCGTCGACGATCCAGACGAACGACCACTGCGAGTCGTCGATCAGGCCCCGTCGCCGGCCAATCTCCAACCGCGCGGCGCCGAGCAAAGCCCGGGCGGCCGGCGCCGGCCCAGCCGCGAAGAAAATGCAGTCCCCGGGCGCCGCGCCAACGGCCTCCGCGAGACCGGACCGTTCCGCGTCGGACAGGTTCTTGGCGACCGGCCCGCCCAGTTCGCCATCGGCACCGACCAGGACGAAGGCCAGGCCGCGCGCACCGCGCTGCTTCGCCCAGTCCTGCCACCCGTCGAGCTGCTTGCGCGGCTGCGCGGCACCGCCGGGCATGACGACTGCGCCGACGTAGGGCGCCTGGAGCACGCGAAACGGGGTGTCCCGGAAGAACTCAGTGAGCTCACTGAGCTCCAGCCCGAACCGCAGATCGGGTTTGTCCGAGCCGAACCGGCGCATCGCCTCGGCGTAGGTCATCCGCGGGATCGGCGTCGCGATGTCGTGCCCGACCAGCTTCCACAGGGCGACCAACACGTCCTCGGCGATTGAGATGACGTCGTCCTCGCCGGCGAAACTCATCTCCACGTCCAGCTGAGTGAACTCGGGCTGGCGGTCGGCGCGAAAGTCTTCGTCTCGATAGCAGCGCGCGATCTGGAAGTAACGCTCCATGCCCGCCACCATCAGCAGCTGTTTGAACAGCTGCGGGGACTGCGGCAGCGCGTACCACGAGCCGGGCCGTAGCCGGGCCGGAACCAGGAAATCCCGGGCCCCCTCGGGCGTCGATCGGGTCAAGGTCGGCGTCTCGATCTCGACGAAATCGTGGGCGTACATAACCTCGCGCGCTGCACGATTTACCTCGCTGCGGAGCCGGATCGCTGCAGAAGGCGCCGGGCGACGCAGATCCAGATAGCGGTACTTGAGCCGTACCTCTTCGCCGACCTCGGTGTGCTCGTCGATCTGGAACGGCAGTGGCGCCGCCTCGTTCAGGACGTCGAGTCGCGCCGCGGCCACCTCGACCTCGCCGGTAGGCAGGGCCGGGTTGACGTTGCCAGGCGGGCGGGCGCGCACCTCACCGGTGATCGCGATGCACCACTCGGTGCGCAGGTCGTGCACCAGCTCGTCCTCCCGAATCACCAGCTGGACGACGCCCGACGCATCGCGCAGATCGAGGAAAGCCACCCCACCGTGGTCACGCCGTCCGGCCACCCAGCCGGCGAGGGTGACGGTCTGGCCGGCGTGCGACGCGCGCAACGTGCCGGCGTGATGCGTGCGGATCACTCGGTCTCCTGTTCGGCGACGACCCGGGGCTGGCGATCGTCTTCGGGCGGCAGCCAGCTGGCCGGGTCGGCCGGCCACTGCTCACCTGAGCGGATGTCCTTGACTTCATTGCTGTCGGGAAACCAAACGAAGGGGATGCCCCGCCGTTCCGCGACCCGGATCTGCCGTCCGTATTTCGCGGCGGTGGGAGCCACCTCGACCCGAACGCCTCGGGCGCGCAGCGCGGCAGCGACCGCCTCCGACGCGAGCCGTGACGCCTCGTCGGCCACCACCACCAGCACGGCCGAAGGCACCGAGCGGGTGGCACGCAGTCCGCCGCGGCTGAGCAGCGGGACCAGCATCCGGCTGACGCCGAGGGAGATGCCGACACCCGGGTAGCTCGTGCGCCCGTCGCTGGCGAGGGAGTCGTAGCGCCCGCCGGAGCAGATCGAGCCGAGCGAGTCGTAGCCAGCCATCCGGGTCTCGAACACGGTGCCGGTGTAGTAGTCCAGGCCGCGGGCGATCGACAGGTCTGCCTGCACCTCGAAGCGGCTTCCGCGCAGCGGTACACAGCCCTCGACCACAGGGGCAAGCTCGGCCAGCCCCTGGTCGAGTAGCGGATGGTCGACGCCAAGCGCTCGTACCCGGTGCACGAAGGACATGTCGGTGGTACGGATCGCCGCAAGCGCACGACACTGCGCCGCCTGTTCCGCCGAGAGCCCGGCGTCCTCGGTCAGCATCGTGGTGAGCGCTGTCGTCGATACCCTGTCGATCTTGTCGATGACCCGCATCACCGCGCCGACGTCCGTCGCGCCGACGCCGCGGTAGAACCCCTCAATAAGCTTGCGATTGTTGACCTGCAGCCGCAACGGCGGGACGAACGGCAAACCAGCCAGCGCCTCGGCCATCACCCGCGCAATTTCCACATCGTGGTGGAACGGCAGTTCGGCACGGCCCACCACGTCGATGTCAGCTTGGGTGAATTCCCGGTAGCGACCCTCCTGCGGACGCTCGCCGCGCCACACCTTCTGGATCTGGTAACGGCGGAACGGGAACTCCAGCCGCCCGGCGTTCTCCAGGACGTACCGAGCGAAGGGAACGGTGAGGTCGTAGTGCAGACCGAGCGTCGAGTTCTCCTCATCCCGTCCGGCCTGTAGCCGACGCAGGACGTACACCTCTTTGTCGATCTCGCCCTTGCGCAACAGCTGGTCGAGTGGCTCGACCGCGCGGGTCTCGACCGGACTAAAGCCGTGCAGCTCGAAGATGCGGCGCAACGTGTCGAGCACCTCAAGTTCGACGAAGCGCTGCGCCGGCAGTAGCTCGGGAAAGCCGCTGAGCGGTGTCGGCGTGCTCACCCGAGCCCCTGCAGGTACGGGTTCGCCGTGCGCTCGCGCCCGATCGTGGTAACCGGTCCATGGCCGGGATAAACGACCGTGTGGTCATCGAGTGGCAGCACCACATCACGCAGCGACGCGGTCATCTGCATCATGGAACCACCGGGCAGGTCGACCCGTCCGATCGATCCGGCGAAGAGCACATCGCCGGAGAACAGCGTCGGGTCCTCGCCCTCGGCCGTCGCGAACACCACCGAGCCAGGGGTGTGGCCGGGTGCATGCCGCACCGCGAAGATGAGCCCGGCGAGCGGCACTTGCTCGCCGTCTGACAGCTCGCGTACGTCGTCAGGCTCGGCGAAGGTCATCCCGCCGAGTCCCAGCGCTGATGTGCCCGGCACCAGGCCCAGCGCGGACCAGGGATCGGTCAGCTGGCCGCGGTCGTCCGGGTGGATGTAGGCCGGAACGCCTCGCGCCTGACAGACGGGGAACACCGAGAAGGTGTGGTCGACGTGGCCGTGGGTAAGCAGGACCGCGATCGGGTGCAGCCGATGCTCGGCGACGACCTCGTCGAGGCGCGGTCCGATGCCGATGCCCGGATCGATCACCACACATTGCTCACCGTCGCCCGGCGCGACCACAAAACAGTTGGTGCCGGTCTGGGCGGACGGGAATCCCGCGATGAGCACAGCGAGCACTCCCGGTGGACGGTCGATGGTGGCCGGACGGCGACACCGCAGCCTACCGAGCACAGCTGGACCTCCCGAGCGATTAGGGCCGGGCCCGGGGATTGACGTGACTCGCGTCATGGCCGATTGCCTACCGCTCTTATCGGGCACCTGTGCCCGCTGCCTAGACTGTCGCGGACGTGTGACCAGATCATTGTGGGAAAGGACCGCTTCGTGCCGACGAACAAGCAGCGCCGTGAGGCCTCGCGGCGCCACCTCGAACGGCAGCTGCAGCGCCGCCAAGAACACGAGGCGGCGGCTAAGCGCCGTACCCTGATCGCGACCGTCGTCGGCACGCTCGTGCTTGCGCTCGTCGTCGTGGTGGCGATAGTCATGGCCACCAACGACAACAAGAGCAACCCCGCCGCTGCGACCGGTACGCCATCGGGGTCGGGCTCCACGGCGGCGAAAGCACACACGACCGGTCCGTGCAGCTATCAGGTCGCATCCGGCCATGGGCTGAAGGATGTCGGGCTTCCCCCCGATCCGAGGCCAACTCCAGCCAAACAGCTGGTCGTCGACTTCGCCACGAACCGCGGCAACATCCAGGTAACGCTGGATGGCAGGACCGCTCCATGCAACGTGCAGAGCCTCGCCTACCTCATCCAGAAGAAGTTCTACGACAACACGCCATGCCCTCGTGTGGTCAACCAGGGCATCTTTTTTGTGCAGTGCGGGTCGGGGGGCCAGGACACGTCCGGCGGCCCGACCTACACGGTCAGGGACGAGAACCTCGCCAAGGCCGATTACCTGGCCGGAGCAATCGCCATGGCGAACATCGGTTCCCCCGACACAGCCAGCAGCCAATTCTTCTTCATCACCAAGGACAGCAACACCAACCAGGCAGCGGGCACCGGACTCGGCAAGCAGTACACCGTGGTCGGTCACGTCACCAAGGGCCTCGACATCCTGCAAAAGGTGGCTGCCGGCGGCGACGACGGTTCGAGCGGCCAGGTCGGCGGCGGCAAACCCAAGCTGTCGTTGATCTTCAGTACCGTGAAGATCATCTCTGTGGTGGGTGGCGGCCCGACGCCGGGGGTCGGTCCGGCCCCGTCACTATCGACCGCAAGTCCCGCCGGCTAAGCCGCTAGTTGGCCGAGTGGACGCGGTAAACGTCGTACACGCCCTCGACGTTACGGATGGCCTTCAGTAGATGGCCGAGGTGCTTGGCCTCGGCCATTTCGAAGGTGAACCGGCTGACCGCCACCCGATCGCGGTTCGTGCTGACCGCGGCGGACAGGATGCTAACGCTCTCGTCCGAGAGCACTCGACTCACGTCGGACAGCAGGCGATGCCGGTCGAGCGCCTCGACCTGGATGGAGACGACGAATACCGAGCCTGCCGACGGGGCCCACTCGACGTCGACCAAGCGGTCGGCTTGCTTGAGCAGGCCCTCGGCGTTGGTGCAGGTGCGGCGGTGCACCGACACGCCGCCACCGCGGGTGACGAAGCCGAGGATTTCGTCACCGGGCACCGGCGTGCAGCAGCGCGCAAGCTTGACCCAGACGTCGCTCACTCCCTTGACGACCACGCCCGAGTCTCCAGTGGTGCGGTGAACATCGATGCCGGGTACCTCGGACGGGCGCGCGGTCTCGGCGATGTCTTCGATCGCGCCTTCGGGGCCGCCGAGTTGGGTGACGAGCTTCTGCACCACGTGCTGCGCTGACACGTGGTTCTCACCGATGGCCGCGTAGAGCGCGGATACGTCGGTGAGGTGCATATCGCGGGCGATAGTGACCAGCGCGTCGCCGCCGAGCAGCCGCTGCAGCGGCAGGGCCGCTTTGCGCATCGCGCGACTGAGCGCGGTCTTGCCGGCATCGATCGCGTCCTCGCGCCGCTCGCGAGCGAACCATTGCCGGATCTTGGTGCGCGCCCGAGGCGATTTGACGAAGGACAGCCAGTCGCGCGACGGGCCGGCATTCTCGGCCTTGGACGTGAACACCTCGACGGTGTCGCCGTTGTCGAGGCTGTTCTCGAGCGAGACGAGTTTGCCGTTTACCCGCGCGCCGATGCAGCGGTGGCCGATCTCAGTGTGCACCGCATAAGCAAAGTCCACGGGTGTGGAGCTGGCCGGCAGCGCGACAACGTCGCCCTTCGGGGTGAAGACGTACACCTCGCCTACGCCGAGGTCGTAACGCAGCGAATCTAGGAATTCCTCGGGCTCCTGCGCCTCACGCTGCCAATCGAGCAGCTGACGAAGCCAGCCCATTTCGTCGGAGACGGCTGCGGGCTCCGCGGCCGAGACGTTCTTGATCTCCTTGTACTTCCAGTGCGCGGCGATGCCGTATTCGGCGGTGCGGTGCATGGCCTGGGTACGGATCTGCAGCTCAACGGGCTTGCCACCCGGACCAATCACGGTGGTGTGCAGCGACTGGTACATGTTGAACTTGGGCATCGCGATGAAGTCCTTGAACCGGCCGGGCACCGGCTGCCAATTCGCGTGGATCACGCCCAGCGTCGCGTAACAGTCGCGCTCGGACTCGACCAGCACCCGGATGCCCACCAGGTCGTAGATGTCGGTGAATTCGCGGCCACGAACGATCATCTTCTGGTAGATCGAGTAGTAATGCTTCGGCCTACCGGTCATCTGGGCCTTGATGCCGCCCTCGCGCAGGTCGCCGTTGATCCGGTCGATGACCTCATGCAGGTAGGTGTCGCGGGAAGGCGCTCGCTCGGCGACGAGCCGCACGATCTCGTCGTAACGCTTGGGATAGAGCGTGGCGAACGACAAGTCCTCCAGCTCCCACTTGACGGTGTTCATGCCCAGCCGGTGCGCGAGCGGTGCGAGCACCTCGAGCGTCTCGCGGGCCTTACGCTCCTGCTTGGCTGGCGGCAAGAACCGAAGCGTTCGCATATTGTGCAGCCGGTCGGCGAGCTTGATCACCAGGACGCGTGGATCGCGCGCCATCGCGACGATCATCTTGCGGATCGTCTCGGCCTCGGCAGCCGCGCCGAACTTGACCTTGTCGAGCTTGGTGACGCCGTCGACGAGGTGGGCGACCTCGTTGCCGAACTCGACGGCCACCTGATCGACGCTCAGCCCGGTGTCTTCGACCGTGTCGTGCAGCAACCCGGCGACAAGGGTCGTCGTGTCCATGCCCAATTCGGCGAGGATCGTGGCGACGGCGAGCGGGTGGGTGATGTAGGGATCGCCGCTCTTGCGCAACTGGCCGCGGTGACGTTCCTCGGCCAGGTCGTAGCCGCGCTGCAGCAGCCGCGCGTCGACCTTCGGGTGAGCACCGCGATGGATCGCCAGCAGGGGTTCGAGCACCGGCCGGACCGCCGACTGCCGAGTGGAACTGACGAGCTTGCGAGCGAGCCGGTCGCGAACCCGGCGCCGATGCGATGCGATGTCGACCTGCGGCGCAGGGAGGTCCGGGAGGGGCTCGGTAACGGCGTGGGCTGGGCTATGTTCGGGCGCGTCGAATCGGGCGCCAACCGGGTCACCCCCCGTCTGCGCCTGTTCGGTGACCGCGTCCGCCTCCAGTGCCGTCCCCTCTCTACCGGGTACTGCCACTTGCAAGTGTAGGCAGCCGGCGTCGCCGTCGCGCCTTGGATCAGACGCTGAGCAGCGCGGTGAGCGGCGCGGTGAGTCGCGCGGTGGTCAGCCGACCTCGGCCGTGCAGGAATCCCAGTTCGAGCAGCAGCCCGACGCCGACCACATCGCCCCCGGCGGCGGTGATCAGGTCGGTCGCAGCCAGAATCGTCCCGCCGGTCGCCAGGATGTCGTCGACGAGGTAGACCCGGCTGCCGTCGAGTGGACCGATCGGCACCTCGATCTCCGCCGTGCCGTACTCGAGTTCGTAGCGCCGGCGCAGGGTGGGCGGAGGCAGTTTGCCAGCCTTGCGCACCAGCACCAGCCCGCAGCCCAGCTCGTGGGCTAGCGCGGCGGCCACGACGAACCCGCGTGCCTCGATGCCCACCACAATGTCGGCACCCTTGGCCGCGGTCGCCAGGCAAGTGATCGCCTTGGCGAAGGCCGCGCCGTCGGCGAGCAGCCCAGTGATGTCCTTGAAGACGATTCCCGGCCTGGGGAAATCGGGGACGTCTCGAAGATGACTGGCGATCAGCGCCGCAACGTCGGATCCGGCGTCGCCGGTGTGGTGCGTCATCACTCGCCTCCGCCTCCGTCGGACTTGATCGACACCGCCATCCGGTCGCCTTCGACAACACCGCTCAGTTGATCACGTTGCGACCAACGAGCTGGCGCGGGCGTCAGCGCCGGCGGGTTCGCTGTTGCGGACGGGCACCCGGTCGAGGTGCCGGCGCGGGGCCGCCGATGCGACGAGTGGCGGTGCCAGCCAGCGCGGGCTCGGCCGCCGCTCGCGCGCGGGCTGCCTGCTCACTCGCGCGCTTGGCCGCGACCCGCTTGGCGAGCGCTCGGTAGGCCGGTTGCCGTTCGGTCAGGTCGCAGACGATCGGGGTGGCCAGGAACAGCGAGGAGTAGGCACCGGATGCAAGGCCGACGAACAGGATCAGCGCGAGGTCCTTGATCGTCCCGACGCCAAGCAGCCCGGCGCCGACGAACAGCAGCCCGGCCACCGGCAGTAGCGCGATAAGCGAGGTGTTGATGGAGCGCATCAGCGTCTGGTTGACCGCGAGATTGGCTGCCTGTGAGAAGGTCATCCGCGACCCGGCGAGCAGATCCCGCGAGTTCTCGGCGACCTTGTCGAAGACCACCACCGTGTCGTACAGCGAGAAACCGAGGATCGTCAGCAGTCCGACCACGGTCGACGGGGTGACCTCGAAGCCGACGAGGGAGTAGATCCCGGCCGCCACGATCAGGTCGTGGATCAGCGCCACGAAGGCACCGACCGCCATTCGCCACTGGAACCGGATCGAGATGTAGATCGACACCACGATCAGGAACACGACCAGGCCCTGGATCGCCTTCCTCGTGACGTTGCGCCCCCAACTGGAGCTCACCGTCTGGACGTTGATCCGGCCCCGGTCGATCTTGAGATCGCTCACTAACCTGTCGGTGAGCGCCTTCTGTCGCTCCTGACCCAGGTCCGTGGTCTTGACAACAATCTGCCTCGTCGATCCAGACCCCACCTCGCGGGCGGCGTCGGCTGGCGTGACTCCGCCCGCCGTGAACACCGATTCGACCTGCTTGGGAGTGACGCTCGTGTTGGTGACGGTCAGCTGATACTGCGTGCCGCCGCTGAACTCCACGCCGAAGTTGAACCCCCGGAAGAGGAAGCTGAATAAGCACACGGCGAGCAGCAGGAGCGAGGCGAGATACCAACGGCGTCGAGTGTCGATGAAGTTGAAGCGAGTTTCGCCTCGGTACAGCCGGCGGATCGCCGCACGCATGCCGGCCATCAGCTGGTGCCCTTTTGCTTGGCCTCGGCGCGCAGCCTGGCTCGGCGTGCCGCCGCCCGTTCGGCGGCGCTACCCGGCTGCGGGGAGGTGCGGACGCGCGTGGTGTCTGGTGCTGGTTCGAGCTCGGGCACGTCCAGCGGGTCCGCTACTGGCACTTCGGCAATGATTGCCGGGGCGGCGAGGACCGGTGGGGCAGATCCGGGGTCCCCTTCGGCGTCCACTTGGGCATCGGCGTCGGTCCGATCGAGGACGGCGACAGCGCCCGCCTGGGTCGACGGCGGCTTCGCTGGGCGGGCGACCCGGGGCGCTTTCGCCGCTGGTCTCACGGTTGCTGCCGAAGCTGGGTCGGCGACGACGCCGCCGTCGCGAACGGAATCCAGGCCGGTGAAGCGAGCCGAACCGAACACTCGGCTGCGCGAGAGCAGCGACACGATCGGATGGGTGAACAGGAACACGACGACCAGGTCGAGCACGGTGGAAAGGCCGAGGGTGAATGCGAAGCCCTTGACATCGCCCGCCGCGAAGAAGTACAGGACGGCCGCGGCGAGGAAGGACACTGTGTCGGCCGACAGGATCGTCCGCCTGGCCCGCACCCAGGCCCGAGGCACCGCTACCCGCATCGACCTGCCCTCGTGCACCTCGTCCTTCATCCGTTCGAAGAAGACGACAAACGAGTCCGCGGTGATGCCGACCGCGACGATGAAGCCGGCGATGCCGGCGAGAGTGAGGGTGAAGCCGATCTGCGTGCCCAGGATGACTAGGCAGCCGTAGGTAAGCACGCCCGACACGACCAGCGACGCAATGGTGACCAGGCCAAGCGCTCGGTAGTAAAAAAGCGAGTAGATCACCACCAGGAGAAGCCCGATCCCGCCCGCCAACAGACCCGCCTTGAGCTGCGCATCGCCGAGCGTCGGCGACACGGTGCTGGTGGTGAGTGCCCGGAAGGTCAGCGGCAGGGCGCCGTACTTCAGCTCGTTGGCCAGCTTGTTTGCGCTCTTGTCGTCGAATGAGCCGCTGATCTGGGTTGCGCCGCCGTTGATGGCCTGCCGGTTGTAGGGCGAGGTGACGACGGTGCCGTCGAGGGTGAACGCCACGAACTTGGCGCAGGCGGTGGTGCTGGCCCCGCAGCTGGTGATCGGCGTGTTGGGTTCCAGCCCGCCGGTGTTGTGCGCGCCGGTATAGGCGGCCCACTTCTTCTCGCCGGAGCTCTTCAGATTCAGCGAGACTGTCCACTGCAAGGACCCGTTGCTGTTCGGGGCGTTGGCACGAGCGCTCGAGATCTCGGTGCCCGGCACGATGACCGGACCAAGCAGGAAGGCCAACGAAGCCTTGGCCGGATCGCGACTGTCGCAGGCCAGCAGGTCGGTGCCGTCCTGGTCAGGCGGCCGGGCGGTGCAGTCGAAGCTGGCAAGCGCCGCCTGCAGCTGTTGCTTCTGGGCCTGGGCCAGCTTGTCGTACTCGGCCTCGCTCTTCGGGATCGGAAAGGTCAGGCTCTTGAGCGGGTCGGCGGATCTCTTGGTCGGTGCTGGCGAGGCCGACGTGGGTGCCGAGGGGCTCGGCGCGGTGGTTCGGGGCGCGGTGGTTCGGGGCGTGGTGGTTCGGGGCGCGGTGGTGGGCGCCGTCGTGCTCGGCGCGACGAGGGGGCGGGCTCGGTTCGCCTGGGCCGCCTTGCTCGCGCTGTGCGACGGTGCCGCCGATGGCGAGGGCGTGCTTGACGGTGAGCTGCCCGACGGCGTCGTGCTACCCGGCTGCACGCCGGTCGGAACGACCTGAACCGGCGGCATTACTACCGGGCGGAAGTTCAGTTTGGCAGCGGAGCCGATGTCACTGATGTCGTCGGCCCGCTTGCCCGGGATGGAAATGACGATCTGGTCACCGCCCTGGATGACCACCTCGGACTCGGCGACTCCCTGGCCGTTCACCCGGTCTTCGAGGATCTGGCGCGCTTGATCCATGGACGACCTCGGCGGGTTCTTGCCATCGGGCGTGAGCGCCTCATAGACCACCTGCGCGCCGCCGCGCAGATCGAGCCCGAGCTTGGCCGTGTGTGGCTGGCCTGGCCAGAACACGAGCGCGTAAAGCACGGCGAAGATCGCGAGCAGCGCGAGGAAGTAGGGTCCAACGCGCAGCGTTCCGACGGGTGGTGCCACGGGGCGGGATCTCCTCGACGTGATGGATCTGAGAACAGGTGGGACGGCGTGGGCGGCGGCGGAAGTACGGCCGCCCGGCGCATCCTACGGGCCGATTCCCGGCGCCGACCCGGCCGTCACGTCTCCGTGCGCTTCTCGGGTGCATCCTGCCTAGCGGCAGGCGACCCGACACCCTGCTGGTCGCGCCCTGGCAGCGAGGCGACGTCGCGCAACGCGGCGAGCGCCCATCTGACCTCGATGCCCGGCGAGATAGCCAGTTGGACGGTGTCGTCATCGTTCGTTCGGCTGACTGTTCCGTACAAACCGGATGTGGTCATCACCTCGGTCCCGAATCCGATCGACTCCCGGCGGCGCTGGTCCTCGGCGGCGGCTCGTTGCCGGTTACGCCGGGTGAGCGCGAACAGGCCGAGGACGAGCGCGGCCATGACGATGAGCGGGAAAGCATCTCTCACGACGCAGAGTGTAGGCGTTCGCGAACCCGGTCAGTCGTCGAAGAGGGTCGGGCCGCGCCTGACGTCGGGTGGTGGGGTGAGATCGAGGTGCGCCCAGGCAGCTGCCGTCGCGACCCGCCCACGCGGTGTGCGGGCAAGCAGGCCAGCGCGAACCAGAAACGGCTCGGCGACCTCCTCGACGGTTTCCACCTCCTCGCCGACGGCGACTGCGAGGGTGCCCACGCCCACCGGGCCACCACCGAATCGTCTGACCAGGGCATCGAGAACGGCTCGGTCGAGCCGGTCCAGTCCGAGTTCGTCGACGTCGTACACGGCGAGCGCCGCCCGGGCGATCGACTCAGTGACGACACCGTCAGCCCGAACCTCGGCATAGTCGCGAACCCGGCGGAGCAACCGGTTGGCGATCCGTGGCGTCCCGCGCGATCTGCTGGCAATCTCGACCGCCCCGTCGTCCTCTAGGGCGACACCGAGCAGGGTGGCCGACCGGCGGAGGACGCGTTCAAGTTCATTGGCGTCGTAGAAGTCCATGTGCCCGGTGAACCCGAACCGGTCACGCAAAGGTCCGGTGAGCAGCCCGGCGCGGGTGGTCGCGCCGACCAGGGTGAACGGTGCGAGCTCAAGCGCGATCGCGGTGGCGCCCGGTCCCTTGCCGACGATCACGTCGACCCGGAAGTCCTCCATCGCCATGTACAGCAGTTCCTCGGCCGGCCGGGCGATGCGGTGGATCTCGTCGATGAACAGCACCTCGCCGTCGCCCAGACTGGTGAGCAGCGCCGCGAGATCGCCGGCCCGCTCGATGGCCGGCCCGCTGGTGACCCGGATCGGCGTGCCCAGCTCGGCGGCGATGATCATCGCGAGACTTGTCTTGCCGAGACCGGGCGGCCCAGATAGCAGGACGTGGTCAGGCGGCCGGTCGCGGCGCAGCGCACTCTCGAGCACGACCTGCAGCTGTTCGCGAACCTTCGGCTGACCGACGAACTCGGTTAGTCGCCTCGGCCGCAGGCTTGCCTCGACCTCGCGGTCGTCGGCGACGGGCAACGGCGAGACGACGTCCTCGTCGGCGTCCACTAACGGGTCCGGCCAAGTAGCTGGATCGAACGACGAAGGAGCGCGGCTACATCGGGCCGGTCGCCCGCGTCGACTGAAACCGCGTCGATTGCGTCCGCTGCCTCCCTGCCAGGGAAACCGAGGCCGGCGAGGGCATGCGCCAGCTGGTCGCGCCAGGGAGCGACCGCGGTGATTCCGTAGCTCGCCGCCATCAGCTCCGATCCGTCAATCGAACCGATCCGATCGCGCAGTTCCAGCACGATGCGTTCCGCGCCCTTGCGGCCGATGCCAGGGACGGCGGTAAGGGCGGTGAGATCGCTGGTCGCGATCGCGCGGCGAACCTCTTGCGGCGGATGGACGGCCAGGATCGTCTGGGCCAGCTTGGGCCCGACACCGTTCGCGGTCTGGAGCAGCTCGAACAGTGAGCGCTCGTCGTCATCGGCGAAGCCGTAGAGGGTCAGCGAGTCCTCGCGTACCACCAGGCTCGTCGCCAGCCGAGCCGGCTCGCCGATCCGCAGCCGGGCCAGTGTGCCGGGCGAACACGAGACGGCCAGCCCGATACCGGACGAGCCGCCGACCTCGACCACCGCACCGTCCGGGCCGAGGGCCGCCACCCGACCGTGCACACTCGCGATCACCGGGCCATCCTTCCTGCTGCCGTCCTCTCGGCCGGATATTGCCGCGCCGCAAGGGCCTGCTGCGCGCCCGCGGCGAGCCGGGCCTGCGCACCGCCTCGCCAGAGCTGGCAGATCGCCAGAGCCAACGCATCGGCAGCATCAGCCGGACGGGGAGTTTCGGCCAGCCGCAGCAGGCGGCACACCATGGCGCCGACCTGGGCCTTGCCGGCCGAGCCCGACCCGGTGATCGCCGCCTTGACTTCGCTCGGCGTGTGCATGGCGACCGGGGTTCCCGCACGGGTCGCCGCGAGGATCGCCACTCCGGCTACCTGCGCAGTGCCCATCACCGTACGCACGTTGTGCTGGCTGAAGACCCGCTCGACGGCAACGACATCGGGCCGGTGCCGCGCGATGGCGGCAGTGAGCCCGTCGGACAGGGCCAGCAAACGGTCGCCCACCTCGGCACCGGCTGGCGTGAACAACACTTGGACGTCGACCATGGTCAACGTCCGTCCGGCTGCGCCGTCGACCACGCCGACACCGCACCGAGTCATCCCCGGGTCGACGCCCAACACCCGCACGCCGGCTCCTATCTCGAACGAACGTTCGACAGCCTAGGTCGGCCGTGGCCGAGCACGGCGACGACACGCCCGTACTGTTGGCGGCCATGTATGCCCTGCCGGAGCGCCGCCGCGGACGCGCGGTGGCGCTCAGCCCGGTGTTTCTCGCCTTCGTCGGGCTGGCGGTGCTGGGCGGCGTGCTGGCATGGAGCGACGATCGGTCCCCGAGCGTCGGCCGCATCGGAGTCTTTCTGCTCGTCATCTGCGGCTGGGTGGTGTCGCTGTGCCTGCACGAATTCGGGCACGCATACGCGGCCTACCGCGCCGGCGACACGTCCGTCGAAGCTGCTGGCTACCTGACACTCAACCCCTTCAAATACGCACACCCGCTGCTGTCGATCGTGCTGCCGCTGGTGTTCATCGCCCAAGGTGGCATCGGCCTGCCGGGCGGGGCGGTCTACCTGCACCAGGATGCCTTCCGCAGCAGGGCGATGCAGAGCGTCGCCGCGGCGGCCGGACCCGCATCCAACGTGGCGTTCGCGGTGGTCATCCTCACCGTCGTCCGCGGCCATGACGACGGCGGGCACCTGCGCTTCTGGGCCGGCCTCGCGTTCCTCGGTTTCCTGCAGGTGAGCGCCGCGGTGCTCAACCTGCTGCCCATTCCAGGGCTGGACGGCTACGCGATCGTCGAGCCGTACCTCGCCGCCGACACCGCACAGTCGCTCGAGCCGGTGAAACAGTGGGGAATGCTGGGCGTGTTTGTCCTGCTGCAGATCGGCCAGCTCAACGCGTGGTTCTTCGATCTCGTCGATCGGCTGTACGGCCTCACTGGCGCGCCGCGCTCGTTGTGGGTGATCGGCTACGAGCTGTTCCGGTTCTGGCGCGACTCGCCGTTCTGACCGTTGCGCCCCGAAATCCGCTAGGCCTCGACGGCTTCCAGGATCTCATCGCTCACGTCGAAGTTGGCGTAGACGTTCTGCACGTCGTCGCTGTCCTCGAGCGCGTCGACCAGGCGCAGGACCTTGCGGGCGCCGTCCTCGTCGAGCGGTACCTGAACGCTGGGTAGGAACGAGGCGTCGGCCGACTCGTAGTCGATGCCTGCCGCCTGCAACGCGGACCGAACTGGAACCAGATCGGCCGCCTCGCTGATCACCTCGAAGGAGTCGCCGAGGTCGTTGACTTGCTCTGCGCCAGCATCGAGCACAGCGGTGAGGATCTCGTCCTCGGAGGCGCCGTCCTTGGGAACGATGATCACACCCTTGCGGGTGAACAGATAGGCCACCGACCCCGGGTCGGCCATCGAGCCACCGTTGCGGCTCATCGCGATCCGCACCTCGCCCGCCGCCCGGTTGCGGTTGTCGGTCAGGCATTCAATCAGCACGGCAACCCCGTTCGGGCCGTAACCCTCGTAGATGATCGTCTGCCAGTCGGAGCCGCCCGCCTCGGCTCCGGAACCGCGCTTTATCGCCCGCTCGATGTTGTCGAGAGGCACCGAGGTCTTGCGGGCCTTTTGGATCGCGTCGTACAGCGTCGGGTTACCGTCGGGGTCGCCACCGCCGGTGCGCGCCGCGACCTCGATGTTCTTGATCAGCTTTGCGAAGAGCTTGCCGCGCCTGGCGTCAACCACGGCCTTCTTGTGCTTGGTGGTCGCCCATTTGGAGTGGCCGCTCATCGAATACCCCTCACGATGTCGCAAAAGTATGCGTGCACGCGCCCGTCACCCGTCAGCTCGGGGTGGAACGACGTGGCCAGCAGTGAACGCTGGCGGACTGCCACGATTCTACCGTTGGCTCCCACTCGGCCGATCGGCGTCGCCGCCGGCCCCACCGATTCCACCCACGGCGCCCGGATAAAGACCGCGTGCAACGGCGGCCCAGCCAGCCCATCGAGCGCGATGTCCTCCTCGAAGGAGTCCACCTGACGGCCAAAAGCGTTGCGCCGCACGGTGATGTCCATCCCGCCGATCGTGTTTCGCTGGTCCGACGCGTCGACGAGCCGGTCAGCAAGAAGGATCATCCCGGCGCACGAGCCATACACCGGCAGGCCGGCCGCGATCCGGTCGCGCAGCGGTTCGAGCAGCCCAAACGTCCGGGCCAGCTTGGCGATCGTTGTCGACTCCCCGCCCGGCATCACCAGGCCGTCGACGGCGGCCAGCTCGCCCGGCCGGCGCACTGCAACGGGGTGCGCCCCCGCTGCCTGCAGCGCTGCGACGTGCTCGCGCACGTCACCCTGCAACGCCAGCACACCGATCGTCAGGGGCACAGCGATCAAGGGTAAGCGCGGCGCCGACGACCGACCCGCGCCGATCCGCGAGACGTGGACCGGTAACTAGAGCGCGAAATCCCAGTAGGCGCCGTGACGTGGATAGCTCAGTTGGCAGCACGAGCAGGCGGCCTCGTCTAGTGTCCAGTCCAGCTCGCCACGACATGACGGGCAGCACATCCTCGCCGCCAGCGCGCCGAGCCGTGGATCAATAAAACGCGGCGGTGGGTTATCCACGGCGGCGATGCACTGCTTGCGCGTGGCGCGAACCAGCTGATTCGGACCCCACCAGCCCCGACCGACCCGTTGGACCATCGCCTCGAGCGATTGCACGACAGGCCCGAGGGCCGTGACGCCCGGACCCGGCAGTAGTTGGTCCCACCGGCGAAAGTTGTTGACGCTGGCAGCGATTTCGCTGTGCCAGCCCAGTTCGGCCAGCTGCTCGCGGACGGCCCGCAGGTGGAAGGAATGGAACGGGTAGGACGTCTCGCCACTTACCCGGGGTGCCCGGTCGCGCAACTCGGTCCGTTCGCCGTGCAGCAGTGCACGGGTCCGCGCGAGCAGATGGTGCTTGATCGGGATATCGAGGATCGCCCAGCCGCCGACCGTGCGCAGCATCTCGGGCAAGGCGCCATTGAGGTCGGGCAGGTGGTGCAGCAGGCGCACGGCGAGCGCCGCATCGAAAGCGCCGGTTTGAAACGGCAGCCCGTTTACATCGGCCCGGACGAGGTGCATCCGTCCGGACAGCACGTCCCAGCCGTGCAGATCAGCCGCCCGCTCGAGGTTGCTGGTCGAATAATCGACAAGCACGCTGTGCTCGGCCACCGACCGGTAGTGCTCGGCGTTTCGGCCGTAGCCGCCGCCCAGGTCGACCAGCCAGCCGCAGGGCGGCAGCCGGTCGAACAGCCGACCGAGGACGTCGGCCTCGGCGCGCTGTTCGTAATCGCGGCCGGCCCAATACGTGCGGTAGTCGTAGCCGTCGCTGTCGTAGTCGGCAATCGCCGGACGGGCGTCGTGCGTGACGGACATCTGGCCTCGCTCCCGGGTTGTCTTACCCAGGGTGGACCCGACGGCGGGCTGCGAGCTGGCATTGACGCGGCGTGTCGCGGCTGTTAAGTGTGGTACGAGCGTGGCAGAGGATGTCGGAGTGACGGAGGACAGCACTTACCAGCCGCGGTCGGCCAGCCGGTGCGACTGCGGAATTTCCGCGACGTTGATGCCGACCATCGCCTCGCCGAGCCCTCGCGACACCTTGGCGATCACATCGGGGTCATCGTAGAAAGTCGTCGCCTTGACGATCGCCTCGGCGCGCTGCGCTGGATTGCCGGACTTGAAGATGCCGGAGCCGACGAAGACCCCTTCGGCGCCCAGCTGCATCATGATTGCCGCGTCGGCCGGGGTGGCGATCCCACCGGCTGTGAACAGCACCACCGGCAGCTTGCCTGCCCGGGCAACCTCGGCGACGAGCTCGTAAGGCGCCTGCAGCTCCTTGGCCGCGACGAACAGTTCGTCCTCGGCCAGCGAGCTGAGCCGTCTGATCTCGCCCCGGATCGCGCGCATGTGCGTGGTCGCGTTCGAAATGTCGCCCGTGCCGGCCTCGCCTTTGGAACGGATCATTGCCGCACCCTCGGTAATCCGCCGCAATGCCTCGCCAAGGTTGGTGGCCCCGCATACGAACGGCACGGTGAAGGCCCACTTGTCGATGTGGTTGGCGTAGTCGGCCGGGGTGAGTACCTCGGACTCGTCCACGTAGTCGACGCCGAGAGATTGCAGCACCTGAGCCTCGACGAAGTGCCCGATCCGGGCCTTGGCCATCACCGGGATCGAGACGGTGCTCATGATGCTGTCGATCATGTCCGGGTCACTCATTCGCGAAACCCCGCCCTGTGCGCGGATGTCGGCGGGCACCCGTTCGAGCGCCATGACCGCGACGGCACCGGCATCCTCGGCGATCTTCGCCTGGTCGGCGGTGACGACGTCCATGATGACGCCGCCCTTGAGCATCTCGGCCATGCCGCGCTTCACCCGAGCGGTGCCGATCTCGTGCTGGCTGTGGTCTGACATGACGCCGATTCTACGGCGGCGGCGTGGGCCCGATCGCCAGCCGATCCGGCTTCGGTGGCCTGCTCAGCCCGACGTCAGCGGCTTGCCGTTCTCGGTCATCACGACCCATGCCCCGCCAGGCGCCAGCGGGATGATGTGGCCCTTGGCGTCACGGAACGTCGTTCCTGAGGCGAGAGTAGGCCGCGACCAGGTGCCGTCGATCCGGATGCCGTTGCGGAAGATCGATACCCTGCCGCGGCCGATGGACTTCGTGTAATGACCCGGGTTGCCCACCACGTCGATGTCCTGGTAGTTGGTGTAGCCCTGGCAGTACTGGACGATGACATTCGGGGTCGCCACCGGTGCGCCGCTGGCCGCCGACTGAGGTGACCCGCCGACATAACGCAGGTAGCGTTTCAGCGAGGTATTCCACCGGAACGCGACCTGCGTGCCGCCGACTTGGGTTTGTAGCGATGTACCGCCTCGGGCGCCGGCTATACCCGCGGCGCTCCGCGCCCACGTCCAGCCGATGGACTTCGCCGCAGCACCACCAAGCCCGGATGTCTGGGCCAGGTTGAGCATCAGGTTGTAAGGGGCTTGGCGGTTGTCGTCGCGGAAGAAGCCAGGGCCGCCGCGGTCGTTGATCGTGGACTTCAGGATCGACCTGTCGAGCGTCGGCAGCGAGTCACCGCCGCCCCCGGAGGCGGCGATGGTGATGGCGCCGTACTGGCTCAGCAGCTCGATGTCACTCGCACGCACACTGCGTACCGGGCCGACGATCGGCTTCTTGGTGTCATAGACCGCGATGAGCCGGGTGAGGCCAGCTTCGACCTGCTCGATATAGACGATGTCAGCTTGGTCGATGCCCACCTGGGCCGCTCCGACCGACGTATCGTTGATCTTGACCGCCACCACCGGGCCCTTAACTGGTGCACCGATGCCGGTGAGCGGATTGACGAGCGCCGGTCGCGGCTTCGGTCGGGGGGTCGGCTTCGGCGTCGGCTTCGGTGTCGGGCTGGCCGTCGTGGTCGGCGCGAGGGCGACCGGTGACGGCGTCGACTTCGGCTTTGAGTCGCTGCTAGCGAGGGCCACCCAGGAGCCGGCCACCCCGGCCACCACCACCACCGCGGCGACCGCGGCAGCGATCGCCTTGTGTCTGGTGGTGAGTTGACCGATCAGGTCGGGCAGGTTCACGGATGGGCCTCCTGGATGGATGGGTGCGTGTTCGGCGGTGCGGGAAAGCTCAATGTGTCGTCGATGTCGAAGAACTGCGGCAGCCCACGATGCCCTGCCAGGTGCAGGATCCGTGGCATCCGGCGGGAACGCAGGTTGCGCGTGTCGCGGACCGCGTCGTTGTAGAAACGCCGGGCGATACCGACCCGTACACACGCCTCGTGCAGTTCGCTCGCCTCGGTCGGACGAATGTTCGCGGGCTGGTCGGCCAGCGCTGCGATCGCCCTGCCGACCTGGTTCTCGGCACCCTCACGATCCGGCTCGGCGGCATTGAGGGCGGTAGAGACGGTGCGCTCATAGCGGCCGGTCTCGGCACGCGAAACTTGGCCGGCGCCGGATTCCACCACTTGCAGAAGTGCCGCGGCGCGACGGACGAGCTGGGCGTCGAGGGCGGCCTGGGCGGCATCGACCCGCGCGTGTAACCGGTCCAGGCGAGTGAGGGTGAAAGTCACCCATACGGTGAGTAACACGGCCAGGACGACGGCCGCAACCAACCAGCCGACGGACAACATGGCTGCCCAGGGTAGGTGACTGACGTTAGCCGGCCGACAGCACCCGGGTTAGAGCGCCGGCGGCGCCCCTGCAATGGCCAATTCGTAGACCCTCAGCACAGACCCGACTACGACCGACCAGTCGAACGCCGCGACGGCCTCTGCCCCGTGTTCGACCAGCCGCTGCCGGAGCGCCGCGTCGTCCAGCACCGGGACAAGCGCTGCGGCCAGGGCCTCGGGATCACCTGTCGCGAACAGGGCACCTGCGGCGCCGTCCGCCAAGACCCGCCGGAACGCCTCGAGATCGCTCGCGACTACCGGCGTACGGGCCGCCATAGCCTCGAGCAGGATGATGCCGAAGCTCTCCTGGCCGGTGTTCGGGGCACAGTAGACGTCGACCGTGCGCAGCATGCGGGCTTTTTCCGGCTCGCTGACCTGGCCGAGAAGATCGACTCGATCGGTGAGGATGGCCGGCAGCTCGCTGCGGAACTTGTCCTGGTCGCCCCGCCCGGCGACCACCAGCCGCAGGTCGCGACGAGTGGGGGCGAGCATCTCAAGGGCCGCGACCAGCACATCCATGCCCTTGCGCGGCTCGTCGAAGCGCCCGATAAAGCCGATCCGCTGCGTATTGACAGCCATCGGGCGCGCTGCGGCGGAGGCGAAGCGCCGCACCGAAACGCCGTTCGGGATCACCACCGCGTCAGCGCCGAGATGCTCGACGATCACCTTCCGTGCCGCATCAGAAACCGCGATTCGCCCGGACAGCTTCTCGAGGAACGGCTGCAGCATGGTGTCGAACATCAACAAGAACCGCGATCGGGTGGTCGCCGCGTGGAACGTCCCGACGAGCGGGCCGTCGTGAATCATGCAGGTGAGCAGCGACAGGCTGGGCGGAGCCGGCTCGTGGACGTGAACGACGTCGAACGCCCCGTCGCGCAACCAGCGCCGCACCCGCGCAGCCGACAGCAACCCGAACTGCAACCGCGCGACCGAACCGTTGTAGGGGACGGGCACCGCCTTGCCTGCGACCGAGACATAGGCCGGCAACCCGGGCATATCGTCGTCGCCTGGGGCGAGCACGGCGACATGGTGTCCGAGCCCGATCAATGTCTCGGCGAGGTCGCGGACGTGCGCCTGTACTCCCCCCGGGATGTCCCAGGAGTAAGGGCAGACGATGCCGATGCGCATCTTCACACCCGCGCGGCCACCCGCGCCGGGTCGAGGTCGGCCAGCCAGAGCTTCTGCAGCATGTGCCAGTCAGCGGGGTGCCGGGCGATCTCCGCGGCGAACCAGTCGGCCAGGGCCTGGGTGCCGGCCTGGACGCGGTCGCGCAAGCGTCCGCCGGTGAGGTCGATCGGCGCGCCGATCCGTTCGCCCCAGCCGGGGCCATTCGGGCCCTCCGAGCCATCGGTGAACCACATGCTAACCGGCAGCAACGGGGCGCCGGTGGTGGCCGCGAGCAGCGCCGGCCCCGGCGGCATGCGCGCCGGCTCGCCGAAGAACTGCACCTCGACGCCGCTGCGGGACAGATCCCGGTCGCCGACAAGGGCGACGCAGCCGCCACCCCGCAGCCGCTCCGCCAGCACGTCGGTGACCGGACGTTCGCCGCGAGTCAGCGGCAGCACTTCCATGCCGATTCCGTTGCGGTAGGCGACGAAGCGGTCGTAGAGCGATTCGGGCTTGAGCCGCTCGGCGACCGTGGTAAACGGCACGCCGTGGTGGATCAGCCACACCGCACCGACGTCCCAGTTACCCATGTGCGGTAGGGCGAGTACTACTCCGCGTCCGGCGGCCATCGCGGCATCGAGCTGCTCGGCGCCCGTCATGTTGGCATCAGCCCGGGCCGCTATCGCCCGGTGATCCATGCTGGGCAGCCGGAAGGTCTCGAGCCAGTATCGGGCATAAGAGCGCAACGAGTTGCCGACCAGCTCATCGAGCTGCGACTCCGGCGCGGACGGGCCCAACACGCGGCGCAGGTTCCGGCGAAGCTGGCGGGCACCTGCGCCATTACGTGCTGTCGCAGCATCCGCGGCGGCCCGGAATGCGCGGGTCGCAATCGGTGCGGGCACCGACTTGATCGCGGTCCAACCGGCCGCGAAGCCGAGATCGACCGCGCTCGCCCGCAGGTTCGGCAAGGTCAGCATCGGCTCACACCGACGTCTCGGTGCGTGACTGCCGCCAGACGGTCGCCAGCCGCTGCGCGACGGTAATCGTGGACGCGGCTACCAGAATCCAAAGTGCCGCCGCCTGCACGTAGGGCACGTGCAAGTGCTCCCCCGACAAACCCGTCCCGACGAGCACAATGATTAGCCGCTCGGTGCGCTCGGCGAAGCCGACCGTCGCAGTCAAGCCGAGTCCCTCGGCGCGGGCGCGGATATAGGACGTGAGGAAGCCCAGCACCAGGCAGAGCAGCGCGGCGGCCAACATCCAGGGTTGATCGTGCCATGCGAAGAACCAGCCGATGGAGCCGAACACCGCGGCATCGGCGACCCGGTCGGCGGTGGAGTCGAGCACCGCGCCGAACTTCGTTGTCTTGCCGCTCGCCCGGGCGACAGCTCCGTCGACCGCATCGAGCATGACGAAGGCCCAGATCAGCAGCGTGCCGGATAGCCACCAGCCATGGGTGAAGAAGATCAGCGCGGCGGCGGTGGCGCCGATCGTGCCGATGGCCGTGATCGCGTCCGGGGTGACACCGGCGCGCGCGAGCCAGCTTCCGAGCGGGATGAGCGTCCTGCCGACGAAAGCCCGGGCGTGGGCGGTGAGCACGCGGTGTAGTTCTCCTGTCTGAGGGCAACCGGCAGCCCGCCGGGTCGCCGGCTCACCCTATCCGGACCGATCTGGCGGCATTGCTTGTCGGACAGCCGACCGCGGGTGTCGAATGCCGGGATCGGCTGTGATCGTCGGTCACCCGATTAAGGGAGAGGGCGTCCGGATGGCGACGAAGAAGACCGCGACCCGATCGACGAGCACCATGCTCGAGACCGCCGACCGGCCGGAGAAAATCCGCAACGTCGCGCTCGTTGGGCATTCCGGCGCGGGGAAGACCACGCTGGTCGAGGCGCTGCTCGCGGCTACCGGGACAATCTCACGTGCCGGGTCGGTCGCCGAGGGCACGACGGTGAGCGACGCCGACCCGGTCGAGGTGGCACAGCAACGCTCGGTCGCCCTCTCGGTGTGTCCACTGCGTCACGACGGCGTGGTGGTCAACCTGCTTGACACGCCGGGTTATCCCGACTTCACCGGCGAATTGCGGGCCGGCCTCCGGGCCGCCGATGCCGCGCTGTTCGTCGTGTCGGCCGCCGAGGATATCGACCCGATCACCGTCTCGCTCTGGGAGGAATGCGCCGCCCTCGGCACGCCCCGCGCGGTGGTCGTCACCCGGCTGGACGCGCCGCGGGCTTCGCTCGACGCCGCGGTCGCCTCGTGTCAGGCGGTGTTCGGTGGGGCGGGCGGCCGGGCGGTGCTGCCGCTCTATCTCCCTGTCGGTGTCCGCCCCGAACAACCGCCCGAGGCGCTGCTCGGGCTGCTGGCGCAAACGGTGTATGACTACTCGGCCGGTTTCCCGCCGAAGGAATCGCTGTTCGACGCCACACACGACGTGGCGGGCGACGTCGACGGCGCCCGTAGCGCCTTGATCGAAGCGATCATCGACAACAGCGAGGACGACACGTTGCTCGAGCGCTATCTGGGCGGTGAGGAGATCGGCCTCGACGTCTTGATCGACGACCTCGAGACAGCCGTCGCACGCGGCACGTTCTATCCGGTACTGCCGGTGTGCTCTGCTACCGCACTGGGGCTCGCCGAACTTCTGGAACTGCTCAGCGGTGCCTTTCCGTCGCCTGTCGAGCTAGATCCGCCATCCGCCACGCGCCTCGACGGCACTTCGGCGCCGCCCGTACAGTGCGACGCCGACGGGCCGTTGCTCGGCGAGGTCATCCGGACGAACGTCGACCCGTACCTGGGCCGGTTGTCGGTGCTGCGGCTGTTCTCCGGCACGTTGTTGCCTGAGACCGCGGTGCACATCGCCGGGCACGGCGGCGAGGCGCGCGGGCATCCGGACCACGACGCGGACGAACGGGTCGGTCAGCTGTTTTCCCCACTAGGCGCGACGCTGCGTCCCATCGAGCGCGCCGTGGCTGGTGACATCTGTGCGATCGGCCGCCTCGGGAGCGCCGAGACCGGCGACACGCTCTCGGCGAAGGGGAGCCCACTGCTCGTCGAACCGTGGCAGATGCCCGAACCGCTGCTACCGGTCGCCGTCCAGGCAGCGACTCGCGCCGACGAGGACGCGCTGGCCAAGGCGCTTGCCCGATTGTCCGCGGGCGATCCGACCGTGCGCGTCGAGCGGCAGGCGGGGACCGGGCAGCTCGTGCTCTGGTGTCTCGGCGAGGCCCACGCCGACGTCGTGCTCGATCGGCTGCGCGCAACCGGGGCGCAGGTCGGGATCGTCCCGCTTCGCGTTCCGGTGCGCGAGACGTTCGTCGCCGAGGCAAGGGGCCACGGCAGGCTGGTAAAGCAGTCCGGGGGGCATGGGCAGTACGCCGTCTGCGACGTGATGGTTTCCCCGCTGCCGCGGGGCTCAGGCGTGGAATTTGCCGAGAAGGTGGTGGGCGGAGCCGTCCCGTCGCAGTTCATCGGCTCGGTCGAGAAGGGGGTGCGCGCCCAGCTCGAGCACGGCCTGTCCAACGACCACATTCCCGTCGTGGACGTTCGGGTGACCCTGCTTGACGGCAAGGCACACAGCGTGGATTCCTCTGACGCGGCGTTCCAAATGGCTGGGGCACTGGCGGTCAAGGACGCCGCAGCGGCCGGGTCGGTCGCCACCCTTGAGCCCCTGGCTTCAGTCGCGATCACGATCCCGGACGCACACGTCGGGGCGGTGCTGTCGGATCTGTCCGGTCGACGCGGGCGGGTCACCGGCACCGAGCCAGATCCGAGCGCACCGACCGGCATGGAACGCACCGTTGTCCGCGGCGAGGTGCCCGAGGCCGAGCTGATCCGCTATCCAGTCGTCCTGCGATCGCTGACGGCCGGGACTGGGCATTTCACCCGTACCTTCGCCCGCTACGAGGTCGTCCCCGACTCGATCGCGGCCGCGCTACGCGCGCCAGCCAGCTAGCTCCTCGGCCGGTCGAGACAGCTGGCCGATGTCATGTGTGGCGCCGGCGGATCAGCGGCGCCTACGGACGCCGAATACCCCGCGGCTGATCTCTCGGCCGAGCGAACTCGCCGCGGATCGGGCGAAGGATTTGAACACGTTGGAGCCGAAGATCCCGGCGAGTACGCCGTCAGCGGGACCTGGCGCAGTTTGGGGCAGTTGCTGCGAGGGCACCTGTTGGGGCACGGGTGGCGCCTGCGCCGTGAGCCGCGCGGCTAGCTTCTCGTAAGCAGACTCACGATCGATCGGCGGCCCGTAGGCGATTTGCTGTGGCGATGACGTCACCGCCTGCTGTTGCGCTGCCGGATCGATCTGCGCCATTAGCGACCGTGGCGCCCGCAATCTGGTCCACGCGACGGGGGTCGGCGAGCCGGACTCTGCAAGCACGGTGATCACGGCCTCGCCGGTTCCGAGCTGAGTCAGGTCCTGCTTCAGGTCGTAGTCGGTCGTCTTCGGGTAGGTGCGCACCGCCTTGGCCAGCGCGGCGGCATCGTCTGGAGTGAAGGCGCGCAGCGCGTGCTGCACCCGGTTGCCGAGCTGCCCCAGCACGTCATCGGGGACGTCCTGCGGGTTCTGAGTGACGAAAAAAATGCCAACGCCCTTCGATCGGATCAACCGCACCGTCTGCGTCACCGCCTGTAGAAACGGCTTGCTGGCACCGGTGAACAACAGGTGTGCCTCATCGAAGAAGAACACCAGCTTGGGCTTATCGGGATCGCCGACCTCGGGCAGTTCGTGGAACAAATCGGCGAGCAGCCACATCAAGAACGTGCTGAATAGCTGTGGCCGGTCTTGCAGGTTGGCCAGCTCGATCGAGCTGATCACGCCGCGCCCGTCAGCAGCCGTGCGCATCAGATCGGCCGTTTCGAATTCCGGTTCGCCGAAGAAGACGTCGCCGCCCTGGGTCTCCAGAGAAATCAGGCTGCGCAGGATCACACCTGCCGTCGCGCTCGACAACCCGCCAAGCCCGGCGAGCTCCGCCTTGCCTTCGCCGCTGACCAGGAACTGGATAACCGCACGCAGGTCCTTGAGATCCAGCAGCGGCAGACCCGCCTTGTCGGCGTAACTGAAGATCAATCCGAGTGAGGACTCCTGGGTGTCGTTGAGATCGAGCACTTTCGACAGGAGCGTCGGGCCGAAGCTCGTCATCGTCGCCCGCAGTGGCACCCCGGTGCCGATCGCGCCCAGCGCGTAGAACTCCACCGGATAGCCGGTCGCCGTCCAGTCGTCGCCGGTGTCGGCCGAGCGCTGGGAGATCTTTCCGTTGGACGTACCCGGCTGCAGCAGACCCGAGAGGTCACCCTTGATGTCGGCCACCACCACCGGCACGCCGGCGCCGGACAGCTGCTCGGTGAGGACCTGCAGCGTCTTGGTCTTACCCGTGCCGGTGGCGCCGGCGATCAGCCCGTGCCGGTTCAACATGCCCAGCGGCACCCGGATACGCGCTTCGGGATAAGGCGCCCCGGCCAAAACCACACTGCCGAGTTCGAGGGCCGCTCCATCGAACGCGTAGCCAGCCGCGATCCGCGCTGCGTCCTTCGCCTTCGGTCCGGCACTGGGCGTTCCAGCAGGCTTATCCGGCATCGGCTCGCTCCCTCATGAGGCTCAGCCGAACACTAGTGCCGTCGCGCGGTGTCGTCCTCAGATGCGGCGCTCAGTTCTTGGGCAGCTTCAGCTTGGAGATGTCGGGCAGCTGCATACCCGGTGGCAGCTGGGGCGCGACGCCGCCAGGCAGTCCGCCGGCGAAGCCGGCGGGGGTACGAGGCGCGGTCGGCCCG